>NZ_JBYOJV010000025.1:0-72617 GCF_057798835.1 Cupriavidus sp. 291-E7
TGAACGGACCCCGTAAAGTTGGACGGGTAACTTAGGCCGCCAAGGGCTGAGTTCTGTACTTCACGGGACTCAGCCCTTTTAGTTTGAGCTTGATGCGGTCGTGATTGTAGTAGTGAATGTATTGGCGCAGGCCTTGCTGTAGCTCCTCGACGCTGGCGAACTTGTTCAGGTAGAAGAACTCGGACTTCAGGGTCCCGAAGAAGCTTTCCATAACGGCGTTGTCAAGGCAATTGCCCTTGCGTGACATGCTGGGACGGATATTGCGCTGCTTGAGCATCCGCTGGTAGGCCGGCATCTGGTACTGCCAGCCTTGGTCGGAATGCAGGACCGGCCGGTCCTGCGGACATAGGCGCCGGAACGCTTTCTTCAGCATGCTGCTCACCATCTCGAAGGCCGGCCTGTGGGCGGTCTCGTAGGCGATGATTTCGCCGTTATACAGGTCCAGCACCGGGGAGAGGTACAGTTTCTCGCCAGCCACGTTGAATTCGGTCACGTCGGTTACCCACTTCTGATTCGGACGCCTGGCCCGGAACTGCCGTTGCAGAACGTTGGGCGCGACACGGCCTACCGTGCCCTTGTAGGATCGGTATTTCTTTGGCCGTACCAACGACTTCAGTCCCATCTCGCTCATGAGGCGCTGGACCGTCTTGTGGTTGACGATCATGCCGCTTTGCCGGATTGCTGCTGTGATGCGGCGGTAGCCATAACGGCCCATGTGTCGGTCGAAGAGGTCGCGAATGCGCGCTTTCAGGCCCGCATACTTGTCTTGGGCCTGGAGCACCGCCTGCTGGTAGTAAAACGTGCTGCGCGCCAGCCCCGCCGCCTTCAGTAAGCCGACCAATGGATACTGCTGCCTCAGCTCAAGCACTATTTGCGCTTTTTGGGTTGCGCAGATGTCTTGTTCGCTTGAACCAAGGCGTCGAGCTTTTTTAGATACGCCACCTCCGCGCGCAGGTTCTCGATCTCCTTGAGCAAGTCCTTGCGGGAGCGCTCGTCGTCGGGGACTGGGGTGTCGGTTGCAGGCTTGCGAGGCGTGGCTTGTGGCATCGTCTTGGGGCGCCCGCGAGGTCGGGGCGACAGGGCATCCATACCGCCACTATGATAGCGGCGCTCCCAGACCCCAATGCAGCCAGGGCTGCGAATGTCGAACAAAGCGGCCGTCTGTCCGATCGACAAACCATCTCGCCACATGCGCCGCAGCACCGCCAATCTGAATTCGGCGCTGTAGTGGCTGAATTTTTTGCGCAGCCCGTCTCGGCCATGCTGTCGGTAGCTGGCCACCCAACGCTCCACCAGACTATGGCCAATACCATGCTCGGCTGCGATTGCGTTGAAGCCGGCTCGACCGGCCAGGTACTGCCTTACCACTCTGAGCTTGAATTGCTCATCGTACTTCGCCATGAAAAACACCCCAAAGGTTGGATGGATGTCCAACTTCTGGGGTGCAGTTCATTAGCGCCCGTTGTGACTTTCGTGGGGTTTCAGGTCAGCCCGTTGTCTCGGACTCCGGACCGTCGTCCGGCGGCACACGCGACGCTAGCACCTTGTCGATGCGCTTGCCGTCCATGTCGATGATCTCGAACTTCCAGTCGTTCCACCGCACCGTATCGGCAGTCTGCGGCAGGCGGCCAAGCAGCAGCAACAACATGCCCGAAAGCGTGTGATAGCGCTCCTTGTCCTCTTCGGGCACGGAGCGCAGGCCGGTGCGGTCCTTTAGCTCGGGAATCGGGATCAGGCCGTCGAGCAGCCAGGAGCCGTCGTCGCGCTGCACCGCCCATTCCTCTCCCGCCGTCTCGGTCTTGAACTCGCCCGTGATGGCTTCGATCAGATCCTGCAGCGTGACCAGGCCCAGAACTTCGCCGTATTCGTCGATCACGAAGGCAATCTGGCCGCCCGACGAGCGGAAGTTCTCCAGCAATTCCATGCCCGTGACGCTTTCGGGCACGAACACGGCCGCCTGCAGTACGGCCGTCAGGTCGGCCTTCTCGCCGCGCAAACGGCGGCCCAGCAGCTGACGCGCGCTGACCACACCCAGGATGTCATGCATGCCACCCCGCACCACGGGAAAGCGAGAGTGATCCGATTCCTCGATGCGGCGCAGGTTATCTTCCTCGCTCAGTTCGACGTCCAGGTACACCACGTCACCACGGGGCACCATCAGCGACGCCAGCTGGCGATCGTCCAGGCGGAACACGTTGCGGACCATCGTGTGCTCGTGCCGTTCGATGACACCCGCTTCCGAGCCTTCCACAAGCAGGGCGTGAATTTCCTCTTCGGTCACGGCCGGGCCGCGGTCGGACTTGACGCCCAGCAGGCGCAGCACCAGTTGCGTGGAGCCAGACAACAGCTTGACGAACGGTTTCGATGCCGTCGCCAGAATGGAAATGGGACGTGCGACCAGCCGTGCGATGGCTTCCGGCGCCAACTGGCCCAGGCGCTTCGGCACCAGCTCGCCCAGCACGATCGAGAAATACGTCAGTCCCGCAACGACGATGGCCGTAGCCATATAGCCTGCCGTGGTGGACGGGATGCTGAAGCCCTGCAGCCATACGGCCAGCGGCGCTGCCAGCGTCGATTCGCCGACCACGCCATTGAGCACGCCGATCGACGTAATGCCGATTTGTACGGTGGACAGGAAGCGGGTGGGGTCCTCGCCGAGCTTCACTGCTTCCATCGCGCCGCGATCGCCGTCTTCGATCTGGCGTTGCAGACGGGCCTTGCGGGCCGTGACCAGCGCGATTTCAGACATGGCGAACAGGCCGTTCAGCAAGATCAGCGCCAGTAGTATGGCTATTTCCATCAGGGTGCGCGCCCTGCGCGCGCGGGAATTGAAAAATCAGAGCATACCATCCGCATGTGACGCCGCATCCGTTGTTGTGGCTCACGCATCACCCAATTGAGGGTGCACGATTCATGCCGTGAGCGGCTGCACCTCGCGGTCGATGGCCGGGCCGGCCTGGGCACGGGCCACGCGCAGCGCATAGCTGGCCTCGAGCCGCGTCCAGAACTCGGCCGACGTGCCGAAATAGCGGGCCAGCCGTAGTGCGGTCTCAGGGGAAATCGCGCGTCCGCGCCAGACAATGCCCTCGATCCGGGCCACCGGGACCCGGAGCGCCAGTGCCAGGGCGCTGGCCGACAGCTCGCTGGGCACCATGAATTCATATAGCAGGATGTCACCGGGCCGGGTGGGCGGGATCGGATCGCCAGCCGTGACGGGGGTGAAGTCGGTGTCGGGTAGGTCTTCTCGCTTGATGGTCATGCCACCTCCTCGGGCCGGTATTGCACGATCTCGACATCCCAGGCGTTGCCATGCGCAAAGCGGAAGCAGAGGTGCCAGATGCCCTCGATCCGCACGCGCCATTGCCCGGACTTTTGTACGAACATGGGCACTAGCTCGTTTGCAGGCGCCGCCAGCAGGTCTGGCGGTGATGTCACGGCGTCCAGCATGGCGAGCTTGCGCAGGGCGCCTGGCTGGATGCTGCTGGGCAGCGTATGGACATGGTGGCCGCAGAAGACAGCGGCCGTCGACTTGTTGGCGAGGGAGCGGATCATGGCGAGCGTTTACCGATGGGACGATGCGGCAAGCTTAAGGATCGCGCCTGGCCAACGGAATGCGACGAATCTGAAAAGCAAAGGCCGAGAAGACGTTCGAAGCGCGTCGCGCGCGGCTCAGTGAATATTCGTCATTACCTCTCAGGTAGTCGTTGGCCGGCCGCCGGTGTGCTGTAATGCATCGCATGGAAACGCTCACGCCCGGCTCCGAGGCCGCCATCGATTTTCCCGGACTCCTGCGCTACTGGCGCGGCAAGCGCGGTTACAGCCAGCTGGCGCTGTCGCTGGCGGCCGGGGTGTCCCAGCGCCATATCAGCTTTCTGGAATCGGGCCGCGCCCGGCCCAGCCGCGAGATGGTGCTGGCGCTGGCGGACCGCCTGGGCGTGCCGTTGCGGCAGCGCAACCGGCTGCTGCTGGCCGGCGGCTTTGCACCGGCCTACAGCGAAAACACGCTGGCGGCGCCCGCGATGCAGATGGTGCGGCAGGCCATCTCGCTCATCCTGACCAAGCAGGAGCCGTATCCGGCTGTTGTGCTGGACCGCTTCTGGCATCTGATCGATGCCAACGATGGCTACCGTCGCATGCTGAGCCAGCTGATGGGTAATCGCACGCCGGCCACGCTGGACGGCGAGGGTGGCCGCATCAACCTGATGCTGGCGGTGTTCGATCCCAACGGGCTCTGGCCGGTGCTGGAAAACGCGCGCCAGGTGGGGCGCTACCTGTTGCGCCGCGTGTGGCAGGAGTTGCAGGTGCAAGCGCATGACCAGACCGCGCGTGAAATCTTCCGCCGTATCGCCGAATGGCACCCGGACCTGGTCGATACCGGCGGCGTACTGCTGGTGGAGGACGATCCGGCGGAAGGCCCGCTGCCGCCGGTGCTGCCTGTGATCGTGCATGCCGGGCGCTTCCGAGCGTCGCTGTTTTCCACGTTGACCACGCTCGGCAACCCGCAGGACATCACGCTGCAGGAATTGCGGATCGAGTGCTTCTACCCGGCCGACGATGCGACGAAGGCGCTGTTCGAAGCGCTGGCGGCCACACCCGTGCCGTCGAATAACCCTACGGCATCGTAGTAAGGCCAGAAAAGCACAGTCGTGCTACCATCGCCCGGCCGCTGTGGCATGCATGTCACGGCGGCTTCGTTACGTCTTCAGGGCGGGGTGAAAGTCCCCACCGGCGGTATGTGGCAATTGCCGAAAGGCAGGGTCGCCACGAGCCCGCGAGCGCCCGCACTCCCGTGCGGGGTCAGCAGACCTGGTGAGAAGCCAGGGCCGACGGTCATAGTCCGGATGAAAGAAGATGGGCGGCATTCGCATGGCATTCCCAGGCGCGTACGGCGTTGTCCGTCCGCGTGGGCGGAGCGTTGTGCGTTGCCGCTGATCATTCCCCTGAAACGCCCTTGGAAACTTTATTGCACGGAGCGTTTCATCAATGCTGACTCTCAACAAAAGCCATCTTTCCGAACTGGCCGCCGGTGACCTTGCCGTGGCCGATGCCGACCCGCGTCCGCTCGACGAGCGCATTGCGCAGGCGCTTGACGCCATGCGCGAGGGGCGTCCCGTCGTACTGCTGGACGACGACGACCGCGAGAACGAGGCCGACCTGATCCTTGCCGCCGAACGCCTGACCAACGCCAACATGGCGATGATGATCCGCGAATGCAGCGGCATCGTCTGCCTGTGCCTGAGCGCCGAAAAGGTGCGCAAGCTCGGCTTGCGGCCGATGGTCGAGAAC
Source organism: Cupriavidus sp. 291-E7 (assembly GCF_057798835.1). Classification (NCBI taxonomy): domain Bacteria; kingdom Pseudomonadati; phylum Pseudomonadota; class Betaproteobacteria; order Burkholderiales; family Burkholderiaceae; genus Cupriavidus; species Cupriavidus sp. 291-E7. The sequence continues at coordinate 5,287 of NZ_JBYOJV010000025.1, forward strand.
AACCGCAGCCAGTACGGCACGGCGTTCACGGTTTCGATCGAGGCGCGCGAAGGCGTGACCACCGGCGTCAGCGCCGCTGACCGCATCACGACGATCCGCGCCGCGATTGCCGACGATGCGGGCACGGACGCCGTTGTCAGCCCGGGGCATGTGTTCCCGCTGGTGGCGGTGGATGGCGGTGTGCTTCAGCGCCGCGGCCATACCGAAGGCTCGGTGGAGCTGGCCCGGATGGCCGGTCTGTCATCGGCGGCAGTGCTGTGCGAACTGATGAATCCGGATGGCACGATGGCACGCCGCGCGGAAGCGCTGGCATTCGCTGAGTTGCATCGGTTGCCCGTGCTGACCATCGCCGATCTGGTCGCGTGGCGCGAGTTGCATGGCTGAGCGAAGCAAGATTGACGGGCGACTGCTCCAGGGCAAACCGGGGGCAGAAATCGCGCAATCGCGACGTGCGGATTGGCTTTGTCGGGAGATTCCGCACTTCCCAGGGCTGTCGTGACCAGTGGGTGCTGTGCGAAAATGCGCGGGCTCTTCCCGTCCTTAAGAGGGTTTCCTCCGATGTTTTCCCGCATTTTCGTACGCACGGTCCTGCTCGCCGGTGCGTGTCTCAGTCTTGCGGCGCATGCCGAATCCAGTGGCTCGCCATCTCTTTCCAGCACCGCTCGCCCAGCCGCGGCGAGCGCGCTGTACCAGTGCCAGGGGCCGAATGGCGGCACCGTGTTTCGTGCTTCGCCGCGCGATGGTTGCACGCTGGTAGCCTCGCCCGACCCCGCCGCGCCAGACCCACAGCGCTGGTTGCCGCTGATGGGGGCCAATGGCGTGATTTCCTATCTTGATCAGACTTCGATTCGCCGTCGCGGCACGGAGGTGGGCGTGGTGCTGGTCCACAATTCACCGCCTGGCGTCATCAAGACCACGAGCGGCGACATGATCCGTTCCTCGCTGAAACGGATGGTGCTCAACTGCGCCACATCGATGTATTCGGTGATCGAGCAGACGCTGTATGCCAAGCGCTATGCGCGTGGCGAGTCGCTCTACACGATCCGCGCGTCGCAGGCAGGCATGCCGCAGCCAGCGGTGTCCGGCACGCTGGCAGGCGAACTTGTGACGCGCCTTTGCCATTGAGCGCTGGCGCAAGACGCCAGCGCGATACCAGCTTCAGCAGGTCAGCTTACTCGGCAACATGCCGGGCTTTCCACGTGCCGTTCGACTGCTTGCAGAACCAGCCCGACCACGCCTCGGTGGCGCTGCCGCGCTTGAGGTCCGACTTCAGCCGGCGGCAGGTCTGACCGTTGTCGGTCTTCGTGGCCACGGGAGTGATCGTCCCATCCACGGCCTGGCGGCGGTTCTCGGCCGGGTAGTGCCATTCCACCACCTTGTTGTCCTCGGTGTCGTTGAGCGCCGTGCGGACGGAGCTCTTCAGCGAGGCCGCTTCCTTCTGGGTGAGCGTGCCGACGATGCTGCCGGACAGGTAGGTCTCGAAATAGGCAAACGCGGGCTGCATGGTGCCCAGAAGCAGGGCGCAGCCAAGGCTGGCCGCCACGGCCAGCCGGGTTTGTCGCGAAGTGCGCATGACAATTCCTTTTCGGATGAATAACGTAAGTGACGGTGCCGATTGTAAGCGTGCCGTACGCGTTCCGGTGCATCGAAATGCACAAGCCGATGGCATGCGCACCAGAGTCAGGCCGCCGGGTCAAACAAGCCTGAGCGCCGGTTCAGCGCGCCGGCCCTTGCATGACCTATCCTTGACTTTAGCCTTTAAGCGCACGCGCGGAGCGGCGTCCGGCCCACAGGCGAGACATTTTGTTGCAAACGTTGCGGCGTCGAAACGTGACTTTTAAGTCTCGAATTGTTAAGGTTTCGCATCGCATTGCAACAATCCCGACAAACGTTCGTTGCCCGACGCACTGATGCACTGGTGTCGCTCATCGGTCGATGCGCCTGACGCAACGCACTATGGTCCGTCTTTTGCTGTAGCCACTCGTTGAAGTCTTCCAACGTATTCCGCGGCGACCGTATCGTCCGGTCGCCTGATTCCCCGCCAACCCTGCCAACGGCCTTCATGTCCGCAAATCCGACGTCGTTCCGCCCGATCCAACGCCCGACCGCAGCGCCCGCGCGCCGCTTATCCGGCAGGATGGCGGGGCTGGGCCGCTGGATCGGCGGCGGCATGCTGGCCGTGCTGGCGTTGACCGCGCACGCCTTCGACTTCGAGACGGTGGCGGCGCGCGCGCGCCAGTTGTCGGCGTCGCCGTACAAGCCGCCCAAGGCGCAGGAACTGCCGCGTGAGTTGAAGGAACTGTCGTACGACCGCTATCGCGAGATCGAGTACAAGCCCGAGCGCTTTGCCTGGCGTGGCGCACGTCTGCCGTTCGAGATTTCGTTCTTTCACGAAGGCATGGTGTTCGACCAGCCCGTGAAGATCAACGAGGTGGTCAGCAACAGCGTGCGCGAATTCCGGTTCGATCCTGCCGCGTTCAACTACGGTAGCCACCGCGTCGATCCGGCCAAGCTGAAGGGGCTGGGCTTTGCCGGCTTCCGGCTGATGTATCCGCTGAACCAGGGCAAGCGCAAGGACGAACTCGCATCGTTCCTGGGCGCCAGCTACTTCCGCGCGGTGGGCAAGGACCAGTGGTATGGCTTGTCGGCACGCGGCCTGGCGGTGGATACGGCCTTGAACTCAGGCGAGGAGTTTCCGCGCTTTACCGAGTTCTGGATCGAGCGCCCGGCAGCCAATGACAAGCAACTGACGATCTATGCGCTGATGGATTCGCGCCGCATGAGCGGGGCCTACCGGTTCATCATCAAGCCCGGCAACGAGACGGTGATGGAGGTGAAGTCACGGTTGTTCCTGCGCGAGCACGTGACCAAGCTCGGCCTGGCGCCACTGACCAGCATGTATCTGTTCGGCGAGAACCAGCCTTCGGGGAATCCGGACTTCCGGCCCGAGATTCACGACTCCGATGGCCTGTCGGTACAGCTCGGCACGGGTGAATGGATCTGGCGTCCGCTGGTCAATCCGAAGCGGCTGCTGGTGACGTCGTTCGCCGCGACCAATCCGCAGGGCTACGGCCTGATGCAGCGCGACCGCAGCTTCGACAACTATCAGGAAATCGGCAGCTGGTATGAGCGCCGGCCTAGTGGGTGGGTGGAGCCGAAGGGCAACTGGGGATCGGGCCGCGTGGAGCTGGTGCAGATTCCGACGCCGGACGAAACCAACGACAACGTCGTGGCGTATTGGGTGCCGGACAGCCCGCCCAAGCCCAAGCAGGCTTTCGATTACGAGTACCGACTGAAATGGCAGAAGGACGGCGAGAACCTGCCGCCGCTGTCGTGGGTCACGCAGACGCGCCGCGGCCAGGGCCTGACGCGCAAGCAGGACGACACCAGTTTCTCGCTGGTGGTGGATTTCGAAGGACCGGCGTTCAAGAAGCTGCCCGAGGAGGCGCGTCTGGACCCGGTGGTATCGGCGGACGCCAATGGCGAACTGCTCAAGACAACAGTCCAGCGCAATGAGGCCACGGGTGGCTGGCGCATGACGATGTTCATGCGGCGCAAGGATGAGAACAAGCCGGTTGAGTTGCGCGGCTATCTTCGCAACGGCAATACAACCCTATCCGAGACATGGAGCTACATCTTACCCCCAGGCTAAAGCAGCGCCCGGCCCAGGCGGCGGCGGCATGCCAGCGCTATGTCGATCGCCTGCCGGCTTCACCCGAACTGCGTAGTGAACTGCTGGCCGATACTCCGAAATCGCTGATGTCCAGCGTGCCGGCAGAGGGTATCGAAGTGCCATCGGCCATGATCGAATTGCAAACGCGCCTGGCCGGCCGCGACCCGAAGGACAAGGAAGCTACCGATTTGATTCACGGCAGTGCCCCAGGCGGGGCAACCTACGCATCGGTGGGCCGTCGCTTTGCGATGGCTTATGGCAACCCGCAGGTGGACGGCAAGCCGTTGCTGCAGCGGCATGACGACGGCACCGTGCGCGTGGATACCGGGCCGGAACCCGAGCGCGCGTCGATGGTGCCGCGCCAGTGGCCGCCGCATATCGTCTGGGGCGGCATTCGCAACACCTGGCGCAAGCTGCTGGGTCGCCCGCCCGTGCCGGAAACGTGGGATACGCTGCATGACGGCCCCGATGCCGAGGGCAAATGGCATCCGGCCGGATCGCACCGCCGCTGGTTTCTGCTGTTCCTGGTGGTGGTGCAGACCATCACGGCCACTTTCTTCATGTCCAAGGTGCTGCCGTACCACGGCGCGGACCCGCTCGAAGTGGCCATTTTGTCGCTGTTCGCGATCCTGTTCTCGTGGGTGTCGGCTGGTTTCTGGACCGCGATGATGGGGTTCCTGGTGCTGTTCAAGGGCGGCGACAAGCATCTGATCTCGCGCAGCGCCGCCAGCGATGCGCCGATCGATCCGTCCGCGCGCACCGCGATCATCATGCCGATCTGCAATGAGGACGTGACGCGCGTCTTCGCAGGGTTGCGCGCCACGTATGAATCGCTCGAGCGCGCCGGCGAATTGCAGCACTTCGATTTCTTCGTACTGTCCGATAGCGGCAATCCCGACCTGCGCACCGCCGAGCATGACGCCTGGATAGAGCTGTGCCGCGCGGTCGGTGGCTTCGGCCGCATCTTCTATCGCTGGCGCCGTCACCGCGTGAAGCGCAAGACCGGCAACGTGGCGGACTTCTGCCGCCGCTGGGGCAGCAAGTATCGCTACATGATCGTGCTCGATGCCGACAGCGTGATGAGCGGCGACTGCCTGGCCACGCTGACGCGCCTGATGGAAGCCAACCCCGGCGCCGGCATCATTCAGACCGCACCGCTGGCCGTGGGCCGCGACACGCTGTACGCGCGCGTGCAGCAATTCTCCACGCGCGTATATGGTCCGCTGTTCACGGCGGGCCTGCATTACTGGCAGCTTGGTGAGTCGCACTACTGGGGCCACAACGCCATCATCCGCATCAAGCCGTTCATGGAACACTGCGGCCTGGCGCCATTGCCCGGCAAGGGGCCGCTGTCCGGTGAAATCCTCTCGCACGACTTTGTGGAAGCCGCGATGATGCGGCGCGCGGGATGGGGGGTGTGGATTGCCTATGACCTGCCTGGTTCGTTCGAGGAATTGCCGCCGAACCTGCTGGACGAGGTCAAGCGCGACCGCCGCTGGTGCCAGGGCAACCTGATGAATTTCCGCCTCTGGATGAAGCAGGGATTCCATGCCGTGCACCGTGCCGTGTTCCTGACCGGCATCATGGCCTACGTGTCGGCGCCGCTGTGGTTCCTGTTCCTGCTGCTGTCCACGGCCGCGCTGGCCAAGCACGCGCTGGTGCCTCCCGAGTACTTCACCAAGCCTTACCAGTTGTTCCCGACCTGGCCGGAATGGCATCCGGAAAAGGCGCTTGCACTGTTTTCGGCCACTGCCACGCTGTTGTTCCTGCCCAAGCTGGCCAGCGTGATCCTGTTGCTGAAGGATGCAAAGCAGTATGGCGGCGTGGTGCGCCTGTTCCTGAGCATGCTGATCGAGATGACGCTGTCCGCGCTGCTGGCGCCGACGCGCATGCTGTTCCATACCAAGTTCGTGATCGCGGCCTACAGCGGCTGGGGCATTTCGTGGAAATCGCCGCCGCGTGAAGATGCCGAGACCACCTGGGGCGAGGCGTTCCGCCGCCACGGCGGGCATACCCTGCTGGGGCTGGTGTGGGGCGCGGGCGTGTACTGGCTGAGCCCGGGCTTTATCTGGTGGTTGCTGCCGATCGTCGGCTCGCTGGCCTTGTCGATTCCGTTGTCGGTCATGCTGTCGCGCGTCTCGCTGGGCCGTGCCGCCCGCCGCGCCGGCCTGTTCATGATTCCCGAGGAAACGAACATGCCGCGCGAGATCGTGGAAACGCAGCAGCATGTGGAGAGTGCCCGGGAAACGCCGCGCTTTGTCGATGCCGTCGTGGACCCGGTCACCAACGCGCTGATGTGCGCGACGGGCACAGCGCGCACGATCCAGCCGGAGCCGGCCAGGCTGCAGCACGCATCGCTGGTGCAGCATGCGTTGACGCATGGTCCCGGTTCGCTGTCGCCGGCGCAGAAGCATGTGCTGCTGGGCGACCCGTTCGCGCTGTCGAAGCTGCACGAACTGGTGTGGGGATCACCGCTGGCCGATGCGGCGTGGAAGGAAACGCGGGTGCTGATGCGCCGCGCTCCGAACGTGCTGCCATTGCGGCCCCGGGCGGTGTAACTGGCCACCACGGCAACAAAAAAACGGCAGGCGCCAAGCCTGCCGTTTTTTATTGCCGTTCGCCGTTTGGTGTACCGGTTGTTCCCGCTCCCGCTGCGGGATTCGTAGTGTTTTAAACTTCAGCGCAGCGCCGACACGCAGATCGGCGCATTGATGTAGACATCGCCCACGCGGCGTTCGCCGCGGTCGTTACGGGTCATGTAGCGGAACATCATGCTGACGCCGATCTTGGTCAGAATTTCCACGTCGCGGTTCGCGCAGATATTGCGCTGGAGCGGGGCGGCGTAGTTCACCTCGAAGCTGGCCAGGTCGAGCATCGGCCCGCGATAGTTGGTCAGCTCCAGCTGGAACAGCACGTGTTTGCCCGGTATCGACTGGCACCGGCGCAGGCGCGTTTCCCCATCGATCTCGATTGGCAGGGCGTCGTTGAGCTGGCGGCAGGCGCGCGCCAGCACGCTGTCCGGGCGATTGGTGTTGCGCAGCAGTTCGGGTACACCGGCAGCGCCGGTGTTTTGCCCGGTGGCCGCGCCTTTGAGCATGCGTGACAAGGCTTCGGCTTCGTCGACCACCACGGGCGCGGGCAACGGAGCCGATGCCAAGACGGGCGGCCTGCCAGGCGCGGCCCATGCGGGCAACGGCGGCAAGGCTGCCAACGCAACCAGGCTCAGCGAAACAATAAACGGCTTATGTCGTATGGTCATGCAGGATAACGTTGCCGGGGACGGGTCCCGTGATCCGTCTCCCGCGATGCGTCTGACTGCGTGGTCTGGATTACATCCGTCCCGACAGGCACGCATTGTACCCTCCACCTTGGTGCACGTGAAAGCCACGCCACCCGTCACGCCGCACCCGCAGACGGTTTGCGGCAGATTTCCCACGCTACTTCCGGCGACTTGACGCGCGCGCCGCCAGACGCTTGCGTGCTATGCAACAATTGCCGCTTGCCTAACCGGAACCCCTTCATGACTTCCTCTGCAAGTACGCATGCCAACGCGCGCTTTCCGCTCTGGCTGCTGATCTGCGCGTCGTTGACCGCCATCGCGCCGCTGTCGATCGATATGTACCTGCCGAGTTTTCCGGCACTGGCCGCCGATCTGCATACCGATATCGGGCGGGTCCAGCTGACACTGGGGACGTTCCTGGTGGGGCTGGCGATCGGGCAGGCATTCTATGGCCCGGTCAGCGACCGCTTCGGCCGCAAGGCGCCGCTCTATGCGGGGCTGACGATTTATGGCGTGGCGGCGGCAGGGTGCGCGATGGCATCGAGCGTGGAGTCGCTGATGATCTGGCGCTTTCTGCAGGCGCTGGGTGGTTGTACCGGGCTGGTGGTGTCCCGCGCGGTGATCCGCGACCGGCTCGAGGCGCGGGAGTCCGCGCGCGCGTTCTCGTCGCTGATGCTGGTGATGGGGTTGGCGCCGATCCTGGCGCCGCTGATCGGTGGCGCCGTTCTGGCGGCCACGGGCTGGCGCGCGATCTTCTGGATCCATTGCGGCGCGGCCGTGCTGCTGCTGTGGCTGGTCCATGCGCGCATGGAGGAGTCGCTCGATCCGCAACGCCGCCGCACGCTGCACCCGGGCACGGTGCTGGGCGCCTACTGGGAGTTGCTGCGCGACCGCGAATTCCTCGGATATTCGCTGGCGGCGGGATGCGTGCAAGGCGGCATGTTCGCCTACATTGCTGGCTCGCCGTTCGTGCTGATCGAACTGCATGGCATCGATCCCTCCCACTACGGCTTTGTTTTCGGAGCCAACGCGTTCGGCCTGATCGCGATGTCGCAGGTCAACGCGCGGCTGGTACGGGCCCGCGCGCTGGACGACGTGCTGCGCGTCGCGCTGCTTGCGCCTTGCCTGGCGGGCCTGACGCTGGCGGCGGCCACGCTGCTGGGCGTGGCCACGCTACCGGTGCTGCTGTGCTGCTTCTTCGTGTTCCTGGCCGGGCTGGGTTGCATCACGCCAAATGCCTCGGCACTGGCGCTGGCGCATCAGAGTCATCGAGCCGGTACCGCGTCGGCGTTGATGGGTACTCTCCAGTTCGGCTTCGGCACGCTGGCCGGCACCGTGGTCAGTGTCTGGCACGATGGCACGGCGCTGCCGCTGGCCGTGGTGATGGCGGTCTGCGGCAGTGGTGCCGTACTGCTACGTCTGTATGGGCATGCCGGCATCCGCAAGCCCGCCTGATCAAGCGGCCTGGTTGGCCGGATGTGTCAGCGGTACGGCCGGAACGTTCTGCATGACCACCATCTGTGCCGGCATCGGTGCCGCGAAACCCGCCGCACCGAAGCTGTCGCGGATCGTGCGGTTGGTATCGAAGTACACCTGCCAGTAATTGTCGTTGTGGCAGTACGGGCGCACGGCCAGCACCGGGCCGACCAGTGTGAATTCCAGAATCTCCACGTCGACTGCCGGTTCGGCCAGAACGTTGGGGATGGCAGCCACCTTTTCCTTGAGTAGCGCGATGGCCGCCGCCGCGTCGGTGGTGCCGGCCAGCTGCGCCTTCAGCTCCACGCGCCGGAACGGATTGGCCGTGAAATTCTGGATGGTGTCGCTGAAGATCTTGTTGTTGCCGACCACGGTCAGCACGTTATCGGGGGTGTCCAGCGAGGTGGCAAACAGACCAATCTCGCGCACCGTGCCAGTCACGCCGCCGATGGTCACGAAATCGCCCACCTTGAAAGGCCGCAGGACGACCAGGAAGGCGCCGGCGGCGAAATTGGCCATCAGCCCCGACCACGCCATGCCGATGGCCACACCGGCTGCCGCGATCAGTGCCGCGAACGTGGTGGTCTGAATGCCGAAGTAGCCCAGGATGCCGATCACCAGCACCACGTTCAGCGTGACAGTGACGATCGATCCGACATAGCGCAGCAGGGTGGGGTCCACGCTCTGCTTGGCCAGCGAATTCTGCACCAGTCGCACGACAAAATGGATCAGCCAGCGGCCGACGACCCAGAAGGCCAGGGCGGCCAGGATCTTGACGCCGAATATGGCGGCGTAGCCGTAGACGATGTCGCGGAGGCTGGCAAGCGAGGTGGTATCCATGAACATGCTCCTGTGATTTACGGGCACGAAAAACCAGGGACAGCAAAACCGTTAAGCGCTGTCGATAATGTCAGGACCACAAGGCACGCCTGTGTCGGCGTTTACGGGAATGGCAAGGGCATTATTGGGCGCCCGCTTACGAAAGTTCAAGTCAATCTTTTGCGAGCGCCAAGTAAGAACGGCCGGGCATTTGCCCGGCCGTCATCGGCTACAAAGCGTTGAAAATCCGTTGTTTACCAGTTGGTTTCACGCTCCGGCGTGGCCGAGATGCGGTGCAGCGTCAGGTCGGCGCCATTGAATTCTTCTTCGGGGTCCAGGCGGATACCCACCAGCTTTTTCAGGGCGCCGTAGACCACTGTGCCACCCACCAGGGCGACGACGATGCCCATCAGCGTGCCCGCGATCTGGGCAACCAGCGACACGCCACCCATGCCGCCCAGCAGGCGGCTGCCAAAGATGCCGGCGGCAATGCCACCCCAGGCGCCGCACAGCCCGTGCAGCGGCCAGACGCCCAGCACGTCATCGATGTGCCACTTGTTCTGGGCCAGCGTAAACAGATGGACGAACAGCACGCCCGCCACGGCGCCGGTAACCAGTGCGCCCAGCGGATGCATGATGTCCGAGCCCGCGCATACCGCGACCAGTCCGGCCAGCGGGCCGTTGTACGAAAAGCCGGGGTCGTTGCGGCCGGCGGCCCACGCCGCCAGCGTGCCGCCAACCATCGCCATGAGCGAGTTGATGGCCACCAGGCCGCTGATCTTGTCGATGGTCTGCGCGCTCATCACGTTGAAACCGAACCAGCCCACCGCCAGTACCCAGGCACCCAGGGCCAGGAACGGGATGTTCGACGGAGGGTGGGCGCTGATTCTGCCATCCTTCTGGTAGCGGCCACGGCGCGCGCCCAGCAGCAGCACGGCGGGCAGGGCGATCCAGCCGCCCACCGCGTGAACCACCACCGAACCGGCAAAGTCATGGAACGGTGCGCCGGCCACCGACGCCAGCCAGTCCTGCACGCCAAGGCGGTTGTTCCAGACGATGCCTTCGAAGAACGGATAGACAAAGCCCACCAGCACGAATGTCGCAATCAACTGAGGATTGAACCGCGAACGCTCGGCAATGCCGCCCGAAATAATCGCCGGAATCGCCGCGGCGAACGTGGCCAGGAAGAAGAACTTGACGAGTTCATGGCCGTTCTTTTCCGCCAGTGTCTCCGCGCCGGAGAAGAATTGCACACCGTAGGCGATCGTATAGCCGATGAAGAAGTAGGCCAGCGTCGAAACCGCAAAATCGACCAGGATCTTTACGAGTGCGTTGACCTGGTTCTTCTTCCGGACCGTGCCGAGTTCCAGAAAGGCGAACCCGGCGTGCATCGCCAGCACCATGATTGCGCCCAGCAGGATGAACAATGCATCCGTGCCTGTCTTCAGGTTGTCCATCGTTACCTCATGCTCAAAATGGGAGCACGAGTAAGCAATTTGCGTTCCAGAATTGGGCGTAAAACGGGGAGCGCGGCGCCAAATCAGGGCGCGCCGCACTTTGCTGGCGTTTGTGCTCCGCAGCGCGAAGATTGCCGATGCCCGGATTCGGGGCGTCAATGCGCCAAAACGACGCATTCGATGACATGCGAAAGACCTGAAATGGTGCGTTTAAAATTTACGCACCAAAATCGAGCGCCACCCTTGTCTCCGACTGGTCTGAAAAAGCAGTCGGAAATTGCGCATTCCGGTGATCAATCGGCAACTTCCTGCCTGGTGCATAAAGTGCGCCGTCCGATACGTCCTGTTTCAGAAAAGTGATCTCCCGATTCGGGAAATAAAGGGGTAAAACACCCGCTAAGTCTTGTCAGAGAACGATTTCCGGCAGTTTCCGTTGCATTGGTGCCACTGGGGATTGCTCAAGGCTCAAAGGGCAGATTAGACTGCGCCGATCGGACTTTTGCCACTTGGCAAAAGTCCGGTGACGACGACCAAACAAGGGAAATCAGCCATGAATAAAGGTGAACTGGTATCGGCCATCGCCGCGGAAGCAGAACTCAGCAACGCCGCCGCCGAGCGCGCGCTGAACGCTGCGCTGGACAGTATCAAGAAGGCAGTGGCCAAGGGTGACTCCGTCACGCTGGTGGGTTTTGGCAGCTTCAGCTCGGGCAAGCGCGCCGCCCGTACCGGTCGCAATCCGCGTACCGGCGAAACGATCAAGATCCCGGCCGCCAAGACGGTGAAGTTCTCCGCCGGCCAGGGCTTCAAGGACGCCGTGAACAAGAAGAAGTAAGCGCATCGCGTCCGCGGAGTAAAGAAAGCGGCCTGCGGGGCCGCTTTTTTGTTTGTGCGGCTGGTTCTTTCCATTTCCGCCCGTACGACAGAAATCGCAGATCCGATATGCCATTGCACGGCGCACCGGGTTACACTGCCCGCGCCTCAGGCTCGAATTCTGGATTTTCTGCGATGAATGATCTGTCCCACCAGCTGTCCATGACCGTGCTGATGACGCCGGACATGGCCAATTTTTCCGGTAACGTCCACGGCGGCACCATCCTCAAATACCTGGATATGGTGGCTTATGCGTGTGCAAGCCGCTATGCCGGCCGCTACGTCGTCACGTTGTCGGTCGACCAGGTGGTGTTCCGTCAGCCGATTCACGTCGGCGAACTCGTGACGTTCCTGGCCGCTGTGAATTTCACGGGCCGCAGTTCGATGGAAATCGGCATCAAGGTGGTGACCGAGAACATTCGCAGCAAGGTCGTGCGCCATACCAACAGCTGCTATTTCACGATGGTGGCCGTGGACGATAACGGCACGCCGGCCGAAGTGCCGCCGCTGCAGCCGCGCGACGAAGTGGAGCGCCAGCGCTTTGAAGCGGCCAAGCAGCGCCGCGCCCTGCGCCAGGAAATGGAACGCCGCCACGACGAGATCAAAGGGGCGGCAACCGAATGACGCCCACGTCGTTGCGTACTGTCTCGATCTGGGGCGCCGCGTGCGGTTTGGCCGCGCTGATGGCCACCGCTCAAGCAGAAGAAATCGGCAGCGTTTCCACCAATTTCCGCGTGACCGGATCGGACAAGGTCGTGATCGAAGCCTATGACGATCCGGCAGTGGAAGGTGTGACCTGTTACGTGTCGCGCGCGCGCACCGGTGGCATCAAGGGCACGCTGGGCATGGCCGAGGATCCGCCCGAGGCATCGATTGCATGCCGCCAGGTCGGCAACATTGCGTTCAAGGGACCGGTGAAGCAGCAGGAGGATGTGTTCTCCGAGCGGATGTCGGTCCTGTTCAAGACGCTGCACGTGGTGCGCGCCGTGGACCGCAAGCGCAATACGCTGGTCTACCTGACCTATTCCGACCGCATTGTCAGCGGCAGCCCGCAGAACGCCGTGACGGCCGTTCCGGTGCCGGCGGCCACGCCGATTCCGGTGAAGTAGACGCCGATACCCCGATACCCCGATACCCCGATGGTTCGCGCTCCTCTCCCACACGGCGGCAGAGGGGCGCGAAAACATCGAATCACTCGAACAGCTTTCTCAGGTTCGACTTCAGTATCTTCCCGTTCGGGTTTCGCGGCAGCATGTCGTCCCGCACGATGATCCGCACCGGTACCTTGAACGCCGCCAGCTGCTGGCGCACGAAATCCTGCAGCTCGGCCTCGGTAGCCCGCGCGCCCGGTTTCAGGCTGACAACGGCACCGGGTTCCTCGCCGAGCGTGCGGTGCGGAATGCCGACCACGGCCGCGTCCATGATGGCCGGGTGCGCGTACAGCGCGCTTTCCACCTCGATGCAGTAGATGTTCTCGCCGCCGCGAATCAGCATGTCTTTCATGCGGTCGACGATGTAAAGAAAGCCATCGTCGTCCAGGCGCGCCACATCGCCGGTATGCAGCCATCCGTCGACGAACGTTTTGGCGGTGGCTTCGGGCTTGTTCCAATAGCTGTGCACGACGTTGGCCCCGCGCACCATCAGTTCGCCAATCTCGCCCGGCGGCAGGGCATTGCCAAAGCCATCGTCGATTTTCATTTCGCCGATTGGCAAGGCGGGACCGCTGCTTTCCGGCCGATGGATGTACTCCTCCGCGCTGTGGCTCGTGAACGTGGCCGATGTCTCGGTCATGCCCCAGCCGATGCCCGGCACTGCCTGCGGAAAGGCTTCCTTGATGCGGCGGACCAGTTCCGGTGAAGCGGGCGCGCCGCCGTAATGCATGTTCTCCAGCGACGACAGATCGAATTCCCCGCGTCGCGGGTGCTCGATGATCTGCCATGCAATGGTGGGCACGCCGCCCGCCGACGTGCAACGTTCGCGCTCGATCAGTTCCATCGCCCGCAGCGTGTCCCAGCGATACTGCAGCACGATCTTGCCACCGCTGGCCAGCGCGCCATTCAGCACGGACATGCACCCCGTGACATGGAAGAACGGCACGGCGAGCAGGGCGGCTTTCTGCGGAGCGTCGGGGTTCGGTTCGGGCACCGGCTCACCGCGCCGCAGCAGGTTGCGCAGCGGACTGAACTGCGCGCACACCGCCACCGAGCAGGCGTTGCGATGGGTGCCAACCGCGCCCTTCGGCTTGCCCGTGGTGCCCGACGTGTAGAAGATCGTGGCATCGTCCTCGGGATCGAGCGGAACCTGTGGCAACGATTGCGAGGGCAAGGACGTCCACGCATCGGATTCGCCGATTACCGAAGCCAACGGCACGATGCGCGGGTCGTCGAATGTCGTGCCGGCCGGAGTGCGCGACACATAGATGCGCTCCAGCGCCGGGCACTCGGGCAGGTGTTCCAGGATGCGATCAAGCCGCTCGTGATCGACGATGGCGATGCGGCTTCCGGAATCGGTGAGTCCATATTCCAGTTCCGGCCCCGTCCACCACGCGTTCAACGGCGTGACGATGACGCCGGTCAGCAGGCCGGCGTAGAGCGCCACCGGCCATTCAGGGAGGTTGCGCATGGCCACGGCCACGCGGTCACCCTTGCGCACGCCGTCGCGCACCAACTGGTGGGCCAGTGCGGTGGCAGCCAATGCGAACGCGCGATAGCTGACGCGTTCGTCCTCGTAGACCACGAAGGTCTTCTCGCCCCAGGCCGCGGCAACCAGGAAGAGGTCGCGCAGCGTGGGCGGCGCATTCTTCCAGACCGTGGTGGGAATGCCCCGGATTACGCGCGTCTCGGTTTCGAACGGCGCCCCTGGGGCGGTCAGCCGGGCGTGCGCCTCGGCAATCGACATGGCCGGCCACTGCGGGCCGGCCTGCAAAGGTTGCTGCGGATGCTGCGACATGCGTGGCCTCCCGCGCGGATTGGACAAATCAGATCGTCACGCCGCCGTCCACCACCATCGCCTGGCCCGTCATGAACGTGCTGGCGGCCGAAGCCAGGAAGCATGCCGCGCCGGCGATCTCGACCGGTTCGCCAATGCGGCGCAGCGGGGCGTTCTCGGTCGACTGCTTGTAGCGCACCGGATCTTCCCAGAGCGCCTTGGCGAAGTCGGTCTTGATCAGTCCCGGCGCGATGCAGTTCACGCGCACATTGTGCGGCCCGAACTCCACCGCCAGATTGCGCGCGAGCTGGAAATCGGCTGCCTTCGAAACGTTGTAGACACCGATCGTGGGCGATCCGCGCAGGCCGCCAATCGACGACACGATGATGATCGAGCCTTCGCGGCGCTCGATCATCTGCGGGGCCACCATCTGGATCAGCCAGTGGTTCGAGATCACGTTGTTGTCCAAAACCTTGCGGAACTGGTCGTCCGACACGCCGCTCATCGGCCCGTAATACGGGTTCGATGCGGCATTGCAGACCAGCACGTCGACCTTGCCGAAAGTGCGGTTGGTTTCGTCGACCAGATGCTGCAACGCCTCTTTCGACGAAATATTCGCGGCAACGGCCAACGCGGTGCCGGCCCCGTGCTGCGCGTTGATGGCGTCGGCCACTTCCTGGCAGGCCTCGATCTTGCGCGACGAGATGACGACCTTGGCACCCTGCACGGCCATTTGCTCGGCAATGGCCCGGCCAATGCCGCGCGAGGATCCGGTGATGATGGCAACCTTGCCCGACAGATCGAACAATGACATGGTGTCTCCTGATATGGATGGGCTGCGGTACGTGCCGCGCCCTGAATCGTGAATTGGCCGGGACATTATGGGCAGCCGTACCCCCTCAGTCCACAGGCCGACCAGCGTGTCGGGGCCGATATCAGCAAACTTTCTGCGGGCAATTCATACGATGCATGAACTGTGCCGCAGCGCGGAATGCCCGGGGTCGCGGCCCGCGCATGCCGAGGTTCGGGCGGGGCGGGATGCCCCGGGCGCCCGCTAGCGTGCCACCAGTACCGCCGGCAACCGTGCCGCCAGCGCCGCCCGCAGATCGTCGTCGATCCGGATGCCGAAGCGGCCAGCCAGCACGTCGATGACGTCATCGGGCGTGGCCAGCTCGGTTTTTTGCACGCTGCCGTCGGGTATGCGCTCGGTCAGGTTGCCGTTGCCGAGCGACAGCCGCGCACCGTCGGCACCGGTGCGCGCGGCAATCAGCATCTGCGTGAAGTGGCTGTCGGGATGCGTCGACACGTACCAGTTACGCGCCACATAGTCGATTCGCGGCTGCGGTGTCAGGTCGAAGCGGTACAGCACTCGCCACGTATCTGCGTCGTCAGCGTTTGCATCCGGTGTCCCGGCGTCCGGCGCGTCGGGGTTGCGCACGGCCAGATCGAAGGAATGGAAGGCGGTACCGGCGGCTTCGGGCGCGGTCGTCAGCAGGCGGTAGGGCGAATCCGCGCCGGCCGGCAGCGAAAGTGCGAGTGCGCGGTCGGGCGTGGGGCCGCCAAAGCCGACGTCCGCCACATAGCTTTCGTGCGCCACTTCCACGCGCAGCAGCATGTGCGACAACCCCGTCGGCCGCTCATCAGGAACGTTCCAGCGCACGCGGGCGGCCAATGGCACGACCGCATAGCCAAGCGCCTTGAGCCCGGCGCAGAACAGCGTATTCAGTTCGAAACAGTAGCCACCGCGGCCCCAGTGCACGAGTTTTTCGAACACCGCGGGCAGGTCGATGTTCACGGGCCAGCCCACCAGCGGGGTCAGGTTTTCAAACGGAATATGCGTCAGGTGGCCGGCAATCAGCGCGTTCAGGGTATCCAGCGTTGGCTGCGGCGCGGCGTCAATGCCAATGCGCCGCAGCCAGGCGTCGCGCTGGTCGGAAGTCAGGGCGGGTATTTCGTCGATGGCACGCATGGCGATGGGGGCGGCGGAATTAGTAGGGCGGCTCGAATGCCGGGGAAGTCCTCTTCCAGAGCACGCGGCGCATCACTAATATAAATCCACATCAAATCCGAGCCGGCAGTGTGGTTTGGCGTCATGGCGCAAAAACCGCTGCCGGCCCCTCGAAAACAGGCCTCGAAGACAGGCCGCAAACAGGAGACTGCCCCGTGAAAACCCTGATCGATCATCTGTCGAACTATGCGGCGTACCACCGCGATACGCGCAACGTGTTCACGCATTTCATCGGCATCCCGATGATCGTGCTGGCCGTGACCGCACTGCTGGGCCGGCCCCTCATGGCCCTTGGCGACGGCGGGTTGTTCGTGACGCCGGCCATCGTGGTCTACGTACTGTCCTGCCTGTTTTACCTGCGCCTGTCGTTCGGATTCGGCGTGGCGATGGCTGCGATCCTGGCCGTCTTCGTCTGGGCAGGCGCGTGGATTGCCGCGTTTTCCACCGCTGCGTGGCTGGCTTCGGGCATCGGCCTGTTCGTGGCGGGATGGGTGATCCAGTTCGTCGGCCACTACTTCGAAGGGCGCAAGCCGGCGTTCGTCGACGACCTCGTTGGCCTGCTGGTGGGTCCGCTTTTCCTGGTGGCGGAGACCGCTTTCGCGCTGGGACTGGCACACGAAACGCGCGATGCGATGGCTGGCCACGCGCATTGATTGCGGAAACTTTTGCGCGTTCGGCGCGTCTGTCATACGCGAAAGTGGGGGGACGTAAGGCTCCGCAGCGTGTTGGCTGACGCAAACCAGCGACAAAACCCGGGGTTTTCACTTGGTTTGACCTACAGCATGTTAGAAAACCCCTTTACTTCCGGCTGTTTCCGCTATGATTCAGTGCGTGCCGGCAAGCACGAATCGCAACGATGCAAAGCGCTAACGCAGCGGACATTGCGAATCGGCCGGGACCTCAATCTTCAACTCTCGTACATTGATATGGCGACCAAAGCGAAACCGACCGCGAAGACTGCAACCAAGCCTGCTGCCAAGAAGGCCGCAGCACCCAAGGCACCCGTGAAGGCTGCCGCAAAGAAGGCCGCCGCTCCGGCCAAGAAGGCTGCTCCCGCCGCTGCTCCGACCGTGAAGCCGCTGAAGGACACCTTCAACAAGTCGAGCCTGGTCGCTCACCTGGTAGCGCAAACCCAGCTCGAAGCCAAGGCCGTGAAGACGGTGCTGGCCCACCTCGAAAACACCATCGTTAGCGCGCTGAACAAGAAGGGCGCTGGCGAATTCACGCTGCCGGGCCTGCTGAAGGTGACCGCGCAGCAAGTGCCGGCCAAGAAGAAGCGCTTCGGCAAGGACCCGTTCACCGGTGAAGAGCGTTGGTTCCCGGCCAAGCCGGCCAGCGTCAAGGTCAAGGTCCGTCCGCTGAAGAAGCTGAAGGACGCTGCTGCCTGATACGCAGTCCCTTTGGTAGTCGCTTGCCTGATGCCTGCCCCGTGCAGGCACCGGGCAGCTTAAGACCCCGTGTTCGAAAGAATGCGGGGTTTTTTGTTGGCGTCGGTGATGGCGCCGTCCGGTTCTTGCGCCGTCTCTCGGCGGCTACCGTGGACCCGTGCTCTCAGGGCGCCGGGTTGCCCGTTTGCGTTTGCGCCAGCGGCGGGTGGGTGCCGGCAAGATCGAAGGGGCCGCGCTTGAAGCTGCATACCCGACATGCCGTTTCTGCGATGACGTCGAGCGCCCGCGAGAAACCCGATGGCCGGTACACCGCCGAATAGACCAGCGGCGGCGGCATGGGATCGGTGCGCACCACGCGCAGCAGACCGGCTTCGATATCGTTGGCGAAATAGTCGATGGCCAGCTGGCTGATGCCCAGGCCTTCGATGGTCAACTCCCGCAACACCGTCAGGCTGTTGGTGGAAAAGACCTTCTTGAACCGGAACCCGTGCTCCTGGTTCCACGGCCCGTAGAACGCGTTCTTTGCGGAACCCACGGCCTGTTCCAGCACCGGATACTCGGCGAGTTCGTCGGGTTTTAGCGGGCGATCGGGAATGCCGAGCTTCGGGCTGGCCATCCACGGGTCTTCCACCTGTCCCACCGCCACGCACCGGTACGCAGCGCCCCAGTATTTGCCGGGCAGGATGGTCAGGTCGATCGTATTGGCTTCCAGCTCGGCAAAAAGGCTCAGGCCAGCATCGACCACCGGTTCGATCTGAAGCGCGGGATGCTGCGACTTCAGCTCGCGCAACAGCCGCGTCAGCCAGGTCAATGCAACCAGCTCGGTCACGCCGATGCGGAAGGTGCCGCGCACCTCGTTATCAAGGCCGACCTCACGGCTGATCCGTTCCTTGAGCCCCATCGACTCTTCGGCAATTGGCATGAGCCTTGCACCGGCCTGCGTGGGTACCAGGCCCTTGGGCATACGATGCACGAGCTGCACGCCAAGCGCTTGCTCAAGCTCGATCACGCGCTTGGACACCGCCGATTGCGTCGTAAACAGCTTTGCCGCCGCGACGGTGAAGGACGCATTGGTGACGCTGAAATAGAAAGCTTCGAGTTGCTTGAAAGTTACATTCATGCGCGCACCGGGCGATGCTGTCGGAAGAAACAGGGCATCACTATGGCTCATCGCACGAACAAATGGAATAGCGAGGGGCGAGCATTACTCGTTTGTGGCATAGCGCGGCGGCTTACATACTGGCAGCCATCGATCCACACGCGAATCACCATGCTGAAGCTTTCCGACAGACTCAATCGAATCAAGCCGTCGCCGAGTTCTATGGCCGGACAGCGCGTGCGCGAGCTGCGCGCCGCCGGCCGTGACGTTATTGGCCTGACGGCTGGCGAGCCGGACTTTGCCACGCCGGCCCATATCTGCGAGGCGGCCCTCGCGGCGATGCAGTCGGGCAAGACCGGGTACACCGACGTCGGCGGAACCTCCGAGCTGCGCGAAGCCGTGGCCCGCAAGTTCGCACGTGAGAACGGGCTGCACTACAAGGCTGGCGAAATCATCGTCAGCACCGGCGCCAAGCAGGTGATCTTCAACGCGATGCTCTGTACCGTGCAGGCCGGGGACGAGGTCATCATTCCCGCGCCATACTGGGTGTCGTACCCCGATATCACGCTGTTTGCCGGCGGCACGCCGGTGTTCGTTCCCGGCACGCCCGAAACCGGTTTCAAGCTGACGCCCGAGGCGCTGGAGCGCGCCATCACGCCGCGCACCCGCTGGCTGATGCTGAATGCCCCAAATAACCCGAGCGGTGCCGCGTATCGCCGCGAAGAACTGGTTGCGCTGGGCGAGGTGCTTGAACGGCATCCCCACGTCTGGATCATGACCGACGACATCTACGAGCACCTGATGTACGACGGCTCCGGCTTCTTCACGATCGCGCAGGCCTGCCCGCAGCTGGCCGATCGCACGTTGACCATCAATGGCGTCTCGAAGGCTTACGCCATGACCGGATGGCGCATCGGATACGCGGGCGGCCCCGCGGCGCTGATCAAGGCCATGACCAAGCTGCAATCGCAAAGCACCTCGTGCGCCAACGCAGTAGCCCAGGCGGCTGCGGTGGCGGCGCTCGAAGGCCCGCAGGACTTCATCACGAGGAATCGGGACATCTACCGCCAGCGCCGCGACTTCATGGTCGATGCGCTGAACCGGATCGACGGCATCTCATGTGAGCCGCCGGCCGGTGCGTTCTACCTCTTCGCGTCGTGTACCGGGCTGTTTGGCCGCGAGTCCGCCAATGGTGTCAGGATTGAGAATAGCGAGCAGTGGGGCGCCTGGGCGCTCGATTCGGCCGATATCGCCTTCCTGGCCGGTTCAGCCTACGGGGTCGACACGCACTTCCGGCTGTCGTTTGCCACAAGCATGGAGGTGCTGGCCGAAGGCGCGCGGCGCATTGCGAACGCCGCCGAAGCCCTGCGTGCCGTAGCAACGCCATGACACGAACATAGACAGAGATTGCGAGCAGGGTCCATAGAGACCCGCCGCGATGATCCACAGACAGCCTCTCCAGCGCACGTTTCCCCCTACGACCACAAATCCGACATCATGCGCAACCTGCCAAATTTTTCCATCCGTCCACGTTTCATTCGGGGCCTGGCCGCCGGACTGGCGCTTCTTGCCGCCACGCACGCCGCCGTGGCGCAGGACGCCTGGCCGACCCGTCCCATCCGGATTCTCGTAGGGTTTTCGCCGGGTGGCTCGAATGACATCGTTGCCCGCCTGATCGCGCCGAAGCTTGCCGATGCGCTGGGCAAGCAGGTGCTGATCGACAACCGGCCCGGCGCCGGGGGCAGCATTGCGGCGGAAACCATGCTCAAGGCACCGGCCGATGGCTACACGCTGATGATCTGCACGCCTGGAACGCTGACGATCCAGCCGTTCCTGCAGAAGATGAGTTTCGACGCGCAAACGGACATCGTCCCCGTCACGCTGATCGCCAACACACCCTATATAGCGCTCGTCAACGCATCGTTGCCCATCCATAACGTCAAGGAGTTGATCGCCTACGCCAAGGCCAATCCGGGCAAGCTGAACTATGCCTCGTCGGGCAGCGGCACGACCGGGCATCTGGCCGGCGAAATGTTCAAGTTGCGGACCGGCGTGGACATCGTTCATGTGCCGTACAAAGGCACGGGCCAGGCCATCGCGGACCTGCTTGGCGGGCAGGTTTCGCTGATCTTTGACCAGCCGATCAGCTCTCTGCAGTACGCAAAGTCGGGCAAGTTGCGTGTGGTTGGCGTTGCCGCCGCGCAGCGCCTGAGTTCGCTGCCCGATGTGCCGACGTTTGCCGAGGCAGGGGTGAAGGATTTCGAGCCGGTGCCCTGGACTGGCCTGTGCGCCGCCAAGGGAACGCCGGCGCCGGTTGTCGCGCGGTTGCAGAAGGAAGTGCAGCAGGTGCTGCGCCAGCCCGAAATCGCGCAGCGGCTGCAGCAGGATGGCATGGAGGTGGTGGGCAGTACGTCGGAGAAATTCCGCGATTTCCTGCAGGCCGACAGGCAGAAGTGGTCTGGCGTCATCAAGGCTGCCAACGTGGCGCTGAACTGAGAGAACATCGATGAGTAACAGTCAGGACTTCCGCGCGATCGTGACCGAGATCGCGCGTGTTCCCCCGCAGCTCGTGGCACGGGCTTCGCACTTTGCTTCGTCGATTCTGGCGGACGTCAATGGCCGGCGCGGCGGCATGCATGGGCGCGTCGCGCCAATGGACCCGCGATTCCGCATTTGCGGGACGGCAGTGACCGTGGACGTCCGGCCCGGTGACAACCTCATGATTCACGCGGCCATTGCGCTGGCCCGGCCCGGCGACGTCATCGTCGTGGACGGCAAGGCTGACCAGACCTGCGCGCTGATGGGGGCCATCATGGCGAACCAGTGTCTGGCATCCGGCCTGGCCGGCGTTGTCCTGGATGCCGCCGCGCGCGATTTCGATGAAATCCGCGAGCTTGGCTTTCCGATGTACGCGGTTGGCACGAATCCGAACGGACCCACCAAGCTCGTTCCGGGGCTGATCAACCATCCGGTCCAGTGTGGCGGCGTGACCGTGCACCCGGGCGACCTCGTGGTGGGCGATGCCGACGGCGTGGTCGTCATCGAGCGCGAGAAGGTGGCGGAGATACTCGATCTGGCAGCGGAAAAGCTCGAAGGCGAGCGCAAGCGCATCGCCAATATCCAGTCCGGTGCCGAGACCAGGCCCGCATGGCTTGCGTCCGCGCTGGCGGCGTCTGGCGTGCTGGCGCCGGGGCAGGTGCTGTAGCGCCCGGCGGCGACAGCCTCGGGCGCTAGCGCTGCAGGCAACCCAGCAGCACATCGAACGCCGGTCCGATGTGCTCCTCGGGCACGCATGCATAGCCGAGCAAGAGGCCCTTCTGCACTTCGCCGCCGGTGTAATAGCGTGACAGCGGCCGCACCACGACGCCACGGACACGCGCGGTTTCGGCGATGGCCACATCGTCGGCATCGTCGGGCAGCCGCAGTACCAGGTGCAGGCCGGCGTTGCTGCCTTGCGGGTTCAGGGCCTCGGGGCCGAGGTAGCGCTCGATGAGATTGGCCAGCACCGCGCGGCGCCTGGCATAGAGCGGTCGCATCCGGCGGATATGCGCGGCATAGTCGCCGGCCTGCATGAACTCGGCCACGGTGGCCTGCGTCATCAGGTGGCCGGCGCGGTACAGGTCCGCGTGAGCGGTCTGGAACGGGGCGGCCAGCTCACGTGGCAGCACCAGATAACCCATGCGCAGGCCCGGATACAGCGTCTTGCTGAAGGTGCCGATGTAGATCACCGGGGCGTCGGGTTCCATGCCTTGCAGCGAGGGAATGGGCTGGCCCGAGAAACGGAACTCGCTGTCGTAGTCGTCTTCCACTATCCAGCTGCCGCGCTGGCGCGCATATTCCAGCAGCGCGCGCCGCCGTCTGAGGCTCATGACCGCGCCCATCGGATACTGGTGCGACGGCGTCACGAAGATGAAGCGCGGTGCGGAGGTGTCGGCGGCGTCCGTATCGGGCAAGGTCAGACCCTCGTCGTCGACGGCCCTTGGCACCATGCTGATCTCGGACATATGCAGCACGCCGCGAATGCCCCAGTAGCCCGGCTCTTCCACCCATGCCTGATCGCCAGGCGACCCCAGCAGCCGAACCACGAGGTCAATCGCCTGGTGGATGCCTTCGGTAATCAGCACCTGTCCCGCATCGCAGCGCACCGACCGCGCCACCCGTAAATGGGCGGCCACCGCTTCACGCAATTGCGGCAGCCCGCCGCCGTGGCTGTAGCTGAGCCACTCCGGCTGCGGATTGCGCCACAGCCGCGCCGAAATCTGGGCATAGCGCCGGTGCGGGAACCGGCGCAGGTCCGGCACCCCAGGCATGAATGCCCCCCATTGCGTGGGCGATGCGGATGCATTGGCCAGCAGGCGTTGTCCGCGTGTGGAAAGCCCGGGCATGGCCTGCGAGTGGGCCGTGGCCACGGTGGCCGCCTTGGCATTGAGGAAACTCTCCGGTGCGGTATCTGCCACAAAGGTGCCGCTGCCCGTGCGCGCACGCAAATACCCTTCAGCCAGCAACTGCTCGTACGCAAACATCACCGTGTTGCGTGACAGGCTCAGCTCGGCGGCAAGGTCGCGCTGCGGCGGCAGCCGCGTGGCCGGCGCCAGGCTGCCATCGAGGATGGCGCCACGAATGCACTCGTAGAGGCCCCGGTTCAGGGGCTTGCCGAAGGCCGACAGGCCCTCGGGTCCCATGCGCTGGAGCAGCAGGTCACCGCAGATCGACTTCAATTGGCACCATTGGATTTCTGGAAGTGGCGCTGGATTGTAGAGCCAAATCTGATTGAAATGGGCGACATCGCCGCTATCGGCGCCAACCTGCCACTTCGCTCCCCCGTACCATGAAGAACATCGAACTGAATCAACGTCGCAGCCTTGCCACGCCTCGCGGTGTCGGCGTGATGTGCGAGATGTATGCCAAGCGCGCCGAGAATGCGACGCTCTGGGACGTCGAAGGGCGCGCCTATACCGATTTCGCGGCCGGCATTGCCGTGCTGAACACCGGTCATCGCCATCCGCGCGTGATGCAGGCCGTGGCCGCGCAGCTCGAATGCTTCACCCATACCGCGTACCAGGTCGTGCCGTACGAAAGCTATGTGTCGCTGGCCGAGCGCATCAACGCGCTGGTGCCAATTACCGGGCTGAACAAGACGGCGCTGTTCACCACTGGCGCGGAAGCCGTGGAGAACGCCATCAAGATTGCCCGCGCCCATACCGGCCGCCCGGGCGTGATTGCATTCTCCGGCGCGTTTCACGGCCGCACACTGCTGGGCATGGCGCTGACCGGCAAGGTGGTGCCCTACAAGGTGGGCTTCGGGCCGTTCCCGTCGGACATCTACCACGCGCCATTCCCGAACGCGCTGCATGGCATCGGCACGGAGCAGGCATTGCAGGCGCTGGAGACGCTGTTCAAGACCGATATCGACCCGCAACGCGTAGCCGCCATCATCGTCGAGCCGGTGCAAGGCGAGGGCGGTTTCCAGCCCGCGCCCGCGGATTTCATGCGTGGCCTGCGCGCGGTGTGCGACAAGCACGGGATCGTGCTGATCGCCGATGAAGTGCAGACCGGCTTTGGCCGTACCGGCAAGCTGTTTGCGATGGCGCATTACGACGTGCAGCCGGACCTGATCACGATGGCCAAGAGCCTGGCCGGAGGCATGCCGCTGTCCGCTGTGTGCGGCCGCGCGGCAATCATGGACGCGCCACTGCCCGGCGGCCTGGGCGGCACGTATGCGGGCAACCCGTTGGCCGTGGCCGCCGCGCATGCGGTGCTCGACACGATTGCCGAGGAGCATCTGTGCGAACGCGCCGCCGAGCTGGGCGCCCAACTGAAGGCGCACCTCGAAGCGTTGCGCCCGCAATGCCCGCGCATGGCGGAAGTGCGCGGCGTCGGTTCGATGATTGCCGCCGAGTTCTGCGACCCCGCCACCGGCGCGCCGGATGCCGAGTTTGCCAAGCTCGTGCAGGCCCGCGCGATGGAAGCTGGCCTGATCCTGCTCACGTGCGGCACGTACGGCAACGTCATTCGCTTCCTGTATCCGCTCACGATTCCGCGCGAGCAATTCGATGCGGCGCTGGCCGTGCTGGCCGGAGCGCTGACGGCATAGGTAACCCGGCGCAAACCACCAAAGGAGAGTGCCAGGCACTGATGCAGTGCCCTGGCACCAGGAGACAGCACCGGCCTCTGCCGCACCGGCAAAAACATTCATTCATCCGGTGCGCAACACCCGCAAACTTCATCGTGTTGAAGGGGGCGGATGAGGCTCGTGTCGAAGACGCAGCGCTGCCAGTGGCACGCATATTGCGGACTGAACGAGGCCATGCCGTGTGTTCACGCGGATGACCAACGTTCGAATCAATGAGGGTACAGACATGCGTTTCTCTTCTTTCCGGGCACTACTTTCCATCACCATGCTCGCGGCGTCGTCCGTGGCGCTGGCACAGACGGCGCGCGACTGGCCGACGCAACCGGTGCGCATCGTGGTGCCGTTCCAGGCCGGCTCCGCAACCGACCTGATCACCCGGCAACTCGGCGCCGGACTGAGCAAGGAATACGGCCAGACCTTCGTCGTGGAAAACCGGCCCGGCGCGGCCGCGATGATCGGCAGCGAAGCGGCGGCGCGCGCGCCCGGCGACGGTTATACGTTGCTGATGTCCGGCCCGGCATCGATGGTGACGAACCGCTTCCTCTACAAGAAGCTCAGCTACGATCCGGATGCGTTCGAAAAGGTCGCTGTCGTGGCCGTTACGCCCAACATCCTGCTGTCCAACCCTTCGCTGCCGTTCAAGACGCTTCCGGAGATGGTGGCCTATGCCAAGGCCAATCCGGGCAAGCTGACGTATGCGTCGTTCGGCACTGGCACCACCTCGCATATCGCCGGTGAAATGCTGAAGGCCGCCGCGGGTATCGACATCGTGCACGTGCCGTACAAGGGCGCGGGCGAAGCCATTCCGGCGCTGTTGTCGGGGCAGGTGTCGATGTACTTCGACACCATCATGACGGGGCTGCCGTTTGTGAAGGGCGGCAAGCTGCGCGCGCTGGGCATGTCCACGGCCCGCCGGTCGCCGCAGGCGCCCGAGATTCCCACCATCGCGGAGCAAGGCTATCCGGGATTCGATATCGCGCCGTGGTACGGCATTGTCGCGCCCAAGGGCACGCCGGCCGATGTGGTGGTCAAGCTCAATACGTCGATCAACAAGCTGCTCGGCACGCACGATTTTCGTGAGAAGCTGGCTGTGACCGGCGCGGAGCCGCGTGGCGGCAGCGTCAGCGACTTCACCGCCATGATCAACGCCGAGATCCCCCGTACCGAAAAGCTCGTCAAGCAGTCTGGCGTGGCGCTGCAATAAGGCCGCGCTGTCATTCGTTGTGGCGCTGCGTTGTTGCAGCGCCGTGTCTCACATCCTGATCCGATTCTGCCCATGTTGCCTTTCGACTGGTCTTTCCCCTATCCCTCCCAGAAGATGCCGCTGCTGGCCGCCAACGCGGTGAGCACCAGCCAGCCGCTGGCTGCGCAGGCTGGCCTGCGCATGCTTTACGAAGGTGGCAATGCCATCGACAGCGCCATTGCCAGTGCCATTGCGCTCACGGTGGTGGAACCCGTCATGAACGGCATTGGCGGCGACATGTTCGCGCTGGTCTGGCACGAGGGGCAGCTCTATGGCCTCAACTCCAGTGGCCGCGCCCCCGCAAAATGGACGCTCGATCGTTTCGCCGGCCGTGACCGCATGCCGTCGGTGGGCTGGGATACGGTGACCGTTCCGGGCCAGGTGGCCGGATGGAAGGCGCTGTCGGCCCGCTTTGGCAAATTGCCGTTTGCGCGGCTGTTTGCGCCGGCCATCGAATACGCGGAGCACGGTTTCTTGGTATCGCCACAGATCGCGCGGCAGTGGGCCGCGCAGGTGCCGGTGCTGCGCGAACAGCCGGGTTTCGCGCAGGCCTTCATGCGTGATGGGCGCGCTCCGCAGGCTGGCGAACGCTGGCGCTTTCCGGAACAGGCCGCCACGCTGCGCAAGATTGCCGAGAGCGACGGCCAGAGCTTCTACAAGGGCGAACTGGCGCAGCGCATCGCGGCATTCGCGGAAGAAACCGGTGGCGCGCTGCGTGGCGAAGATCTGGCGGCACATGAGCCGGCCTGGGTCGAGCCGATGAAACAGGACTTCCGTGGCTATACGCTGCATGAGATTCCGCCGAATGGGCAGGGCATTGCCGCACTGATCGGTCTGGGCATTCTCGATCGCTTCGACCTGGAAGGCATGGGCGTGGACAGTGCGGACTTCTACCATGTCAGCATCGAGTCGATGAAGCTGGCATTCGCGGACCTGCACCGGCACGTTTCCGATCCGGCGACGATGCAGCACGCGCCCGCGTCATTCCTCGATCCGGCGTACCTGGCGGAGCGCGCGGCGCAGATCGATCTCAGGCGCGCGGGAACGCCTTCGGCCGGCACGCCGAAGACCGGCGGCACGGTCTACCTGGCCGCCGCGGACGCCGCGGGCTCGATGGTGTCGTTCATTCAGTCGAACTATCGCGGCTTTGGATCGGGTGTGGTGGTACCGGGCACAGGCATCTCGCTGCACAACCGTGGCGAAGGCTTCAACCTGAAGCCGGGGCACGCCAATTGCGTGGCCCCGCGCAAGCAGCCGATGCATACGATCATTCCGGGTTTCGTCACGCGCAACGGTGCGCCGGTGATGGCGTTTGGCGTGATGGGCGGCTCCATGCAGGCGCAAGGCCATGTGCAGATGATGGCGCGGCTTGCTGCGTTCGGTCAGAACCCGCAGGCAATGAGCGATGCACCACGCTTCCGTGTGGAACATGGCCCGGTGGTCAACGTGGAAGCGCATCTGCCGCCCGACGTTGTGGCCACGCTGCGCGAACGCGGGCACCGCGTGGAAGTGGCGCCGCGTGACAGCCTGGAGTTCGGCTCCGCGCAACTGATCTACAAGGCGCCGGATGGCTATATTGCCGCGTCGGACTCGCGGCGCGACGGGCAGGCCGTCGGGTTCTGATCGTCGGGGCGCCGTGGCCCGCATGGACTTGTGAACGCATAACCTTCTGCGCGTTTGTTCGTTCGTGCCGGGCGCGGCGGCCGCTAGAGTCGATGGCTTGGATACCATCCTGCCCCTCGGGCCATCGACATGAGCACATCCCCAGCCTCCCTGCCAGCAGCGGCAGCACCCGATATCGCCAGCCGTCGCCACGTAGCGGTGAATAACCTGATTGCACTGGCGCGCGCGTCGCTCGGCAGCGAAGCGGTGGCCGACAAGGCGCGCCTGGAACCAGTCGCGCGCGCCCTGGAGCAACTGGGCCTGCAACGAGAGCTGTTTCCGGCGGAACACTTTCCGGTATCCACCGATAATCCCGCGCAGGTCTACCGGCTGGCCGAGGATCTGGATGGACGGTTCGCGCTCTATGTCTCGGCCGGGTTGCCGGGCAAGGCTCAGCCGCCGCACGATCACACTACCTGGGCGATCATCGCCGGCATCAGCGGCCGCGAGCGCAACAACTTCTATGCACGCGAGCGCACGGACGATCCGACGCGCGACACGCTGCGGGAGATCGACGAATCCGATGTCGTCGCGGGGTCGTCAGTGACCTTGCTGCCCGACGACGTGCATACGATCGAACTGATCGGGGACGAACGCGGGCTGCATCTGCATTTCTATGGCCTTGCGCTGGACCGTCTGGCCGGGCGCGTAGTGTTCGAAAGCAAGGCAGGCGGCACCTACCGCCGCTTTGGGCCACCCCGGCGGCTTGCGGCGCCGGTGACCGATGCTGCCGCGTTGAAAGCGGCGCTGGCCGACGGCCATGAAATCGCATTGCTGGACGTGCGGGAGACCGGCGTCTTTACCAAGGGTCATGCCCTGCTGGCCGCGTCCGCGCCGTTGTGGCGGCTGGAGCTACTGATCGATCGGCTGGTGCCGCGACGCGATACCCGCATCGTGCTGATTGACGGCGGCGAGAATGCCGATGCGCTGGCGCATCAGGCCGCTGCAAAACTCGTGCGGCTGGGCTGGGGCAATGTTTCGGTGCTCGAAGGCGGCGTGGTGGCATGGGCGGCCGCCGGTAACGAACTGTTCACCGGTAGCAATGTACCCAGCAAGGCGTTCGGCGAGATCATCGAGCATGAAAAGCACACCCCGTGGATCGATGCGGACGAGCTGCATCGCCGTATCGAACGCGGCGAGGACATCGTTGTCGTGGACAGCCGCACCACGGAAGAATTCGCCGATTTCAGCCTGCCGTTCGCGCATAGCCTGCCCGGTGCGGAGCTGGTCTACCGGATCGGCGAACTTGCGCCGAACCCGGAAACGCTTGTGGTGGTCAACTGCGCCGGGCGCACGCGCAGCATCGTCGGCGCCCAAACCTTGATTGACGCTGGTATTCCGAATCCGGTGGCATCGCTCAAGGACGGCACGATGGCGTGGCTGCTGGCCGGCCGCGCTCTGGCGCAGGGCCGCGTCACGCCATTGCCCGAGCCGTCGACCACCACGGTCGACAGTGCGCGCACCCGCGCGGAACGTGTTGCCCGAACCGCGGGCGTACGGCGTATCGACGCAGCGGAGCTTGCGCGGCTCGAATCGGAAGCGGGCGTCCATACGCTGTATCGCTTCGACGTGCGCACGCGCGGGGAATACGAGTCCGGCCACCTGGCCGGCTGGCGCTGGGCGCCCGGCGGGCAACTGGTGCAGGCCACCGACGAATATCTGGCCACGCGCCGCGCCCGTATCGTGCTGGCCGATTTCGATGGCGTGCGGGCGTTGACCACGGCGGCGTGGCTGGCGCAACTTGGAGGCCGGGAGGTTTATGTATTCGCGCCGCCGGTTGATGCGGAGCTGGTCACCGGGCCGGAGCCGGTGCGCGTGCTGGCGTCGCGCCCGGCTGCGGCATCGGTATCCGCGCAACAGGCGTCGCAACGGCTTGCGTCGGGCACGGCAAGACTGTTCGACGTGGAGCGGCGCTCGGCCTACGAGAAGCGCCACGCCGCCGGTGCATTCTTCGCCGTTCCAGACCGGCTTGAAGCGCTGATCGCCGGAGTTCAGCCCGATCACACGATCCTGCTGACGTCATCCGATGGCGTACTGGCGCGCGTTGTGGCAGCGGAACTGGCCGCACGCACCGGCCGCGACGTGCGATACATCGGCGGTGGCACGCAGGCATGGGTCGCTGTCGGGTTGCCCGTGGAGGCGGGCGGTGACCGTGTCCTGACCGGCGACGATGACTACTGGTTCAGCCCTTATCAATATGCGGACGTCGCCAAACGCAATGCTGGCTTCCAGGAATACCTGGACTGGGAGGTCGGCCTCGTGGCGCAACTGGAGCGGGAAGGGGATATTGGTATCAGGCTGATTGCAGCCGCCTGACAGGCCGCGGAGACCGCATGCGATATGCGGTCTCAAGTTTCTGCTGAAAATGTCGTTAATGATCCACATTGCGTAAAGTTTCGTGGATCGTATGGTCGCCATCTCTTCCGTAAGTACCCAAGGAGTCGGCACGCGGGATGCCTTTGCCGTCCCGGCAGCCGACGCCAATGTTCAGACGCAGTCCCAGACGCCGTCCGCAACGACGGTCACGTTGGGGCAGACGACGCCCGCGCCGCCCAACTGGCCGACCTATTCGGTCAAGGATGCCGCGCCCACGCCGCTGTGGCAGCGCGCGGTGAACGATCCGATTTCCATCCGTATGGCCGGCAATATGTCCGCTTCCAAGCTTTCCGCGCGATTCGGCGGGCTTGGCGAGGCATTGCTCAGAGACCTTGCCGCCGGGAGTACGGGCTTCTCGCAATCGGTGATCCAGCTGCCGGCCGGCGAGCCTGCCGATGCCGTTGCGTCATCGAGCTTTCAGGCGCACTCCGCCAACGAGATCCAGTTGACCATCACCACGCGCAGTGGCGCCACGGTGGGTATCACGCTCGGCAGCGACGGCGATCGGCTGCGCGTACAGACATCGGTGAAGGACGGGCAGCTCAGCCAGGGAGAACTCGGCGCGCTGGGCAAGCTCTCGGCATCGTTTCAAAAATCGGTCGACGCGCTGACGGAGGTGCCGCCGCGCGTGGATCTGAATGGCCTGATGCAGTACGACGCCACGCAGTTCGCATCGGTACACCTCCAGGCGAGCATTTCGCTGGGCAACAACCAGTCCCAGACACTCGACTTCCAGGCCGATGACCGGCAACGTTCGATGACGTCGATTGGCCCGACCGGCACCGTGAAACTTGCCGTCGACACGACAACGCCCGCGATTTTCGGCACGGCCGCGCAGCAGGCCAAGGCCATCAGCCAGTACCTGAAGCAGTTCGACGATGCGAAGGCGCGCGGTCAGGGGGACGCTGCGTTGATATCGATGTTCAAGGATGCGTTCAGCGCCTTGCATAGCCAGTACAACACGGCCAGCGCGCAGCAGTCGCGCGTGACGTTCAGCGCTGGCGATCACGGCATGCTGACTGGGTTGGCCGATTTCTCGGCGTCGATCTCGCAGACGGCAACGTCGCCCAATCCGTTGCGCTCGGACGAGCGCGACACGTTCGACTACGCCGTCTCGCAATCCACGCAGTTGCTTGGCCGTGGCCAGGCGGACCGGGGCGCAAAGCAGCAACAGCAGTCAAGTCTCGATGCCAGCTACCATCGGGCATTGTCAGCGGACACGACGCTGTTCCTGACGGAGAGCCCGTATTCCCAGAACTACTATTACGAGCAGATTCACGACAAGGCCAGCAGCGAATCCGAGTTCGCCTATCGCAAGGGTGAACTGGTGAAGGCTACGCTGACGCAATCGGCCGATCAGTCCCGGCATACGCAGAAATACGTGATGGGCCGTCTCGAACAGGACTCGACCACGCCGTCATCGAAATCCCACACGACCGATGTGCTGGCGCTGGTCAAGGCCGCTGAAAAGGCCAGTAACGCCGGCTTGCGGCGCAATGCCGAACTGCGCGACAACGTGCTGTCGAGCATGCATGACAAGATCCTGCTGGAGTCGAACCCCGCGCAGTTGATGGCATAGGCGGTGCGCCGGGGATATCCCGGCGCGGAAGTCGCTTAACGTCGGTCGTATCAGGCGATGGTCTTCAGGAAGGCTTGCCGCAGGTCCGCAATCAGATCGTGCGGATCTTCCAGCCCGATGTGCAGACGGATGACGGGCGCGTTTCTGCCGTGCGCCTGCCAGCCGCGGGATGCATTGAGCCGGTCGGGCGGGGCCACCAGCGCCAGGCTCTCGTAGCCGCCCCACGATGCGCCGATCGAGAACAGCCGCAAGGCGTTGATGAACCGGCCGGCCGCCGCATGATCAGCGCCGTGCAGCGCGAACGAGACCAGGCCGCTGGCACCGCTGAAGTCGCGCTTCCAGAGTGCGTGACCGGGATCGGTCGGCAGGGCCGGGTAAAACGTGCGCGCTACCAGCGGCTGCTGCTGCAGCCATTGGGCGACCTCGGTGGCGTTGCGCTGATGCTGCGCGAGCCGCACCGGCAGCGTACGGAAACCGCGCAATGCCAGGTAGGCATCGTCGGCGCCGATGGTCAGGCCCAGTGCCTCGTGCGCGGTGGCAATGCGCGCCGCCAGTTCAGGACTATCGACGATCACGGCACCCTGCATCACGTCCGAATGGCCGGCGATGTACTTGGTCGCGGCCTGGACCGAGATATTCGCGCCAAGCTTCAGCGGTTGCAGGTACCAGCCACCGCTCCACGTATTGTCGACGGCAACGGGCACGCCTTTCGCCCGGGCGATAGCCGAGAGTGCGGGCAGGTCCAGCACATCGAATACCAGCGACCCCGGCGATTCCAGATAGACGAGCCGCGTCTCGGGGCGAATCAGCGCGTCGAGGTCGTCATGCGCCGGCGAAAAATACTCCACCTTCACCCCAAGGCGTTGCAGCAGCGTCTGATCTACCCGGCGCAGCGGCGCGTAGACGGTGTCCGATACCAGCGCGTGATCGCCGGGGCTGAGCAGCGCCAGCAGCACGAGCGTGATGGCGGACAGCCCCGAAGGCGCCAGGAAAGCGCGGTGGCCACCTTCGAGCGTGCACAGCGCGTCTTCCAGCGCTTCATGCGTATCCAGGCCATGACGGCCGTAAGTGGCAACGCGCTCGCCGTCCGCGCGGCGATGGTGGCGGTCGGCCAGCGTCTCCACCGTGTCGAAACGAACGGTACTGGTGCGCACCACCGGGACGTTGACGGGGCCAATGCCATCGCGCAGGCGCGCGCCGCCCGCGTGTAGCAGCCTGGTATGGATGTCGTCGGCAGGGTTCTGGGTCATCGATGCTCAACCTTGTGTGGAAGGGACGAACGCCGCGTTGAATTCGGCGGGCAAGCGCGGAATGGCGCCCAGCGCACGGCGCAGGAATGCCCGGGTGCGCTCATGAGTCGGGTTGCCGAAGATCTGCTCGGGCGGGCCATGCTCGACGATGCGGCCGGCCTCGGTGAAATAGATGTGGTCGCTGATTTCGGCGGCAAAGCGCATTTCGTGCGTGACCAGCACGCAGGTCATGCCATCCTCGACCAGTTCGCGGATGACGGTCAGCACTTCGCCCACGGTCTCCGGATCGAGTGCCGATGTGACTTCGTCGAACAGAATCAGCTCGGGCCGCATGGCCAATGCGCGGGCGATGGCCACGCGCTGCTGCTGTCCGCCCGACAACTCGCCAGGGTAGGCGTGGGCCTTGTCGGATAGCCGCACCTTGCCCAGCAGCGCATGGGCCTCCTGCTCGGCTTCACGCCGGCTGCGTCCGATCACGCGCGTCGGGGCGATGACCAGGTTCTCCAGCACGGTCAGGTGCGGAAACAGGTTGTACTGCTGGAATACAAAGCCCACGCGCTTGCGCAAGGCGATCAGCTCATCTTCGGTGCGCAACGCTTCCACCGCCGTGTCGCCCACGCGGATGCGGCCCTGTTGCGGCCGCAAAAGCCCGGTGATGCATCGCAGGATCGTGCTCTTGCCTGAGCCTGACGGGCCGATGATGGTCACGGCCTCGCCGCGTCGGACTTCGACGTCGATGCCTTTGAGCACGGCGTTGTCGCCAAAGGTCAGGTGCACATCGTGCAGGGCCACGAGTGGGGCGGCGGTCACGGGCGCCTGCGGGTGACGCAGGAATGAATCAGTGGCGTTCATGGCGACGCTCCAGCGCACGCGTGGCGCGCGCAATCGGATAGCAGTATGCGAAAAACAGGGCCAGCAGCGTGAAATAGACCAGCACCGTGAAGTCGGTGCTGGCCACGGTGTTGCTGGCCACCTGAGCGGTGTCGACCACATCGTGCACGCCTACCAGCGAGGCCAGCGACGTGCTCATGGTGATGCTCGCGTAGAGGTTCATCCACGGCGGCAGCATGCGGCGCACGCACTGCGGCAGCACGATAAGGCGAAAGATCTGGCGCCGCCGGAATGCCAGAGACTGGGCGGCCTCCCACTGCGCGCTCGGGATCGACTGGATCGCACCCCGGAAAATCTCGGCCACGTTGGCGCTGGCAGGCAGCGCAAGCCCGAGCACGACCTTGATCCAATCGGGGAACGGCACGGTCCAGTGCGCAATGTGCAGCTCGAACGGGAACACATAGGTGGTGAAGTACACCAGCACAAGGATGGGCGCGTTGCGGAACGCCTGCACCCAGAGGCGTGCCAGATGACGGACCCAATTCCGGGTCGACAGCGACAGCGCGCCGACGACAAGCCCCGCCAGTGTGCCGAGCGTCATCGACAGAATGCTGATTTCGATGTTGGCCCACATGCCGCGCAGCAGGGCGGTCGACCACGTCCACAGGTTGCGGAACGCAGCCGGTGTGCTGCCGGTGGCGGTCCAGAAACCGATGATGGCGATGACGCACAGCGCGGCCAACGTCCACGGATTGCGCAATGCGTCGAAGCCGGGGCGCTGCGCCGGGCGCCAGGGTAGGGCGATTGGCTTACTGGCCATAGCCGGGCATCCTTAATTGAAGTTCCAGCCATCGCCCCGCGCGACTGACCAGCCAGGTCAGTACGCCAAAGAACACCAGAATCAGCAGCAGTAGTTCCAGCACGTTGTCGCGCTGGGTCCAGATCATGATCGATTCATAGGTGACATCGCCGACGGCAATGGCTGACGCCACCGCAGTCATCTTCACCAGATCGACCAGGTTGTTGACCAGCGCCGGCAATGCGAAGCGCACGGCCAGCGGCAGTTCCACCTGTAGCAGCAGTTGCCGGCGGGAGAAACCCAGCGAGCGTGCCGCTTCCAGCGTGACGCGTGGCACGGCCTCGATACCGGCACGCAGCGCCTCGGCATGAAAGACGGCCTTGTGCAGCGACACCACGGCAACAACCCAGAAGAACGGCGTGAGCGGATTGCTGCCGCCGTGGCTGTTCAATTGCTGGGTGATCAGCATGTTGAGTACCAGAAAGCCGCAATAGAGCTGCACCAGCGTGGGCGTGTTGCGGGTCAGTTCGACGAACGCACGTGCCGGCGTGGCCAGCACCTTCCGTCCCGACGTCAGCATGGCCGCCAGCACGGCGCCGGCGATGAGGCTGCAGGGGATGGTCAGCGCGCAGAGCTGCAGTGTCACGACCAGGCCGTGCAGGAATGCCGAACGTTCGGCGTCATCGAGCAAGAACGCATAGTTGAGGCCTAGCGGCTTGAGCGCGGCCACGAGCGAGGTGTCTGCCCATGCTGCATGGGCCAATCCAGGACCGCTCAGGAGCAGCGCCGCGATCAGAAGATGCCCGCTCATTGTTGCCCCTGCCATCAGCCCTGCTGCTTGAACTTTGCCTGCAGCTCGGGCAGCAGCGGCTGCGGCGGCGTGATGCCGAGCCGCTTCTCAGTGCCGATCAGCCAGCCGCTGCGATGCCATTCCTGCACTACCTTGTCCACCGCGGCCACGGTGTCCGTGTCGCCCTTGCGTGCCCATACCACCGACGGCGCCGGCAGGATCTCGGTCGGGATCGGCGCGGCGTAGTTGGCCCACTCGGTATTGCTGCGCAGCAGCGGGTGAATCAGCGTGGCGTCATGCACGGCCGCCACGCATTGGCCGCCGCGCAGCGCGAGCAGCGATTCCGACGCGGTCTTGAAACCGCGTACCTGTGCGCCGTACTGTTCCTGCAATGGCTTTACAAAGCTGCTGCCCTGCGACGCGCAGACGGTCTTGCCACGCAGGTCTTCCCATTGATGAACGCCGCTGGTCTTGAGCACGGCGACGGTGCCGCCCACGCGATAGAACGGCGTGGGTGCATAGGACAGCAGCTCGCCACGGTCGGCGTTGTACTCCATCGATGCAATCAACAGGTCGACCTTGCCTTGCTGCAGGAACTGCACCCGGTTGGACGGATTCACCTGGACAAGGTCGGCCTCCACGCCGAGCCGCTTCGCCAGATCCCGCGCCAGCTCGGGATTCCAGCCGACGAGTTGCTGCGTGGCAGGGTCGATCGAACCGAACGGGCCGCCGTTGACCAGCACGCCGATGGATACCTTGCCGCGTTGCTTGATCTTGTCGAGCGTGGCATCGGCCCATGCGGCTTGCGTGGCGAGGAGTGAGAGGGCGATAGCGGCAATGGCGCGCGTGCGATGGATGGCGGTCATGAGCGAATGTAGGGCGAATGGAGTACGAGTCTGGGAATGGCGGGAGGGGCTGCCTTCCGCCCGGACAAAAAAGTCTTCTGGATATGGATGGATAGGCTGGCGGCGCGGTGCGCGCCGCATCAGTTCAGCTTGATACCTGAAGAAGCGATGACCGCCGCATAGCGCGGCAAGTCCTTCGACAGCGTGTCGTCGAGTGCCTGGGCGGACGACGCCACCACGACAAAGCCAGCCTCTTCGAGCAATTGCTTCGTGGCCGGTTGCGCCAGTACCGCTGTCGCGTCGCGGTTGATCCGTTCGATCACGTCGGCCGGTGTGGCGGCTGGCGCGAGCAGGCCCTGCCAGCTTTCCACGGCAAAGCCCGGCGCGCCGGCTTCGGCCATCGTGGGCACCTGCGGCAGCGCTTTCGACCGATACGGTGTGGTGACGGCGAGGGCGGTCAGCCGGCCATTGCGTACATAGTCGGTGACGGCGGCAAGCGTAATCAGCGTGGCATCGATATGGCCGCCGAGCAGGTCCAGCGTGGCGGGTCCGCCGCCGGGGTAGGGAATGTAGTTGACCTGGATGCCAAGCTGGCGTGACAGCATTTCATGCGCGACGTGTGCGATGCCGCCATTGCCTGGCAGCCCCAGCGCGAGTTCGCCAGGCTTGCGCCGCGTCAGTGCCAGATAGTCCTGGAAGGTGCGCACGCCAAGATCGGGACGCACCACCAGGATCTGCGGACTGACCACCGCCTTGATGACGCCACGAAATGCATGGTTGGTGTCATAGGGCAGGCGCTTGAAGAGCGACGCGTTCAGTGTCACGCCTTCGCCGCCTAGCAGCAGCGTGTAGCCGTCTGGCGCCGCGCGTGCCACTTGTGCCGCGCCAATCGTGCCGCTGGCGCCGGCCACGTTTTCCACCACAACGCTCTGATGCCATTGCTCGCTGAGTTTCTGTGCAAGCGTGCGCGCCAGCTTGTCCGCACTGCCGCCAGCCGCCACCGGCACGATGATGCGGACCGTCTTGGTGGGAAAGGTGCTGCCGGGCGTATTGGCGAAGGCCGGGCTGGCAAAGGCGGCCACTATGGCGAGCGATGCAAGTACCAGTCGGCGGAGATGGAGAGCGAAAAGAACTGGCAGGGCGTGGCGCGGCATGATCAAGTCTGGTGTGGCGATGTAGCGAAGCCACCAGCTTATGGAGTGCCGCTTGCGAGGCGAACAAATCTTTTCGTACTTCGATATGCGTGCCGAAGCGTTGCTTCAAGCGCGCGGCGAACGGTTCATCGTCCGATCCGCGGGGTCGGGGTCGTGATGCGGCGGATACAGCGGATAGCGCAGCGCGGCGTAGACGAGCACCACGGTGCAGATGGCGGTGAACCAGTCGAGAAGGTCGGTCATGGCGGTGGCTCCTTGATGCCATCTTTGGGATGCGACGACGCGCACGTCAAGGAATGTTTCCAGTTAAGCAAATCCGTTTTCCGTGGTGGAGTGGCGCGCGCGTGTCTGCCTCCGGTGCGCTTATCTGTACGCGCTGAAATTCGCGGCTACCCGCTGCCTCAGGAAATCCCCCGCGGTGATCGGTGGATGCTGCTTTGCAGGTCCTTCGATGAGGGTGTTGCGGTTGGCCTGGCAGAAAAACGCCAGGCTATAGCGCGGCCCCATGTACTCACCCGGTACAGGATTGCGCACCCGGTGGAAGTTCGATGGCAGTTGATCGTCGCTCCAGCGCATCAGCATGTCCCCGATGTTGCACGTGATGACGTCCTCGTCCGGCGGAATCGGTGTCCATGCCTGGGCATCCATCTCCTTGCCGGGACACACCTGCAGTCCGCCCTGTCCCTGGCGCTGGAACAGCAGCGTCAGGCAATCGAAGTCGGTATGCGCGCCGGCGCGCCAGAGGTCGAGCTTGTCCTGCGCCTCGGGTGGAATCGCGTAGTAGTGCAGCAGGCGCAGCGTGCTTTGATAGTCGGGCGCGGCCGGGTCATGGGCGCGGGTGAAGAAGTCGGCATCGAAGCCGAGCTTGCTGGCAAAGCAGGACAGCACCTTCATGCCCACGTCCCAGCATTGCCGCTCGAACGCGAGCATCGTTTCGCGGAACGCCGGCAATTCGGTGTCGGTGGGCCAGAGTGCCGCCATATGGGGGCGCGTGATTTGGTACGACTCCTTCTGGTCGGGTGTGCCGGTGGACGGGCGTACCTGCGCGCGGGTTTCCCAACCGGCATTGTTGGCTTTCTGCAGCGGATAGCGGGCTTTCACCGATTCGGGCAGTGCGAAGAACCGCTCGGTCATCGCAAACGCCTCGCGCACGGCGGTCAGGTCGATACCGTGGTGTTCGAGCTGGAAGAAGCCGATGCCGCTGGCGGCTTGCCACAGTTGATCGGCGATTTCGGCTTTGCGCTGGTCAAACCGGGAGAGATCGATGCGGCGTATCTCGCGCGTGTCGGTCTCGGTGCCGTGGGCACCCATGCGCGATTCGCGCGCCAGTTCGTGCAGGAGCAGGGTAGTGTCGGTCATGTCGTTCCGGGTTCAGGAGAGGTTGAACGGGTCCGGCCGGACCACGGAACGCCAGATGCATGGGAGGGTTTCCCGGCTCTCGACCTCCGCGGCGGATGCGGACATCAAGAGCAATTTCCTGCCGCCTGCCCGTTCCATGCGGAACGCGGAAAGGACGGTTGAACGCTTCTACTCTTCGGGACTGGGCAATGCAGATTTCGGGCCAGCCATTGCGAGGTGGAATCCCGATGGGTTCACCACGATGGCGCGTGCGACGGCCCAATACCGTGCGCGGGTGTGTGCGCCGGTGCAAAAAAAAGAGCCGACAGTGTCGGCTCTTAACGCTTCAACTCAATACAGTCTGCTGAGGCTTACTGCGGTCCCAGCTTCTTGATCAGGGCGTCCAGCTTGGCAACTTCTTCTTCGGTCAGATCGGTCAGCGGCGCGCGCACCGGGCCTGCATCGTGGCCAACCAGCTTGGCGCCGGCCTTCACGATCGACACGGCGTAGCCGTGCTTGCGGTTGCGGATGTCCAGGTACGGCAGGAAGAAGTCGTCGATCAGGCGGCCGATCGTGGCGTGGTCGTCGGCGGCCACGGCACGGTAGAAGTCCATCGCGGTCTTCGGGATGAAGTTGAACACGGCCGACGAGTACACGGGCACGCCCAGCGCCTTGTAGGCAGCGGCGTAGACTTCGGCGGTGGGCAGGCCGCCCAGGTAGGCCAGGCGGTCGCCCAGCTTGCGGCGCACGCGCACCATCGCCTCGATGTCACCCACGCCGTCCTTGAAGCCGATCAGGTTCGGGCACTTGTCCACGACCTTGGCCAGCAGATCGGCACCGATGCGCGAGTTGGCGCGGTTGTACACGATCACGCCGCACTTGGTGGCCTTGCAAACCTCTTCGATGTGGTTGGCAATGCCGTCTTCGCTGGCTTCGGTCAGGTAGTGCGGCATCAGCAGGATGCCGTGGGCGCCCAGGCGCTCGGCTTCCTTTGCGTATTCGATGGCCACGCGGGTCGGGCCGCCGGCGCCGGCCAGGATGGGCACCTTGCCACGGCAGGTTTCCACCGCGGTGCGGATTACGTTCGAATAGTCCTGCTGCGTCAGCGAGAAGAACTCGCCCGTGCCGCCAGCGGCAAACAGGGCCGATGCACCATACGGAGCCAGCCATTCCAGGCGCTCGATATAGGTGTCGGCGCGGAAGTTGCCTTGCGCGTCGAAATCGGTGACGGGGAACGAGAGCAGGCCTTCCGAGATAATCTGCTTAAGTTCTTGCGGTGTAGTCATGTCGCTCTTCCTGATCGCCACATGGCGAATGATGGTTTAGGTGTGGAACTAGGCCGGTTTGTACCTCGTTCCATCGTTGTGGATGTTTCGAGATAAGTCATCGTACAACTAACAGCTTGACCATGCAAGCGGTATGGAGAAAACCGAGGGAAAACCCCGGTTTGGTGGACCGGATCAGGTGACATCGGGGCCGGTTTCGATAGCCGCGGGCGGGGCGGGCCAGCCGGGGCAGATCGCCGCGAACCCGCAAGCCAATTGAAAGGGAAGGGAAAAACCTGTGCACCGCGACACCGCGAAATGCACCAGGTCAGGGTAAACGCGCACTGCGGTGGACGGAACCCCGTCTCTATAATTCCGGTCGTACGACGACATATCACAAGCCGGTCCCGACGCATTCCCGCATCCAGGTCTACCGGCTGTGAGGAGACCCAGATGAACGCAACACCCACTACAAGCGCTGCCGCCGCATCCGGCGCCCGCCGCACCAACGTCCGCTACTGGATCCTCGCCCTGATCTTTATCGTGACGACGATCAATTACGCCGATCGTGCCACGCTGTCGATCACCGGCCCTGCCATGCGCGAGGAGTTCGGCTTCTCGGCCGTGCAGATGGGCTATATCTTCTCCGCCTTCAGCTGGGCCTATGTGATGGCACAGATTCCGGGCGGCTGGCTGCTCGACCGTTTTGGCGC
Organism: Cupriavidus sp. 291-E7; assembly: GCF_057798835.1. NCBI lineage: Bacteria > Pseudomonadati > Pseudomonadota > Betaproteobacteria > Burkholderiales > Burkholderiaceae > Cupriavidus > Cupriavidus sp. 291-E7. The sequence goes on from NZ_JBYOJV010000025.1 coordinate 46,263, forward strand.
GCGCCGCATCTATGCTTTCAGCATTTTCCTGTGGTCGTTCTTCACGCTGCTGCAAGGCTGGATTGGCGTGTTCGCCACCATCGGCCAGGCCATCACCGTGCTGTTCGCGCTGCGCTTTGCAGTGGGCCTGGCCGAGTCGCCGGCCTTTCCGGCCAACGCGAAGGTCGTGGCCAGCTGGTTCCCGACCGCCGAACGCGGCACGGCATCGGCCATTTTCAACGCCGCGCAGTATTTTGCCGCCGTGGTGTTCACGCCGCTGATGGCCTGGATCGTCCATAGCTGGGGCTGGCACCACGTCTATCTGTGGATGGGCATCATGGGCATGCTGCTGGCGCTGGTCTGGCTCAAGGTCATGCGCAGCCCGGCCACGCATGCAGGCGTGAACAAGGCCGAGCTGGAACATATCGAGCAAGGCGGCGGCCTGATTCATATGGGCGAAGGCGAGGAAGCCAGGCAGGGCGGCAAGGCGGCGAATCCGGCCGGCTGGTTCTACGCCAAACAACTGCTGAGCAATCGCATGCTGGCTGGCGTGTACCTGGGCCAGTACTGCATCAACGTGCTGACGTATTTCTTCCTGACGTGGTTCCCGGTGTACCTGGTGCAGGCGCGCGGGATGTCGATCCTGAAGGCGGGTTTCGTGGCATCGCTGCCGGCCATCTGCGGTTTCCTGGGTGGTGTGCTGGGTGGCGTGATTTCGGACACGCTGCTGCGTCGCGGCCATTCGCTGACGCTGGCTCGCAAGGTGCCGATCGTGGCTGGCATGCTGCTGTCGGTGTCGATGATCGCGTGCAACTACGTCGATGCGGAATGGCTGGTGGTGGGCATCATGGCACTGGCGTTCTTCGGCAAGGGCATCGGCGCGCTGGGCTGGGCCGTGGTGGCCGATACGGCGCCCAAGGAAGTGATCGGCCTGGCCGGCAGCATTTTCAACACGTTCGGCAATATTGCCGGCATCGTGACGCCGATCGTGATCGGCTATATCCTGAGCGCCACGGGTTCGTTCAACGGCGCGCTGGTCTTTGTGGGCATCAATGCCCTGGTGACCGTGCTGAGCTACCTGGTGATCGTCAAGGACATTCGCCGCGTCGAACTGAAGCACCCCCAATAAAGAAGGAATCCCCATCATGTCGGACCTGTCGGTACAGAACGCCCAGGCTGCGGAGCAACGTCCGCCGCTGTACATCCGCATCCACGCCAATGACAACGTGGCCATCGTCGCCAACGACGGCGGCCTGGGGGCCGGCACGGTGTTTCCGTGCGGCCTGACCCTGGTGGAGCGCGTGCCGCAGGGCCACAAGGTGGCACTGGTGGACCTGAAGAAGGGTGACGCGGTGACGCGCTACAACGTGACCATCGGCTATGCGCTGCAGGACCTGCCGCGCGGCAGCTGGGTCAACGAGCGCGTGATCGAGATGCCGGTGGCCCCTGGCCTGACCGACCTGCCGATCAGCACGCGCCTGCCGGAACCGCTGCCGCCGCTGGACGGCTACACGTTCGAGGGTTTCCGCAATCCGGACGGCTCGGTGGGTACGCGCAACATCCTGGCCATCACCCAGACCGTGCAGTGCGTGGCCGGAGTGGTCGATCACGCGGTCAGGCGCATCAAGGCGGAACTGCTGCCCCGGTATCCCAATGTCGATGACGTGATTGGCCTGGAGCACACCTATGGCTGCGGCGTGGCCATCGACGCGCCCGATGCCGTGGTGCCGATCCGCACGCTGCGCAATATCGCGCTGAACCCGAACTTCGGTGGCACCGCGATGATGGTGAGCCTTGGCTGCGAGAAGCTGCAGCCGGACCGCCTGATGCCGCCGGGCACGATCCCGATCCAGACCGGCGCCGGCGAAGTGCAGGTGGGCGTGGTCTGCCTGCAGGACGACAAGCACGTGGGTTTTGGCTCGATGATCGACTCGATCATGGAAATGGCCATCCCGCATCTGGAAAAACTGAACGCCCGCAAGCGCGAGACCGTGCCCGTGTCGGAACTGGTGGTCGGCGTGCAATGCGGTGGCAGCGATGCGTTCTCGGGCGTGACGGCCAACCCGGCCGTCGGCTACGCCACGGACCTGCTGGTGCGCGCAGGCGCCACGGTGATGTTCTCCGAGGTGACCGAAGTGCGCGATGGCATCGACCAGCTCACCTCGCGCGCCGCCACCCCGGAAGTGGCGGAGGCGATGATCCGCGAGATGGACTGGTACGACAAATATCTGGATCGCGGCCGCGTGGACCGCAGCGCCAACACGACGCCGGGCAACAAGAAGGGCGGCCTGTCGAACATCGTGGAAAAGGCGATGGGTTCGATCGTGAAGTCGGGCAGCGCCCCGATCTCTGGCGTGGTGTCGCCGGGCGAACGTGTGAAGACCAAGGGCCTGATCTACGCGGCCACGCCCGCCAGCGATTTCATTTGCGGCACGCTGCAACTGGCGGCCGGCATGAATCTGCACATCTTTACCACGGGCCGCGGCACGCCGTACGGCCTGGCCGAAGTGCCGGTGATCAAGGTGGCCACGCGCAGCGACCTCGCGCGCCGCTGGCATGACCTGATGGACGTCAACGCCGGCCGCATCGCCACCGGCGAAGCCACGATCGAGGACGTGGGCTGGGAACTGTTCCGCCTGATGATCGACGTGGCCAGCGGCCGCAAGAAGACCTGGGCCGAGCACCACGGGCTGCACAACTCGCTTGCGCTGTTCAATCCGGCGCCGGTGACCTGATGGGTTGATGGTCAGGTTTTGCGTTGCTGCTGCTGTTGTCAATGTAAGTAATTCGCTGGGCGATTCAGCTGTTTTGCTTTGCTGCGTCGCGTCCAGCGAATGACTTTATCTGGTCGGCCAAAGCGCGCGACGTAGATTTTCGATCACGCCCGGTGATCGACGATCTTCCTCCCTTATCTTGAGGAAGATCTCGGCACACTTGTTCCGTTGCTACCAGCGATGCTGATACATGGCCGTCAGAGTGATGCCGGCCGCCGGCAGATGGCTTGTGTTGTTGCTGTTGCGCAGAAGCTGGCTGTATAGCGGGTAGTAGTAGCGGTTCAGAAGGTTCTGGATACCAACAGTGACGGTGTCTTTCTTCGTGACCTGGTAGCTGCTGATAAGGTCCAGTGTCGTGTAACTTGCGACATCGCGGCGCCCAAAGCTATCCGCGCCGTTCAGGCGGTAGTCGTGCGCTGCGAAGAACGTAGCCTGGAGCCGGTTGTTCCATTGCGGAACTGGGCGAAACTGCACGTAGCCGGTGAGCTTTAACGGCGGAATGCGATAGCCGGTCAACTGCTGGTCGCTCATGCCCTGAGGCGTTTCACGGCCGCGCATCCAGGTAATCGTGCCACCCGTGCCCCAGCGTTCGTCATTCGAAAGATAGTCTGCTGCCGCTTCCACCCCGAAAATCTTCTCGGCAGTACGGGTGAGAATCAACCCATTGTTAAAGCTCTGCACGTCACCGAGGTCCGAGGTCGTGTAGAAAATGGCCAACGAACCCAGCGTATTGCCAAAGCCCCCGCGCCAGCCGAGTTCGTAGTTGTTCGTCTTGACGGGTTTCAGGTCTGACGATCCGATATCGAAGCCGGCCCGCGCGTTTCGCACCTGCAGGCCGATGTCGGGGAGGTTGAAGCCTTGGCTGAACGATGCGTAGAACTCATGATTCTTGACCGGCTTGTAGGCCACGCCGATGTTGCCAAGGACCGCACTGTAGTCCACCGATCCGCCTTTGACCGTTGCGGGATTGGCGACACGTGATTGCGAAAGGGGGACAAAGTCGTCGAAGCTTGCCCGCGCGTACTGATAGCGAAGGCCGCCTTCAGTGGACCATTGCTCGTTGAACTTGTGCTGGAGCTGCGCGAAGCCACCGATGCTGCGGGTGGTAATCGGCGGCATATACGTCAGCGTGCCAATCTTGTTGAAGACGCGTCCGCCGCTGGCGTCGTATGCGGCGGGATTGAAGATGTCGATGGGCATGTCGCTTCGTTCCTGCTCGAAGTCCATACCCCAGATGACACGCGTCGTCTTGGCCGCCCCGATTGGCGTCTTGATGGTCAGGCGACTGCCAAAGACCTCCGAGTTCTGGGTGGCCTGGTCGACATTGCCACCGCGGGTCGCGACGGCTCGCGCGTCGAACGGTGTGAAACGCGTGAAATAGTCGCGGTAATAAAACTGCGCCGAAACCAGGCTGCCAAGCAGGTCGCGGTGCTCGTATTCCAGGTTGACGAGCGTGTTGCGAATCTGGTTCTGGTCAGCCAGTTGCAGACCGTCGATGGCACGCGCAGGCACGCTTCCCGCCGGCAGTTTCGCAACGCTTGGGTCCGAGGCCCAACGCGTGTCCTGGCTGGCGTTGAAGTGACTTACCGCTAGCTGGACGCGTTGGTCCGGTGCAAAGCGCAGGCCAAGCTTGCCGCCAACGTTGTAGTTGTTCGAATCGAAGAGATCGCCCTGACTGGGTTCCGGCGCAATGCGTTGCCCTTTGGCATCGTAGGCGTTGCCAATATGACGGCCTCCCACGTCAAAGGCGTAGTCGACAATGTCGGCGCTGCCCGAGAAATGCTGCTGGACGTTGGCGCTTAACCCATCCGCGCGTAGGCGTGTGAGCGGGGTGCTCATCGATACCGTCGTGTCGGCGTTGAATTCGCCACCCGCCGGGCGCGTCGTAATGGAGACAATACCCCCAGTCGCGCCGCCGCCGTAGATTGCGCTACTTCCGCGCAGAACTTCAACGCGCTCGACCAGCGCCGGGTCGATGTTCGCCAGGTTGCGGGCGGAGTCACGATTGGTATTGAGAGGAATGCCATCCAGCAGGACGAGCATCCCCCGGCCGCGAAGCGTCTGGCCGAAATCCGTGACGGTATGACTGGAGTCCGCCATGCCGGGGATGACTTTGGCCAGGACGGTTGCCAGACTGTCCGATCCGGTTTTGAGTTCTTCCAGTTCGGCGCGCTCGATGATCGTGGACTGGCGCGTCGGGCGTACCAGGTCGCTTGAGGTTCGTGACGCCGTCACTTCGACAGGCGCGAGCGTTGCCACGGCTTCGCGACCTGGACTCGCCACGATTGCCTCGGCTGCGGCCGGCGGCGTCGCGGAACGCGAATCTGCCGTCGGTTGAAGCACGAAGCCCTGGTTGCCATTACGTTGGTAGCGGAGATTGCTCCCCTTGAGCAGTGTGTCCAATGCCTGCTCGGGCGGCATGTTGCCGTGCACCGCTGGAGCCCGCTTGCCCGCGACCAGTGCCGGGGAGAAGAATAGTTGCAGGGATGTCTGTCGGCCAAGTTGCAACAGCGCGTCGGATAGCGGTTGCGCCTCGATGTGGACGGTGACTGGCGTGCCGCCGCCAGACTGCGCTGCAGCGGGCAAGGCCGCAATGCTTGCCAGGAGAGCTGCCATCAAGGTAGCCGTCGACCCAAACCGTCCAATGCTGCGGGCCGATCGCGTCGTCCGGCCTCTCGAAGTTTCAAAGTACTGTGTCACGTCAGGTTTCTTCTAGGATTTTTGCTGGATGGAGCGCCTGCCAGAGGCAGACAATCGATCGGGAAGACGTAATCCAAAGAAGAAACCTGAATCCTTAGCGCAAAAATACTTCGGCGCTGCCGTCAGGTAACTGGCGGACGCCAACTGGAAGCATCTGTGGCAACGCGGCCAGGAGACCGTCGGTGTCGTCCGAGCTGAAGACACTGCTCACGCGCAACGCGCCCGCGGCACCATCGGCAACCCGTACTGGCTGGCGCCGGTAACGCGAGACTTCCACCACGACATTTGCCAATGGCGCATCGTTGAACACCAGTTTGCCGGTTCTCCATGCCAGGGCGGCGGCCAAGTCCACGGGAGAGGGGGACGCGACCGCGCCACGACCGTCCACGGTAGTACCGAGGCCAGCTGACAAGCGCGAAGACTGGTCGTCGCCAAGGCCTTGCACGATAACGGAGCCGGACTCGACGGCGACGTCAGTCCGAGAGGCGCTGCGGCGAACATCGAAGCGCGTGCCAGTCACGGTGATCTTGCCTGTGCCGGCCTGAATCACGAACGGCCGGGAAGCATCGTGCGCGACTTCAAACATGGCTTCGCCATCGAGTAGATCCACGGACCGCTCACCCGTGGCGGCAATCCGTACCACCATGCGAGTCCGGGTATTGAGCTGCACGCTGGAGCCGTCCGGCAGGCGTAACGTCTTGCGCTCGCCGGGCTCAGTGCGATATTCGCTGCCACCAATAGTGTTGACCGGCCCGGCGTTGGAGGCCAGTTGGGTCGAGGCGTCATGCTGGTGCCAGCCGAGCCATGCCAGGCCGAGCGCCAGTGCCGCCGTGGCCGTGTAGAGGGCGGCGCGCAAAGAGGGCGACCGGCGGGCCGAACTTTGGCTGGGTGGGCGAACGTCCGAGGCCGGATGCCATTCTGCTTCCGTGGTTTCCGGGCCGGCTGCAAGGTGCCGCAGTCTGGCGGGATCGATTGCGCCTGCAGCGGTCCAGATGCGCTGTAGTGCGGCATACTCGGCCCGATGCTCGGGGCTCTCCGCGAGCCAGATCGACAGCGCTTGTTGTTGCTCCGGACTGAAATCCGGGTCCCTTGCCTGCGAGAACCAGCGTGCTGCCGTCGTGCGAAGATCGTCTGGAGCGCTCATGCAGTCAACAGCGTTGGGTTATTGCGTTCGCGTCTGTCAGGGCAGGCGTCGCACGGAAGTGGGAAAGCGGACATCGTGGGGCCATCAATGAGGTGCGAGCGGACCCAATCGGTCTCGCAAGTGACGCATCGCGCGAATCATATACTTCTCGACCATGTTCTTCGAGATGTCCAAGCGTTCCGCGATTTGCTGCTGCGAGCATCCATCCAGTCGCTGCCAGACAAATACTTGGCGGCACTTCAACGGTAATTCGGCCAGAGCGGCCTCGATTTTGCCAGCTAGTTGTACGGCGTGCAGGTCTGCCTCGGGGTTGCCGGTCTCAGCGTGAAATGACTCGACGTTGTCGAGCGGTACCTGTTCCCAGGAGCCTTGCTTTCGCAGGGAGTCCACAGCGATATTGCGGGCCGTTTGGTGCAAATAGGCTCGAGGCTGATCTGGAGTGGTGCCTGCTTCAAGAACACGCAAGACTGCTTCTTGCGACAAGTCCTCGGCCTCATGGCGGTTGCTTAGTTTGCGCGTCCAGGTCCCGAGCAGTTCCTGGTAATGTGCATACAATCCAAGCGCACGTAGGGGCGACGAAGACATGACCTAGAGCGCTTTGGAGGTGGCTGGTGTCAGCCCGAGGTTGCACGACGATTGATGCGCCGACGCTTTCTCAAAGGTCCACGTACGCATAGCTTCCATTGCTCTATTGCCGCCCCATGTCTCTCGTCGCAAATGGGACGTATTATCATCTGCGTGGGAGGGAAGGTCAAATCGGCCAGGCCCTTAACGCATGTCCCAGGCGGCCCCTTGCTGCGTCCGGAACCCTCCTTCTGAACTCAAGGGAGCAGTCGGGAGTCTGGCGCCGCATCGCGGTGCAAAAGGCGGGGTAGGTAGAAAAAACGGCGCAATCACTGCGCCGTCTTGCTTTGGGCCGATACGCGTACTCGCGTATTACATATGGATGTTCAGCGTCATCACGGCCGAGCGTCCCGGTGCCCAGGTGGCATAGATCGGATAGGCCGACGAGTAGTACTTCTTGTCGAAGATGTTCTGCACGTTGAGCTGCAGGTCCATCGTCTTGTTCAGGCGGTAGGTAGCTACCGCATCGAAGCGTGCATATCCTGGCGTCCACTTGCGCGACGTGGCGGCCACGGACGCATACGTGAGGCTAGAGAACGTGGCACCGCCACCAATCGACAGTTGCGGCAGCACATCGTAGTACGTCCAGAGCGTCAGGTTGTGCTTGGGCACCATGACCATCGGCAGGCCCGAAGCCGTCGGGTTGGCCGGACCGGCGTCGGTGGTGATCGCATCCAGGTACGAATAGCCGCCGAACACGCGCCACTTGTTCGTGATGTTGCCGGCCACGCCCAGTTCGGCGCCGCGCACGCGCTGGCTGCCGGCGTTGACGATGCCGCCCAGGCCATCGCTCACGCGGGCATTGGTCTTGTCGGTCTGGAACACGGCCGATGTCAGTGACAGGCGTTGGTCGAGCACATCCCACTTGGCGCCGACTTCGATATTGCGACTGCGTTCCGGCGACAGGTTCTGGTTGGTCGCGGTGATCTGGTCCGTGCCGCCGCCGAGGCCGCTGTTGGCGCCAGGCGGATTTGCCGAAGTGCCATACGACGCGTACAGGCTGACCGTCTGCACCGGCTTGAAGACCAGGCCCAACTGGTAGCTGAACAGGTTCGACGTGTTGTTCAGATCCGGCGCACCGGCTTGCGTGGCCGACACATCGAAGCGATCGAAGCGCGTGCCGGCGTTGAACAGCCACTTGTCGCTGAGCTTGACGCTGTCGAACAGGTAGGCCGATGCCACGTTGGTGTGGGTATGCGTCGGCGCGCCGGGGAAGCCCTTGTCGCCATTCAGCACGGCGCTGCCGGTCCACGGTGCATCGGAATTCCAGGCGCCGATGGCGGTGCAGTTGTAGGCCACGGTGCAGGGGCCGCCCGAGCGGATGTTGTTACCCGCGCTATCGCTGACCAGATAGCCCTCGTAGAGGCTACGTTCCCAGCTGAATTCCAGGCCCGCGGTCAGCGTGTGCTGCATGCCCCAGAGCGTGGTCTTGCCCGAGACTTCGGTCTGGTTCGACACGCTGTTGGTGGCGTACTTCCCGCTCTTGGCCTGCAGTTGCAGGATGTTCGACGTGGCGTTCAGGAACTGCGGGTTGGTGGCGATGTAGTCCAGCGTGGATCGGCCGAACATCGTCGTATTGCGCAGCTTCCAGTCCTCGGTCAGCTTGTGTTCGACGCGGATCTCGGCCGTGTCGGTCTGGCCGCGTCGATAGTCGCGGTTGTTCAGGCCGTAGAACTGCGAGCGCTGGATGCCGCTGTTGGCGCCCGGCGTGCCGCCCGTCGAACGGAACGGCACGCTGAAGTCCGGCATGTCATACGAGTTCAGGTGGTAGTAGCTGACATAGACCGTGGTCGGCGTGTTCAGGCCAAAGGCCACCGACGGCGACACGCCCCAGCGTTTGCTGTAGACGTCATTGCGCCCCGGCTGGTTGGCGTCGAAGCCCATCAGGTTCAGGCGTACGGCGGTCTCGTCGTTGATGCGGCGGTTCATGTCCACCGTGGCGCGCTTGTACGACTCCGTGCCCAGGCCCAGGCTGGCGTTGGTGAAGTCGTCCAGGCGCGGCATCTTGGTCACGATGTCGATGCTGCCACCCACCGCGCCACGGCCGGCGTAGACCGAATCCGGGCCCTTGATGACGCTGATCTGCTCCACGGCGAACGTTTCGCGGTTCTGCACGCCGGAGTCGCGCATGCCATCCACGAAGATCGAATTGCGCGATTCGAAGCCCCGGATCACGGGACGGTCCGCCGACGGGTTGGCCGCCGCATCGCCGCCCAGGAAGGTCACGCCCGGCACGGTTTTCAGGGCATCGGCCAGCGTCGTGGCGTTGGTCTGCTTGATGACCTCTTCCGGGATGACCGTCACCGAACGCGGGGTGTCGAGCAGCGGGGCGACGAACTTGTAGGACGGCAGCGACTTGGTCTGCATCGGCGAATCGGCCGAGACCACCGCGGTCGGCAGGATTGCTTCAGACGGCTTGGCGGCCGGATCCGAGGCGGTCTGTGCGGTGGCGATAACGGGAAGGGCGAGGCCGGTGCAGGACAAGGCGCACGCATACGCGATGGCGCGCATGCGCGATTGGGTGGGAGCAAACATCGTGGAAATACAGAAGAGAAGTGACTTAAAAGCTATGCCTTCTATCCATCGAGCCGTCGGCGTCGACCGCCTGCGTCACGATAGTGAGAATGCTTATTATTAACGACCGCGATGTTAGTCCTCCGTCGCAATCATGTAAACAGATCCTTCAAAATCTGTTTCGGATGAAGGGCTGCTCTCGTGGCCTCGCGGGTCGAGGCATTGGGCGAGCTGCAGTCGCCCGTCGGCTGCCGAGCCCGAGGTCTACCCTGGGCCGTTCAACCTTTCTAGTTCGAGACCAGCCGGCCAGGCAAAGTCACGGAAATTCGCGTGCCGACTTTCTGGATCTGGTCGACGTATGCAATCTGAATTTCACCGGCGAGGCGGTCCGCAATTGTCTTCACAATGGAAAGGCCCAGGCCAGAGCCTCGCGATGCCGTCCCGGGCGTCCGGTAAAACGGCTCAAGGACTTTGATGCGCTCTTCGATAGGAATTCCTGGCCCCGAATCACTGCAGGTCAGGACGACCCGGTCGCGCTCGGAGGTAATCGACAGGTCGATGGCACCGCCTGCGGGCGAGTAGCGGATGGCGTTGTCCACGAGGTTTCTAACCAGGGTAAACAGGTCGACTTCATCTACCGCCAGTTTGACGTCACGGTCTGTCAGTACGCCGATGTCGGCATGATGGGTATCCGCTAACGGCATCAGATCCTCTATCACGCGGCGAAAAACCTGAAGGACGGAAGTTGTAGAGACCGGCCTTGATGGCGGCGATTGCACTCTTGCAAGACTGAGCAACTGTTCCAGAAGATGGCGGCCGCGCTCGATGCCTTGTCGTAATGGCGATAGCCTGGCGCGAGCTTCCTCGGACATCTCCGCATGCGAAAGCCGTTCTGCCTGCAAAGATAAGGCTGTCATCGGGGAACGCAATTCATGGGCGGCATTGGCGATAAATTGGCGCTGCTGCTCCATAGATTCCGCTACCCGCGCAAGCAACCTGTTAATCGCCATGACGAACGGACGGATTTCGGCAGGGAGGTGGTCATTCGGTAGCGGTGCCAACCCGCTTTCATCCTGTCGATTAACCTCCGCGGCTAGCGCGGAAATCGGCCTGAAGAGCTTACGAATCAAGTCGGCGACAATCAGCAAGAGAAGCGGAACCAGGACGACGAAGGGAAGCACCGTGCGCAGCGCGCTGTCACGGGCAATTTCGTCACGCATGCCAGTCTCCTGCGCAACCAGGATGCGCCCACCGTTTGGCAGCGTCCGTAGAAGGACTCGGAATGATTCCGCATTCAAGGTGAGCGAGTGAACGCCGTCCGCCACGCCGGCGGGGACGCCGAGAAACTTTCCAGGGGTTTGGGGGCTTTGGCCGCCGGATGCGGGCCCCGCATACTGGACGATTACCCGCGCTTCCTCATCGATACCGGGCAGCTTGCCAAGCTCAGCCATCCGAGGGGATGGCAGGTGGTCTACATCGAACAGGATGGCTACCTGATGTAGCAGGTTGTCCTGCAACTCAATGGCTTCATCGTAGGCAGTCTTGAAGGAGACGATGCCGCCGACAGCCGCGACTGCAAGAATGGCCAACGAAAGCCATAAGGACAATCGGGCCTGTATCGAGCCGGTCAATCTTGCTTTGGCACCAGCCATCCAAGCCCCCTGACGTTTCTAATTGCGGACGTGCCCAGCTTCTTGCGCAGCGCGTGGATCAGGTACTCGACAGCATTACTTTCGACTTCATCTCCCCAGCCATAAATTCGTTCCTCTAGCGCGGAGCGCGAGAGTATCGTGCCGGGGCGCATCATCAGTGCTTGCAGGAGGGAGAACTCGCGGCTGGTAAGGGGTATCGGTGCCGCGTCGGAGATTTGTGCCTGCCGGGTGTTGAGATCGAGGGAAAGCGTGCCGTTGGATAACACTGACGACGCGGTGCCGCCTTTTCGGCGCCAGACCGCCCGCAATCTTGCGAGCATCTCCGCCATTTCAAATGGCTTGACCAGATAGTCATCCGCGCCGGCATCAAGTCCGGAGACGCGGTCGTCGAGCGCATCGCGAGCGGTAAGAATAACCACTGGAACTGCGTTACCGCGAGCCCGTATATCGCGCAGCACGTCGATGCCGCTTTTTCGTGGAAGGCCGAGATCCAGCAATACGATGTCGTATTGCTGGCAATCCATTGCGTTCATTCCACGTTCGCCGTCTTCAACCCAGTCGGCGGCATAGGCGGCATCGCGCAATGCATCTTGCACGACCTGTCCAATCATTACGTCATCTTCTATCAACAGGACACGCATCCAGATACTCCCGGTCTTGCTCAGCGGTACGTGCGTCCAGCCTGGCGCGCCCAATCTGAAAAGCCAAGGGGGCCAGAGAGACAACGACGATAGCCAGCGTCAGCCATCCCATGTGCGCTCGAATCCAGGCTATGCCGCCGAGCCAATAGCGCGTCAACACCGGGCTTGGGTACCACGCCACGGCGCCCAGTATATTGAATCTGCGTGATCAATGGTGTGCGTTGGCGGCGGCACGCTGGGGCAAGAACATGATGCCCGCCACCATGAGGGACAACAGGATTGCCGACGCCGTGAAACGATCCAGCGCCATCCCACCTGAATTGAGCGGCTTGTCCAGGAAATCACCCACGACAGCTCCAAGCGGCCGGGTAAGGATAAAGGCCGCCCAAAAAAGCACGGTGCGAGAGATGGCAGTCCGGTAGTACGCGACGGCGAGGATGGCTAGCAGCGATCCAAAGACGATAATTCCCCCGACATATCCAAGACCTATGGTGTCTGCAGTCCAGTCTCCAAGCGCGGTGCCAAGCGTTTGCGAGAACATGATGGTTACCCAATAGAACATCTCCGCTTTCGGCGCATTGATCGAGGCAATGGAGACCGTTCCCATGACGCGATGCCATACGAACAGAGAAATCAATAGGAGTGCCAGAAGTACTGCGGTGCCTCCTGGATAGCCGATGCCCAGGGACCGGTCCGCGAAGTCGGCAAGCGTCGTGCCAACTGTCGTGGTAGCAACGATGGTTACCCAGTAGATGGCCGGATGATATTTATTGGAGCGAACTTGGGTAATAACCGCGACAAGGAATATCGCGGCGAAAATCAAGGTGCTGACCAGGTAGCCGAGATTGAGGGACATAGAGAGCGCATCGCCGCCTGTCTCACCCAAGGTTGTGGCAGCAACCTTGATGAGCCAGAAGACGAGCGTGACTTCCGGCACCTTGCTAAGCGTTTTTTGAATGTTGGTGGAATGCACTGGCGTACTCCTCGAAGGGAATTCGGCGGCTCAGGCCTTGCCGCTGAGTCTGTCAAAAGTCTTCAGAAGATCAGTCATTGCTGCCTTGCACTCTCCTTGAGACGGCTTTGACGCGCGAAGGGCGTCCAAGGCTCGGTCAATGGCCTTGTCGAGCGTATGCCAATCGCCAACTGCACGCGGCTTCAGGCCAGCCTCGGCGCGGTCCCAGGATATTTCGAGATCCTTGATGCGGGTCTTTGCCGCGGTGAGATTTCCCGCTTCCACAAGAGATTGCACGTCTACGGCGATGGTGTGAAACGCGCCCAAGTCGCCGAGCATTGTTGGTGCCGTCCTTGTGCTCTGGACAATGACGCCCGCTTGCTGAGGTGCCGCACTCACGGGTGCGGCGTGTCCGGCCATCGGCGCCAACAATGCGGCAATCGCGAGCATTGAGGCTTGACCGTTAAAAGGTGCGAATAGCAGCATGATGTAGTACCTCGAGTTGTCAGAGTTGGTGGGAGGACGAATAGCGGGTATTGCGGCCGTTGGCTGTCAGTTGTTCGATGGCCACCAGGATGGCAATGACGGTGAGGAACATTGCGCTCGTCCAGAGAGGCCCCACGCCAAGGCCGCCGTAGGTCCTGTCCTGTGTCAGCAAGTCACCAAGCGATGCGCCGAATGGGCGGGTAAGAACGTAGGCGAACCAGAACGTAAGAATGGAGCTGGCTCCGAATCGCCACGCGGCGTATGTCAATGCGATGAGTGCACCGAAAGAAATGACGCCCCACGTAAAACCGAGTCCGAGAGTTTCCGTCGCAAGATCACCCGCGGCAGTCCCGAGCGCAAATGTGCAGAGAATGGCCACCCAGTAGAACAACTCTCGCCGTGGTGTGAAGATCGATTTGATCGATAGGGTGCCTTCTCGCCGATACCACGCGGCAAAGATAAGCATCAGGACCGCACCGAAGGCGGCCGTACTGGCGTACAAACTGACACCCAGCCCATCCGTCAGAATGTCGGTGATTTGAGTGCCCACGACGCTGACCAATACGACCGTGAGCCAATAGATCCACGGCGTGTATTTGCGCGAACGCATCTGATATCCCCAGGCAAACAGCAGTAACAGCGCCATTGCGGCCGTGGTGACTGTCTGCCCCCAACCAACGTTCACTGCGAGGAAATCAGCGCCTGTCTCCCCTACGGTGGTCGACAGAATCTTGATGATCCAGAACGAGGCCGTAATCTCGGGAACCTTGCTTGCCCAGGATGCTTTGGACAATGGGGCGTGCGCACTAGTGTCGGCGACACTTGCGTGGGGGTAGGGCTTGGTTCTTGCTGACCGATGGTCCATTCTATCCTCCAGTTGGACTTCGAAACTGGAGGTGAGGCTACCCGCCAAGACTTAGCGGACACTTAGGGACGCTAAAAGGGCACTTTCAGGCCGGCAGTACGGTCGTCCAGTAGCGGGTCAGAAAGTGAATGCGAACCGGAAGCGCGCTGCGCAGTGCATCCAGTATCCGGTCGGTGTCCATGACTGGGAAGGTGCCGGACACGCGCAGGCTCGCGATCGATGGATCGCAACGCAGATGGCCGGGCCGATATCGGTCGACTTCGGCCAGAAACTTGCTCAGAGGCATGTCGGTGGCAACCAGCATGCCGTCCGTCCACGCCAGTGCAGCCTCCGCGAGGGACTTGGGGCCATCGACCTCGTGCGAAGAAAATCCGGCTTCCTGACCCGCGCCGATGATGCGCTCCGCGGCGATATTGTCCGCTGGGCGCACGGCTACGGCGCCTTCTGTGACACCGATCCATCCACCTTCGGGAATCTGCCGCACTCCAAAGTACGTCCCGAGCGGTCTTAGCGTGGCGGTACGTAAAGCGACAACGAAGGGGCGTGGCAGGGCATGGCTATCAACGGCCGTTTCAACCTGGATTTCCCCGCGTTGCAGGGTGATGCGTCGTTCGGTGGACGAATAGGCGACATCGATCGCCGTATCGGTGTTCAGGCGTACACGAGTACCGTCGTCGAGCGTCACGAGTTGCTGTTCGCCGACAGCCGTGTGCACGTCGGCCATCAACGTTTGCAGACCTGTGTATTCGCGTGTCAGCCACGCAGTGCCGCCTCCGACGAACAGAATCGCCAGGGCGTTGATGGCACGCCTGCGGCTTGCCGATTGCGGTTGGGTTAGCGCCGCGCGAGCCACGGCCGTGGCCAGTGGCGAGGCAACGCCGCGCAATCGCGCGTTCATGGCCTCAATATGCTGCCATGCCCGTAGGTGGTCAGGGTGTTGACTGAGCCAACTCCGCCATGCGGTGCGCGTGTCATCGTCGACATCGTCGCCTTGCAACGTGACGAGCCATTCAACGGCTGTCCGTGCAACGTCGGCGGGGATTGCGGCGGAGGCTCCCGTCATCGCGCACCCGCGGCGAAATAGCATTGCGTCCCAGCCTTGACCAGATAGCGTTTCACCGTTGTCAGAGAGACGCCCAACGTGGCGGCGATTTCTGTCTGGCTCATGCCATCCAGTTGCGCCATGAGAAAGGCGCGCTTTACCGGGACGGTCAGGCCATCCAGAAGGTCCGCAATTTCCTGCAGCGTTTCCAAGAGAATGGCGCGTTCTTCGGTCGAAGGAATCGTCGCCGGCGGCAGGTTGGCCAACGCTTCAAGGTACGCTTGCTCGAGTTTTTCGCGGCGCCACTGGTTTGCCATCACGCGCTGGGCCACGGTCGTCAGAAACGCGCGCGGCTCGGCAAGGGGAGGCATCTCTTCACGGGCGAGCAGCCTCATGAATGTGTCGTGCGCGAGGTCAGCCGACCTGTGCCAGCACCCTGATTTCTTGTGCAACCAGCCTAGCAACCACCGATGGTGGTCGATGTAGAGCGCGCTAATGTCCTGGTGCGGACCGACGTCGGCAGCCATCAAACTTTCCCCTTGTGCCGCTGGGGCCAACTAGAAATGAGAATCGTTATTGTATAGACGCTGCGCTGCGTCAACAACGCCCGCTGGGTGTGCGTGGTCAGGGCGCCACTATCCGGGGGCCATAGAAAGTCGCGCAATCGCGACAGCGGAATGGCGTGACTGCATCGGCCTCTATCGTTGTAAGTGAGAATCAGTTACAGTTCAACACCTCAGATGCTTTGATCTGAAGCGGTGTGGGCTGCACAAGCCTCATCTTTTGACCGAATTCCCAGGTTGCGCCGACGTATTTCCACATGGCGATCGTTTGCTTCAAATTTCCGGTTCACGCGCCCGCAAGGGCATTGAGGTGCTCTCCATGAGCGCCGTGGATCCGTCGACGCGGTCCCATGTCGATGCTCTCTACAGCCATCACCACGACTGGCTTCAGGGCTGGCTGCTGCGCAAAATTGGAAACGCATGCGATGCCGCGGACCTTGCTCAGGATGTGTTCGTCCGGGTATTGCACCGAAAAGTCGCGGAGATCCGCGAGCCTCGCACCTATCTGGGAACGATTGCGAACGGTTTGGTCATCGACTTCTGGAGGCGGCGCGAGCTGGAGCTTGCGTGGCTTGAGACCTTGGCCCACCTGCCGGAGGCCCACGCGCCGTCGCCGGAGAGCCGTCTGCATTTCTTTCAGACGCTGATGGAAATCGACCGGATGCTCGACACACTGAAGCCACGCGCACGCACGGCGTTTCTGCTGGCGCAGCTCGACGGTCTGACATGCCCTCAGATTGCCGAGCGTATCGGCATGTCGCTAGCGACCGTGGAGCGGTACATCGCTCAGGCGATGCGCCGATGCTATGAACTCCAGTTTGCCAACTAGCAAAATGGTTGGTAGCTGAGCAATGTCCAAACTGCGCGACGATCTACCGTCCGAAATTGTCGACGAGGCAATCAACTGGGCGGTCCGATTACTCTTCAACAATCCTACCGATGAGACGCGTCGACGATTCCTGGTCTGGGAATGCGCCGATCCCCGCCACAAGCTTGCCTGGCAGCGTGTCCAGTCGTTGCGGGATGGATTCCCAAGAGTGCCCGCACCGCTCGCGCTGGAGACATTGCAGAACGCGGATGCAATACGGGGCCGAGGCCAGGCCGGACGGCGGCAGGCACTCAAGGTTCTGGCGTTCGGCGGGGTATCGGTACTCGGATTCTCAACCGCATACCGCTATGCGCCGTGGGATCGATGGCTTGCGGAAGTCAGTACCGGCGTGGGTCAGCAACGCAGGCTGGTTTTGGACGATGGCACCGTCGTCGTTCTCAACACAGACACCGCGGTCGATATTCGCTTCAGCGATGAGCGGCGATATCTGATTCTGAGACGCGGGGAAATTCTGGTGACGACCGGTCATGACGAGCGATTTATTCAACGTGCGATGCGGCGCCCGTTCCAGGTGCGGACGTCATTCGGGACGATGCGCGCGCTCGGCACGCGCTTCGTCGTCCGCCTCGAAGATGAGCTGGCTCGGGTAAGCGTCCAGGAAGGCGCGGTCGCGCTCCATGCGGAGCGTGACAAGATCCAGTCGATAGCGGAGGCAGGAACCACATGGGAGATGAACCATAGCGCCAGCTCGCGGAGCGTAGTCTCGGGGATGTCCCAGGACAGTTGGGCAAACGGCTTGCTATCGGGCAGCAACATGCGCTTGGCCGACGTGCTCTCTGAACTTGGCCGGTATCGGCATGGGCGGATCGACTGCGATCCTGCGGTAGCGGACCTGACTATTTCTGGCGCATACCGAATTGACGACACGGATCGCACGCTCCGTTTCCTGGAGAAGGCATTGCCCATCCGTGTTTCGTATTTCAGCCGCTACTGGGTGCGCGTGGGACCAATGGATCAAGGCTAGGCCATGCCGTTGTTACAAATTAGTTCGATGTGAATTGAGGGGATTTGGGGCGACTGTCCGGCCTGGATTGTAGGAACACCCTTCAACCTGCCTTGGACTATCGAGAACCATGTCGTTACCGCAATCCCGCCGCAAGCCATGCCGCACCGATATCTCATGCCGCCTTCCCCTGACTCCCATCACCGCAGCGTTGCACCAGGCGATGCTCTGTCTGGCATTGGGATCGGGCGCGGTGTCCTTCAACGCCTACGCTCAGGCTCCCTCGGAGCAGGGGGCGGAAGCGACGCTCCCAACGGTTACGGTGAGTGGGGTGGCCACGAATGATTCGACCGAGCTTCCCGCAGCCTACGTTGGCGGCCAGACCGCGCGCGGTGGCCGGCTCGGCCTGCTGGGCAACCGGGACACCCTGGATTCTCCTTTCTCCACGAGTAGCTACACCGCTCAACGCATTGAGGATCAGCAGGCCGTGACCTTGGCTGATGTCCTGAATGCGGACCCGTCGATTCGATTTACCGGCCAGACCGGCGGGGTCACCGATTCGTTCATGATTCGTGGCTTCCCGATCAATGAAGGAAACCTGTCGGAGGTTGCATTCGACGGCGTGTACGGTGTTTCTCCGAACTACCACCTGTTCCCGGAATACATCGAGCGCGTGGAGATTCTCAAGGGCCCGGCCGCCATGCTCTACGGCATGTCTCCGAACAGTGGGGTTGGGGGCGTGGTCAACGTGGTACCCAAACGGGCGGGCGCCACCGACCTGACGCGATTTACGCTCGACTACGGCTCCGACGCGCAGGTCGGCGGCGGCGTAGACCTGAGCCGCCGCTGGGGCAAGGATAAGGAGTGGGGCGTTCGCTTCAACGGACTGCATCGTCAAGGCGGAACACCGCTAGACAACCAGAAGTCGCGTAGCGAAGTGGCCGCGCTCTCGCTGGACTATCGCGGCGACCGTCTGCGGGCATCGCTCGACCTGATCGAGCAGTACCAGTGGATCGACGCCCCGACGCGTCCGTTCCTCGTGGCGGCTGGCATCAATGTCCCAACGGCCCCGGACGGCCGGCGCAACATTACTCAGCCGTGGAGCTGGTGGAAGTCCAATGACGTATCCACGTTGTTGCGCGTCGAGTATGACGTCGCGGATAACGTGACCGTCTTTGCCGATGCAGGCGGGACACGTTCGGACGTAGCGCGACTTTCCGATCAGACGCCGACAATTCTCAATTCGGCTGGCGACACGTCTGCCGCCGTGCAGAACTGGCGATTCCAGGTGAACCGGATGTCGTTCGACACGGGCGTACGTGCGAAATTCGACACGGGTCCCGTCAAGCACACGCTGGCGCTGCAAGGCAATTTTTACTCGGACCGCATTGCCAATGCGAACGTTTCGGGCACGGCCGTCCAGTCGAATATCTACAACCCGGTTGTGCGTCCGGAGCAGTCGATCGCACCGCCAAAGTACGTGCCCAAGGTTTCCGATTCCACGCTGTCCGGCGTCGCGCTCGTTGACACCCTTAGCGCTCTGGACGACCGCGTAGCGCTGACCCTTGGTCTGCGTTACCAGCAAGTCGAATCGAACAACTACAACACGGCGACCGGTGCAAAGTCATCGTCCTACGATGAAAACGCTGTCACGCCGCTGGCGGGCATCGTCTTCAAGCCGTGGCACAACGTATCGTTCTACGCCAATTACGTCGAAGGGCTGAGCAAGGGCGATATCGCGCCGGCCACCGCTTCCAATGCCGGCCAGGTCTTCTCCCCGTACAAGACGAAGCAACAGGAAGTGGGCGTCAAGGTCGACTCCGGTTCGCTCATGGCAACGCTTGCGGCGTTCCGCATGACCAAGCCGAGCGGCCAGCTATTCGGAACCGTCTACGCCGTTGACAGCGAGCAGCGCAACCAGGGATTGGAGTTGATCGTTTCCGGGGAAGTTGTCCGTCGCGTTCGCCTGCTTGGCGGCGTGACCTGGATCGACGGCAAGCTGACCAAGACCAATAGTGCCGCGACCCAAGGCAATCGGCCGGTCGGTGTGCCGGGTTTGATGGCCAATCTCGGTGCCGAATGGGATCTGCCGTGGCTTCAAGGGCTGACGTTGACCAGTTCCGTGAACTATACGGGTCGCGTTTACGTCAACCAGGCCAACAGCCAGGCCGTGCCATCGTGGACGACATTCGATTTCGGGGCCCGCTATCGGACCAAGGTGGCCGGCAAAGCCACCACATTCCGCGCCACGGTCATCAACGCCTTCGACAAGAACTATTGGGGAGGCGTCGCGTCTTACAGCACCATCTCGCAGGGCGCTCCCAGGACGTTCCTCGGCTCGGTGACGGTTGATTTTTGATGCGGGACCCATGTCGATGAGCTATCGCTCGGTCTTGTCCTGGATCGTCGCTGCGATGGCAATCGTCATGGGTATGCAGGTCAGTGCGGCTGCGGACCCCATGCGCGGGGCCGCGGCCGAGTTGCACCAGTACGCAATAGCGCCCGGCCCGCTCGACAAAGTACTCATCCAGTTTGCGACGCAATCGAAGATCGATCTGGCCTTTGAGGCCGAGGCTTTGCATAGAACGCACAGCGCGGGGTTGGCGGGGCGATACAGCGTTCTGGACGGCATCCGCAAGTTGCTGGAGGGCAGTGACTATGATGTCGTCGATTTGCGGGACGGCGGCTATGTCATACGCCGAAAGGGTAGTGCCAGCGAGCGGGCGGATTCCCTTCAAACCTTGCCAACGGTGACGGTCGTGGCTCGCGGCGCCCGTCAGCAAGTGCAAGACCCGAGCGGGTCCGCGAACCTGGGGCTTATCGGTGAGGTGGGTGGCATGGATGCCCCAGTCAGTACGAGAGTGTTCGACGCGAGAGCAATCAAGGATCTTCAGGCCCAGAGCGTTGCCGATGTCGTCGAAAATGACGCCTCCGTGCGTTCCGTCAGCAAGCCAGGCGGCATACTCGATGCTTTCACGATTCGAGGGTTTCCGTACAGCAATGGAAACTTTGGAGAGATCGCGTTCGATGGCGTCTACGGGATCGCTTCAAATTATCGTGTGGCGACCGGGTATGTCGAGCGAATCGAGATAATCAAGGGCCCGACGACGCTCCTGTATGGCATGTCACCCGGCGGCAGCATTGGAGGGGCGATCAACATCGTGCCAAAGCGCGCGGCGGATAACGATGTCACGGAAATCGGCGCGGACTACGGCTCCGTTTCCCAGCTTGGGACGTCAATCGATGTGAGCAGGCGGTTTGGTAGTGACCGAGCCTTCGGGGTGAGATTCAACGGCGGATATCGAGCCGGGGACACTGGCCTGGATAACCAGCATCGCAACGCAGGGTCTGGCGCGCTGGCGCTGGATTATCGTGGGAATGGCCTGAAGGCGAGTCTCGACGTCATCGGTCAGCACGAGACGATATCCGCACCGTTCCGGCTTGTGCATATCGTGCCGGGAATTTCCGTCCCGGCTGCCCCGGACGGTCATCGGAATATTTCCCAGTCCTGGGAGTCCTCAAGAATCAATGATGGGTCGGTTCTCGCGCGCGTCAGCTACGACGTGAACGAGCGTGTCCAGCTTTTTGCGCACGTTGGCGGTGGCCGGACGCGCGTTGCGCGCGTATTCGCCATTACACCCACGCTCATTAACGAAGCGGGCGATGTTTCGGTATTCGACACGAACTATCGGTTCGAAGTCGCGCGATCGAGTGCGGAAGCAGGGGGGCGATGGAATTTTGGAACCGGACCCTTGACTCATCGGATGGCGCTTTCCTTGAGCGGATATCGAGACCAGCTCAATCGCGGCTTGGTGAATTCCTCGATAACGTCAATCACGAATCTCTACGATCCGCTTCCGTTACCGTTTCAAGCCATTCCCGATCCCGCCAGCGTTCCGAAGGTTTCTTCGACATACCTGACCGGGCTATCGTTGGTCGACACCGTCGCAATGCTCGATGAAGCGTTGCAGGTCACAGCGGGCTTTCGTTATCAGAGGATCAGATCCGATAACTTCGATTCCGATGGCGCCGCCGTTACCGACCACTACGACAAAGGCGCGGTTTCTCCGCTGCTTGGTATCGTCGTCAGGCCCACTCCATCGGTGTCGTTCTACGCGAATCGCATCGAAGGTCTCAGCAAGGGGGATACCGCACCGACGAATGCCACGAATGCCGGGGAGGTGCTTGCCCCATACCGTTCCACCCAGTACGAGGCCGGTGTGAGATTCGCACGGCACGACTTCTTCGCCAGCTTCAGCGCCTTCCAGCTCAGTAAAGTCAGCGGTGTTATGTCGGGCGCCCACTTTGGTGCCGACGGCGAGCAACGCAATCGTGGGCTGGAACTGGCGATACGCGACGAAATACTTCCGGGCTTGCGTCTTAGCGCCAGTGCCATGTGGCTCGATGCCAAGATATCTGGAAGCCCAAATCTGTCCGGGAAGACGCCCATTGGTGTTCCCTCCTGGCAAGCCAATCTGGGTGCCGAAGTGGATGTGCCTCGAATTTCGGGGCTGACATTCACCTCCTACCTGACATATAACGGCCCGCAATACGTGGATGCGGTCAACACCCAGAGCGTGCCGTCCTGGACCCGTCTGGACCTGGGCATGAGATATCGCATCGATCGCGGCCAATATCCGATGACATTCCGCCTGGCCATTCGAAACGTCATGAACCGACGTGGATGGGCTGCGGTAGACGCATACGGCGGCCTGGCTCAAGCAGATCCGCGCACGATATTGGCGTCGATTTCAATTGGGTTCTGACAAGAAGCGTTGCCGATAAAGGGCGGATCGTTTTGCAAGACTGCTCCACTGCCAGGAAGCGGCTCCGGGAAGTCAGTCTTGCCACGCAAATCTCTTACATGTCGAACTGGGCCGATAACCAAACCGTACGCGGACGGCCAGGCCAGGCGCCATTAATACTGGGGTCACCGGCTGCCCAATAGCGCTTGTCGGTCAGGTTCTGAACGGTGAGGGCGAACGTCGTGCGATAGCTGGCGAGTTTCGTGGTGTAACGCGCGCCGGCATCGAATCGCGTGTATCCAGCCATCCAGCTTGAGTTTTGCGCGTTCAGCGCGCGGCGGCCCACGTAGTAGACGCCTCCATTCACGCTCAGCCCAGGCAGGGCGGCCACTCGATAATCGAGATACGTGCTGGCCTGAAAGTTCGGTACATCCGCGATGCGCTTTCCAGCGACGGACGGATCACCAGGGTTGTCGGCCTCCGTGTGCAGGAATGCCAGGCCGCTCACAATCGAGAGCGCACTGCCAATTCTGCCGTTCGCCGTCAGCTCCACGCCCTGGTGCCGCTGAACGCCGCCTTGTACCGTAAAGTGGTCGGCGTTGACGTATTGCAGGGTTTTCTCAAGGCGGAAGATCGCTCCGGTCAGCAGAAGGTTGTCGGTAACGCGCGATTTGACGCCGAACTCGTACTGTTTCGTCTTGAGCGGCGCCAGATTCTCGCCGGCATTATTCGTGTCATAACCTGCCGGGCCCGGTTGTTCGAAGCCTTCCGCGTAGCTGACATAGGTCGACACGCTAGGCATCGGCTTGAACGTTAGCGCGAACGATGGCGCATTGACGCTCGCTTCTTGCGTGGTGTTATTGCCGGACGCCGGGAAACTGTCGTTCTTGTAGCGGATGTGGCGCAGACCGAGCAACACGTCCCACTTCGGCGTGAGCGAAATAACGTCGCTCACGAAGACGCTAGGCTGGTAGTTCTTGGAAGTATTGTGTTTCGGAAACGTGAGATTGCTTGGCGCCGGTGAGTAGATTGGCTGGTAGATATTTCCCACCGTCGTGTCCAGGACCGTGAAGCCCGACTCGACCGCCTGAAAGTGGCGCGTCGAGAAACCCGCGACCAGTTGGTGTCCAATCGGTCCGGTCTTGAACTTGCCTGTGACATAGGTATCCGTCGACAGAACCCGGAAGTTCTGGTCGGGATTCAGGTAGATGTCTCCTGAAAGGATGTCGCCGTTTCGCGCAACGTTATAGATATCCGGGAAGGCGGCTACACGCGCGTTATAGGATTGCGCGACGCGGCTGGTGACTTTCCAGTTATCGTTGAACCGGTAGTTGAAGTCCGCGCCGATGTTGTAGGTCTTTGTCTCGTATTGCAGCCAGGGCTGGCCAAGCAGAATGCGAGGATTGACCGGCGACGGCAGAGTGCCGTCCGGGTACGGACCAATCGCGGGCTGGGCGGCGATTTTCCGATTCTGGTAGTCGAAATTCAGTTGCAACAGCGCCTGAGGCGTGATGGCCCAGTCGAACGCGCCCGCGACAAAGGTCCGCGACGTGTCGCCGTTGTGCCCGAAATTGCCGAGCTTCTCGCCAGCGACATTGAATCGGTAGCCGAATCGACCGTCGCCTAGCGGGCCGCCGATATCGGCGCTCGCATAGTAGCCGTCGTGGTCACGAATTCCCGTTTTGATGCTGGCAAACCGGTCGCGCGTCGGACGCTTGATAACGTAATTGATGGTGCCGCCCGGCGAGTTGATGCCGTAGAGGAATCCGGAAGGTCCCTTCAGGACATCGATTTGCTCGATGTTTTCGAGTGGAATCTCGTAATAGGGGGCGACAGACATGCCGTCGCGCCGGATGGTGTTGGTCCAGTCCACGAAGAAGCCGCGAATTCGCACGGTCTCATAGGCGCCGGCCTGGGTTGCATCCTGAATCGATGGGTCGTTCTTGAGGACGTCCATCAACGTTCGTGCGTCCTGGCTGTTCATTAATTCCGAGTTGTAGGACTGAACGGAGAACGGAACCTCTTCTGGCTGACGCTCACCGAGGGCGCCCATGTTGATACCGGAACTGGCGAACAGGGACGGACGAATGCCCTGTACTTGAACGGTCGGGAGCGTCGTTTCCGGGCTTTTCGGGGTGGAGGCCGGTGCGGCGGCCGGTTCTGGCGCGCTAATGGCGTACGATTGCCCGCCCATATTGCGTGCGGTCATGCCACTACCAACCAGAAGTTTGTCCAGCGCGTCCGATACCGAGAGCTTGCCGTTGACAGCCGGTGCCTGGTGTTGCTTCGCCGAATCCGTGGCAAAGACGATTTGCGCGCCCGATTGACGACCCAATGCGCGGAGTGCCTGATCCAGCGGCTGCGCAGGAATATTGACGTCGTAGGTTTGGCCTTGCGCGAAAGCATATGTCGAGATGACCGCAACGGACGCGGCGGCCACGAGTCTCGGAGCGCATGAGCCAAGCCTGGCTCCCCGGGCGCTGAAAATACCTGGAATCACGATTTCCCCTGAATTGCTTGTTCTGGAAGCTCCCGACTTGGGTAGCTCAGGGGTTGGCGTTTGTCGCCAAGGATGTGTTGATGTCGGCTACAAAAAAATCCTGCTATCGCTTCGTGATGGTGACCGTCCCATCGGGGAGTCGCACGGTATTCCCCCCGTAAAGTAAGCGTCGCGGGAAGTAGAATTTTCTATCAGCGGTACCTTAGGAAATTTGCATGAAGACCTCCCGATTCACGGACAGCCAGATCATCGCCATCTTGAAGCAGGCCGAAGCCGGCACACCGGTTCCGGAGCTATGCCGGGAGCACGGCATGAGCAACGCTAGCTTTTACAAATGGCGGGCCAAATATGGCGGCATGGATGCGGCGCTGATGACACGGATGAAGGAATTGGAAGCCGAGAACGCCCGCCTCAAGAAGATGTATGCCGAGGAACGCCTGAAGGCCGATGTCCTGAAGGAAGCCATCGAAAAAAAGTGGTAAGGCCATCTCACCGACGTGAGATGGCCATGCGTGCCGTGCGAGAACGCGCCCTGACGGTCAAGACGGCCTGCGCTGCCTTTGGCGTGAGCGAGACGTGCTATCGGTATCAGGCCAAGAGCTCGACGGAGAATGACGTCATCGCCGATTGGCTGGTCAAGCTGACCCACAACCAGCGCAACTGGGGGTTCGGTCTGTGCTTCCTGTACCTGCGCAACGTCAAAGGCTTTGGCTGGAATCACAAACGCGTCTATCGTATCTACCGGCAGTTGGAGTTGAACCTGCGCATCAAGCCCCGCAAGCGGCTGGTGCGTGAGCAGCCCGAACCGTTGGCGGTGCCATTGACGTTGAATGAAAGCTGGTCGATGGACTTCATGCACGACCAGTTGGCCGACGGCCGCAGCATTCGGCTGTTCAATGTCATCGACGACTTCAACCGGGAAGGCCTGTGCATCGACGTGGACTTCTCGCTGCCATCACCGCGAGTGATCCGCGCTCTGGATCAGGTCATCGAGTGGCGAGGGCCGCCGCAGGCGATTCGGTGTGACAACGGCCCGGAGTATGTCAGCGAAGCATTGAAGAACTGGGCCCGCAAGCGGGGAATCAGGTTGCAGTTCATCCAGCCAGGCAAGCCTCAACAGAACGCCTATATCGAGCGGTACAACCGGACTGTGCGGTATGACTGGCTGGCGCATTACCTGTTCGAGACCGTCGCCGAAGTCCAGGACTACGCGACAAAATGGCTATGGTCTTACAATCACGAACGCCCCAATATGGCGCTCGGTGGCATTACCCCGAAACAACGATCGGCCATCATGGCCTAGCCTCTACTTCCAGCGACCGCTAGAAATGGGGGGAATACC
>NZ_JBYOJV010000026.1:0-71228 GCF_057798835.1 Cupriavidus sp. 291-E7
GTCCTGATTCTTGGCGTCAACGGCTTTATCGGCCACCACCTGACGCGCCGCATCCTGGAAACCACGCAGTGGGAGGTCTACGGCATGGATATGTCGTCGGATCGCCTGGGCGACCTGGTGAACCATCCGCGCATGCACTTCTCCGAGGGTGACATCACCATCAACAAGGAGTGGATCGAGTACAACATCCGCAAGTGCGACGTGATCCTGCCGCTGGTGGCCATCGCCACGCCGGCTACTTACGTGCGTCACCCGCTGCGCGTGTTCGAACTCGACTTCGAAGCCAACCTGCCCATCGTGCGCGGCGCGGTGAAGTACGGCAAGCATCTGGTGTTCCCGTCGACCTCCGAGGTCTACGGCATGTGCGCCGATGAGGAATTCGATCCGGAAGCCTCGCCGCTGATCTACGGCCCGATCAACAAGCCGCGCTGGATCTACGCCTGCTCCAAGCAGCTGATGGACCGTGTGATCCACGCCTACGGCATGGAAGAGGGTCTGAACTACACGCTGTTCCGTCCGTTCAACTGGATCGGTGCGGGGCTGGACTCGATCTTCGAATCGAAGGAAGGTTCGTCGCGCGTGGTGACGCAGTTCCTGGGCCATATCGTGCGCGGCGAGCCGATCAAGCTCGTGGACGGTGGCGCGCAGAAGCGTGCCTTTGCCGATATCTCGGACGGCATCTCGGCGCTGATGCACATCATCGAGAACAAGAATGGCGTGGCCAGCGGCAAGATCTTCAACATCGGCAACCCGAAGAACATTCACTCGGTGCGCGAGCTGGCCGAGATGATGCTGAAGATGGCGGCCGACTACCCCGAGTACGCCGAGGAAGCGCGCAAGACGAAGATCGTGGAGACGTCGTCGGGCGAGTTCTACGGCAAGGGCTACCAGGACGTGCAGCACCGCGTGCCGAAGATCGACAACACGGTCGAGGAGCTGGGCTGGAAGCCCGAGGTGACAATGGAGCAGGCGCTGCGCCGCATCTTCGAAGCGTACCGCGACAAGGTGGTGGACGCCCGCACGCTGGTCGACGCCGACAACTGAGGTGCTGTCAGCGCCAGCCTGACGGCAGGCCGAGGCCGACCCGGAGTAGACTAGGCGCCACGCGCAGTCCGCGCGTGCGAGGTTCTACTTTCGGGACGCGCCCCTATGCCCGCAGCCGGCTGGACCCTGGCTTTTGCCCGCTTTCTCGTCCTCAAGCGCCAGCAGGCCGCTGCCTGGATGGCGCTGCCGCTGGTCATGGCGCCCGCCGGGCCGGCTGGTGCGGAGGAGACGACCCTGCCCGATGTGGTCGTCAGCGCCAGCCGCAGCGAACAGCGGCGCTTTGACGCACCGGCGGCCATCGACAGTATTCCGGTCGATCCCTTCACGGCCGCTTCACCGCTGGTCAACCTGTCGGAACTGACGCTGACCAGCCCAGGCATCGCGGTACGCGACCGCCAGAATTATTCCCAGGATTTACAGATAGCCGTCCGCGGCTTTGGCAGCCGCTCGACGTTTGGTGTGCGCGGCGTGCGGCTATTCGTCGATGGCATCCCGGCGACGATGCCGGACGGGCAGGGCCAGGCATCGACCTTCGACCTGGCCAATGCAAGCCGCGTGGAAATCTTGCGCGGTCCGTTCGCGCAGATGTACGGCAATGCGTCGGGCGGCGTGGTGCAGGTATTCACCCCCGATCCGCCCAAGACCGGCTTCACCGGCCGGGCGTCGACGGGCTTCGGATCGGATGGCCAATGGCAGGCCGGCGTCATGCTGGGCGGTGGCAACGACCGGCTCGGCGGCACGCTCGATGCGTGGACCTATCAGACCGACGGCTACCGGGACCACAGTGCCGCCCGGCGCTACCAGCTCAACGCCAAGGTCGTCGCCCAGCCCAGCACGGCTACCAGGATCACGGGCCAGTTCAACTACTTCAACCAGCCGCTCGCGGAGGACCCGCTCGGGCTCACGCGCGCGCAGGCGGAGGCCAATCCGCGCCAGTCCATTGCCGCGTCCACGCAGTTCAATACCGGCAAGGAGGTGGAGCAGACCCAGGCGGGCGTGGTGGTCGAACACCAGTTGACCGACAAGGACAGCCTGAACTTCCGGCTGTACGGCGGCGGCCGGCAACTGACCCAGCGCCTGGGTTTCAGCGGTGCGGCGCCAACCTCGGCGGGCGGCATCGTCAATCTGGACCGGACCTACGGCGGCGGTGCGCTTTCCTGGACGCGCAAGACCACGGCCAACGGGCTGCCGCTGCAATGGACGGCCGGCATCGAAGCCAACGGTATGCGCGATGCGAGGCATGGCTACGTCAACGACAACGGTCAGCAGGGCGCGTTGCGACGCGACGAGACCGACGAGGCGGCCGACTACGGCGCCTACGCACAGTTCAACTGGACCGTGCATCCGGCCTGGGAACTCGTGGGCGGACTACGCGCGAGCATGGTGCGTCTGCGCATCGACGACCACTACATCACCACCGCCAGCCCCGACGACAGCGGCACTTCCACATACCGCAACCTCAGCCCGGTGCTGGGCGTGGTGTGGCATGCGATGGATACGCTCAATGTCTATGCCAATCTTGGACGCGGCTTTGAAACGCCCACGCTGACCGAGGTGGCCTATGGGCCGGGCGGCGTCGGCGCCAACCTCGGGCTGCAGGCGTCGACGAGCCGCCAGGGCGAGATCGGCATCAAGTGGCAGGCGGGCAACCAGCGCCTGGAAGCCGCGCTGTTCGATGCGGATAGCCACAGCGAGATCGTGCCGCTGTCGAACGACAACGGCCGTACCGTGTACCAGAACGTGGATGGGGTACGCAGACGCGGCCTGGAGCTTGGATGGCGCGGCGCGTTCGGCCCAGGCCAGCGCATATCCGCCGCGCTGGGCTATACCTACCTCGATGCGTACTTCGGCGAATCGTTCGTCAACGCGCAAGGCGCCACGGTGGCCGCCGGCAACCGCCTGCCCGGCACGGCCCGCCACAGCTTCGGCGCGGAGGCGACATACCGGCCGTGGGGACAATGGATGGTGGGCGTGGAAGCGAAGGCAGACAGCAAGGTCTACGCGGATGACCTGAACACGCAGGCCGCCCCCGGTTACTTCATCGTCAATCTGAAAACGGGCTACACGTTCAAGGTGGGCGCCACGCAGCTCTATGTGTTTGGCCGCATCGACAACGTGGCCGATCGCCACTACATCGGCTCCGTCATCGTCAATGAAGCGAATGGCAGATACTACGAACCCGCGCCGGGACGACGGTTCTTTGTGGGCATGCGGGCGTCGATGTGATGCGCGGAAAATGGGGCGATCTCCGTCTGCGCGTCTTGCCAACGGCACACCAGACGCCTAAGGTGGCGGTTTTAGCCGCTACCCGCGTGCCGCCATGTCGTTAGCCACGCCTCCCGTCGAAGCGTCCTCCATGCCACAGGACCCCAAGCTGCGCATCATGCTTTGGGTGGTGGCGGTGGGGTTCTTCATGCAGACGCTCGATTCGACGATCGTCAATACCGCCTTGCCATCGATGGCGCGCAGCCTGGGCGAAAGCCCGTTGCGCATGCAGTCCGTAGTCATCGCCTATTCGCTGACGATGGCCGTCATCATTCCCGCGTCGGGCTGGCTGGCCGACCGCTTTGGCACACGCACCATCTTCCAGACTGCCATCGGCCTGTTCGTGCTGGGATCGCTGCTGTGCGCCTGGGCACCCACGCTGCCGATGCTCGCCGCCGCGCGCGTTGTGCAGGGGGCGGGCGGGGCGATGCTGCTGCCGGTGGGGCGGCTGTCGGTCCTGCGTACGTTCCCGCGCGAGCAGTATTTGCAGGCGCTGAGTTTCGTGGCGATTCCGGGCATGATCGGGCCGCTGATCGGACCTACGCTCGGCGGCTGGATCACGCAGACCTTCTCCTGGCACTGGATCTTCCTGATCAACGTGCCGGTGGGCGTGATCGGCGCGCTGGCCACGGTGCGCTTCATGCCGAATGCGCGTTTGCCCGGGATGGGCCGCTTCGATATCGCGGGCTACCTGTTCCTGGCCATCGCAATGGTGACGCTGTCGTTTTCGCTGGATGGCCTGGCCGGCATGGGCTTTCAGCACGCCACGGTGCTGATGTTGCTGATAGCGAGCATGGCCGCGCTGACGGCGTATGTGCTGCATGCCAACCGCAGCAAGGAGCCGTTGTTTCCGCTCAAGCTATTCAGCATCCACGCGTTTAGCGTCGGCCTGCTGGGCAACCTGTTCGCGCGGATCGGCAACGGGGCCATGCCGTTCCTGATTCCGCTGACGCTGCAGGTCAGCCTTGGCTATTCGCCGTTCAATGCGGGACTGATGATGGTGCCGGTCACCGTGGCCGGCATGGCGTCAAAGCGGCTGGCCACGTGGCTGATCGAGCGGTTTGGCTACCGCAAGGTGCTGGTGATCAACACGTTCGTCGTGGGGCTGGTGATGGCGTCGTTCGCACTGATCTCGCCAACGCGGCCGCTGCCGATCGTGATTATTCAGATGGCTATCTTCGGCGCCGTCAACTCGATCCAGTTCACGGCCATGAACACCGTGACGCTGAAGGACCTGAGCGGCGTGAATGCCAGCAGTGGCAACAGCATGCTGTCGATGGTGCAGATGCTGTCGATGAGCCTGGCGGTGACGTCGGCCGGCGCGCTGCTGGCTACCTTCCAGGACGGCATCGGTTCGCATCATTTCGATGTATTGCCGGCCTTTCATGCCACGTTCATCTGCGTGGGACTGATCACGTCCGCCTCGGCGTGGATCTTCATGCAGCTCGGCCGCGAACCGATCGTGGCAGTGGCCAAGGCGCAGCCGTCGGAAGAAGTGTAGGGTGGTTGTTCCCTCTCGCGCATGGCGGATGAGGGAACAACCAGAGCGCGATCTCAGCGCCCCATCAGCTCGCAGAACCAGGAGATATCGACGTTGCCGCCGCTGATGATGATGCCTACGCGCTTGCCCTTGAGCTGATCCTTGATCTGCAACGCCGCGGCAAGGCCCAGCGCGCCGGTCGGCTCCACGATCATCTTCATCCGTTCGGCAAAGAAGCGCATGGCTTCAACGAGCTGCGCATCGGTGGCGGTCAGGATGTCGTTGACGTCGCGCTTGATGACCGGGAACGTGTAGTTGCCCAGGTGCTGGGTCTGCGCGCCGTCGGCGATGGTCTTGGGCGTATCGATATGAACGATGGAGCCGCTGCGGAAGGACTGCTGCCCGTCGTTGCCGGCTTCCGGCTCCACGCCGAAGATCTGGCATTGCGGCGCGAGTGCGCGCGTGGACAGCGCCGTGCCGGACAGCAGACCGCCACCGCCAAGCGGGGCCAGCAGTGCGTCGAGCGGGCCAACTTCCTCCAGCAGTTCCTTGGCGGCCGTGCCCTGGCCGGCCATGACATCGGGGTGGTCGTACGGGGGGATCAGCGTCATGCCATGCTTCTCGGCGAGATCGCGCCCGATGGCCTCCCGATCTTCCTTGTAGCGGTCGTAGATCACCACGCTGGCGCCATAACCTTTGGTTGCCGCCACTTTGAGCGCGGGCGCGTCCGCCGGCATCACGATCGTGGCCGGCATGCCCAGCAGCTTTGCCGACAGGGCGATGCCCTGGGCGTGGTTGCCCGAGGAGAACGCCACCACGCCGCCTTTGCGCTGTTCGGGCGTGAACTTTGCCAGCGCATTGAACGCGCCGCGGAACTTGAAGGCGCCCATGCGCTGGAAGTTCTCGCACTTGAAGAACACCTCGGCGCCGAGCATTTCATTGAGTGTGCGCGAGGTATTGACCGGCGTGCGGTTGGCGTAGCCTTCAAGGCGTTTGGCGGCGGCTTCGACGTCGGCGTAGGTGGGCAGTTGCAGGGTCGTCATGGTGGTCAGGGATCGAAGTAACGGTTACCAGGGCCAGGCCAGGCGCGTACCGGCGCCATCTGCCAGGGCCCGTTCATGCAGAAAGCGGGCGACCGTCAGGTCCTGCAGGGCCAGGCCGGTCATGTCGAAAACGGTAATGTCGGCGGCTTGCCGCTCGAACGTTGCGGCGCCGGTCAGCAGGTCGCCAATCTCGATGCAGTGCAGGTCCGGTGCCCACTGGCATTCGCCAATACTGCGCGCCTGGTCCAGATCATCGACGACGATACGCGCCCGCGCGAGTACCCCTTCAGGCAGCTCGCGCTTGCCGCTGGTATCGGCGCCCACGCAGGTCAGGTGAGTGCCCGGCTGCACGGCTTCGGCATCGAACAGCGCACCGCCACCGGGCGTGGCGGTGATTACTACATCGCTGTCGGCCACGGCTGCATTGCGGTCCGCTGCCATGCTGATCCGGCAGCGCGCGGCGAATTCGGCTTCGAAGCCCGCGCTGGGCTGGCCGTTCGCGCTGACATAGCGAACCTCGGTGAGCGTCGGCATCAGTGTCAGTGCATAGGAGAGCTGTACCCGCGCCTGCACGCCGGTGCCGAATACGCAGACGCTGCGGCTGTCCTTCCGTGCCAGCGTCTGCAGGCCGATACCGCCTGCCGCGCCGGTGCGCGCCGTGGTAATGGCATTGCCGTCGATGATGCATAGCGGGCGGCCCGTGGCGGGATCGATCAGCACGATCGTCGCCTGGTGGGGTTCGCCGCCGCGCTCGCGGTTGCCGGGCCAGAAACCGGCCGCCTTGAATCCGAGCAGATTCTGCCGGCCAACGTCGCCGGCCTTGATGCCGAAGACGCCGCCGGTGGCGAGCTTTTCTCGGATAAGCGGAAAGACGCGACCCTCGCGATGGCTGTGCAGGATGAAGGCTTCGCGCACGGCGGCCAGGACGTCGTCCGGGACCAGCGCTGCTTCCACGGTGTGTTTGTCGAGCAGCAGGAGTTGCGCGTCGGCGGGATTAGCGTGCATAGCTGTAAACGGTGGCGCGCGACACGCCCAGGTGTGCCGCGATGGTTTCCATAGCCCGCCGCACTTCCAGCAGGCCGGATGATTTGAGTTCGGCCAGCAGCGCGCGCCGTTCGTCCGTCTTCAGCGAGCGGGGCGTGGTGGCTAGGCGCGCCGCGAACGCATCGATGCGGGTGCGCAGGGCTTCGGTGCTGGCGGGATCGAGCGTTTCTTCCGGGCCTTCGGCGGTGGTCTGAACGAACTGGCCCATCGCCATTTGCAGGCTGCGGAACAGCGTAAGGTCGACGTTCATGCAGAGCGCCGCGATGTAGCGCCCGCTGCTGTCCTTGATGCCGATCGACGTGCTCTTGGCTTGCCGCCCATCGGCGAACTGGTTCGGATAGTTGGCCAGGATCTGCGGATAGTCGGGATCGGTGATGCGGGCCTCGCCCAGTTCCGTGGTGGGATCGCCGGCAGTGCGGCCGGAAAGGTTGTTGTGGATGGCCAGGATCGACTGGCCAGGCTCCAGCAGATCGTGCACAACGACCTCGCAGAACGGGGCCAACGTCTGGCCCAGCCCGTCGGCAACCTGTTTGATCTGGTCCAGCAGCAAGCGCTGCTCGGGAGTCCGTTCTGGCATGTCTCGCCGGCAAAGGAAGGTAAATCGATGTCGGACAGTTTGTATAGTGTTGGACTAATTGTCAAGATTGGGGCGAAAAAATGACGCGGGGGCCATATGCCCGCGCGTCATCGAGGGATGCAAATGCCGATCAGGCCGCTTCGGCTGCTTCGACGATGCGGATCTCAGTCAGCAGCTTGCGGAGTTCAGGCACGCAGGAGCCGCAGTTGCCACCGGCCTTCACACACGCCGTGATTTCCGCGGGCGTCTTGAGGTCGTGCTTGCGCACCGCATCGCAGATCGTATTGCGGCCCACGCCGAAGCACGAGCACACCGTGGGTCCGGCGTCGGCGGTTTTCTCCAGCGGCTGGCCCAGCAACAGGCCGATGCGGTCGCTGTCTTCCAGACGGTCCTGACCGAACAGTTGCGACAGCCAGGCCCGCGAGGGCAGATCGGCGCGCGTGGAAACGTAGACGCACGCTTCCAGGCGATCGTTGACCACGTAGCCCGCGTGATAGACGCCCGCGGTGCGGTCTTCGTATTCGAGCCAGTCGGCGTCGGGGTCCTGCACGCCGAGCAACTCGCGCGCCCACGCCGCGCGCTCCGCCACGGTTTCGCGGCCGGCGAATTCGTAGCGATGGAACTGGCGGCCCTGGATGCGCGTCCAGTACGTCAGCGATTCGGCGGGCAGCGCCTGACGGCTCAGCACGAAGCCGTGCCACGACACGCGGAATTCCTCCACGCGCACCGGCGTGTGTTTGAACTCCGGCTCGCCTGAAACGGGGTCGACCACGGGATTGACCACGGAGCCGACGCGCGCATCGGAACTGAACTGGTCGTTCCAGTGAATCGGCACGAAGATGCTGCCACGGGGAATGCCGCCGCCAAACCGCACGCGCGCCACCAGGGCACCCCAGCGGCTGGTCACGCGGGCCAGCTTGCCTTCGCCCACGCCACACAGCAGCGCGTCCTGCGGATGCATGTCGACAAACGGCTCGGGCAGATGGTCGGACAACTTCGCAGCCTTGCCGGTGCGCGTCATCGTGTGCCACTGGTCGCGCACGCGGCCTGTGTTGAGGATCAGCGGAAACTCGTCGTCGGCGGCATGAACCGGCGCGCGGGCCGCCGTGGGGACGAAGCGCGCGCGGCCGTCGGCAAACGCGTAGCGGCCATCTTCGAACAGACGCTGCGTGCCATCGAGCGTGGCCGCGGGAACCGGCCATTGCACGGGTACGAATTCGTCGTAGCCGGCCTTGCCCAGGCCGGTCAGTCCGCCGATGTCGAACATGCGGGGCGCTTGCAGCGCGTCCGCGTCACCATTGCGCCAGGCGGAAAGGCGCGCGTGTTCGTCGAAGATTTCGTGCTGTCCGGCGTAGTCAAAGCCGGCAAAGCCCATGCGCCGTGCCACGTCGCAAAGAATGTCCCAGTCGGCGCGTGCCTCGCCGGGCACCGGCAGAAAGGCGCGCTGGCGCGAGATGCGGCGCTCCGAATTGGTCACGGTGCCGTCCTTTTCACCCCAGCCCAGCGCGGGCAGCAGCACGTGCGCGGCATCGTTGGTGTCGGTGCGCGTGACGACGTCCGAGCTGACCACGAGTTCGCACTTTGCCAGCGCGCGGCGTGCCTGGTCGGCATCGGGCAGACTGACCACCGGGTTTGTGGCGATGACCCACACCGCCTTGACCTTGCCCGCCTCGATCGCATTGAACAGATCCACGGCCTTGAGGCCGGGCTTGTCGGCCATGTAGGGGGACTGCCAGAAATCCTGCACGATGTCGCGGTGCACCGGATTGGCCAGCTCCATATGCGCCGCCAGCATATTGGCGAGGCCGCCAACTTCGCGGCCACCCATCGCATTGGGCTGTCCGGTCAGCGAAAACGGGCCCATGCCGGTTCGGCCGATACGGCCCGTCAGCAGATGGCAGTTGATGATGCTGTTGACCTTGTCCGTACCGGCCGACGACTGGTTCACGCCCATCGAAAACGCGGTGATGACTTTCTCGGTGCCGGCGAACAATTCGAAGAACGTTTGCAGGTCCTGCGGATCGAGCTTGCACGCGCGGGCCAGGGCGGCGATGTCCGCGCTGTCGGCATCGGCCACGGCCAGCGCGTCGTCCAGGCCGCTGGTATGCGCTTCGACGAAGGCGGCATCGGTATGGCCGTGGCGCGCCAGATAGCTGAGCAGGCCGTTGAACAGGCGCACGTCGGTGCCTGCGCGCAGCGGCAGGTGCAGGTCGGCGAGTTCGCAGGTGGCGGTGCGGCGCGGGTCGATCGCCACGATCTTCATGTCGGGCCGCGCTTCCTTGGCCCGCGTCAGGCGCTGGAACAGGATCGGGTGGCACCACGCCGTGTTGGAGCCGACCAGCACAACGAGGTCTGCCTGCTCCAGGTCTTCATAGCTGCACGGCACCAGATCTTCGCCGAACGCGCGCTTGTGGCCGGCAACGGCCGACGACATGCACAGGCGCGAATTGGTATCGATGTTCGCCGAGCCGATGAAACCCTTCATCAGCTTGTTGGCAATGTAGTAGTCCTCGGTCAGGATCTGGCCTGACACATACAGCGCCACGGCGTCGGGGCCGTGCTGGGCGATGATGTCCGCGAAGCCGCTGGCCACCTTGCCGAGCGCGTCGTCCCAGCTCACGCGGCGCAGCGTGCCGTCGGCTTCGCGCAGTTGTGGATGCAGCAGGCGGCCGTTCAGGTCGACGGTGTCGCCCAGGGCCGATCCCTTCACGCACAGGCGGCCGAAGTTCGATGCGTGGTCGGCATCGCCTTGCACTTCAACCTGGCCGTCGGCGCGCAGCGTGGCGCGCACTCCGCAACCCACGCCGCAGTACGGGCAGGTGGTGGAGACAGTCTTGGTGGCGGTGGTGGCGACCACCGCAATATCGGACAGGTTCACGGTATCAATCTCACTGGTCGATGGCAGCAGGGTTTCACGCCGCCAGGGCCTCGCACTGCGCCTGGCCGAACAACAGACGCTGACGCAGCGCGGCAACGGGCTTACCGCTCTGGATCAGGTCGAAATACCACGGGCCATCCTTCACATCGCCGTACAGCACGGCACCGACGAGCCGGCCGTCCTGCAGGACCAGGCGCTTGTACACGCCACGGCGCGGATCGCGCAGCACCAGGTCTTCGCTGCCTTCCGCGCCGATGAAGTCGCCGGCCGAATACAGGTCGACACCGGTCACCTTGAGCTTGGTGGCCGTGGCCTGCTGCACGTAACGGCGATGACCGGCACCGGCCAGGTGTGCCGCGCATACGCGCGCCTGATCCCAGATCGGTGCCACCAGGCCGAAGGTGGCGTTACGGTGCTGCACGCATTCACCCACGGCGTAGATGCGCGGATCAAACGTCTGCAGCGTGTCGTCCACCACGATGGCGCGCTCGCAACGCAGCCCGGCGCTGGCGGCCAGTTCGATATTGGGACGCACGCCCGCGGTCATTACCACGAGGTCAGCCGGAATCTCCATGCCGTCCTTGAACAGCACGCCGGTGACACGGTCTTCGCCCAGAATGCCGGCGGTCTGCGCGCTGAGCAGGAAGCGCAGGCCCTTGCGTTCGAGCGCCGCCTTCAGCAGTTCGGCGGCGGGCTTGTCGAGCTGACGCTCCATCAGGCTGTCCGCCAGGTGTACCACGGTGACGTCCATGCCCTGGCGCATCAGGCCGTTTGCAGCTTCCAGGCCCAGCAGGCCGCCGCCGATGACCACGGCATGACGATGGTTGCGCGCGGCGTGGAGCATCGTTTCCACGTCCTGGATGTCGCGGAAGGCGATCACACCGTCGAGCGTGTGGCCCGGCACGGGAATGATGAACGGCTTGGAACCGGTGGCCAGCAGCAGGCGGTCGTAGCGGACTTCCTTGCCCGATGCCGAACGCACGATGCGGCGCGGACGGTCGATGGCGACCACGGGGTCTCCCGCCAGCAGCTCGATGCCGTTCTGCGCGTACCAGTCGCGCGTGTTGAGCATGATGTCGTCGACGGTCTTCTCGCCGGCGAGCACCGGGCTCAACAGGATGCGGTTGTAGTTGCCGTGCGGCTCGGCACCGAACACCGTGATGTCATACAGGTCCGGCGCGAGCTTCAGCAGTTCCTCGACCGTGCGCATACCGGCCATGCCATTGCCAACCACGACGAGTCGCGGTTTGGCCTGGCGGGTGGGAGACGAGGCAGGGGGCGTCTTGAACATCATCTTCCTGTTGGCGTAGGCGTGGGCGAGAAGGGGGCGTGAGGATCGATCAGGCTGCCAGCTCTTCTTCGATCTCGGGCTGCACCATCGAGGCCGCCACCCAGACCTTGCCGTCGTAGACGCGCGCGGCGTAGGCATCCACGGATTGCTCGGGTGCCTCCAGGCATTCGCCGGTGCGCAGGTCGAAGTGGTGCTTGTAGATCGGCGATGCAACCACGACGCGGTCGCCCAGGCTGCCGACCAGGCCGCGCGACAGCACGTTGGCCTGCGAGTTGGGATCGAAATTGGCGATCGCGTAGACTTCCTCGCCGCGGCCGATGCGGAAGACGGCTACCTGCTTCTTGTCGACCAGTGCGCAGACACCAGTATTGGGCACGATATCGCGCAAGGTGCAAATCGCGGTCCAGGTTTCGGGATGGTGGGCTTGGCTCATCACGTTCTCCTTGATTCAGGCTGCTTTTGCGGGCACGGCGACCACGGGAATGTGGTTCAGGCGGGAACGCTGCAAGTTTCGTTCCTCCGGCGTGGCCGGGCGGATCTGTCCGCGTTCTTCAAGGAAGACCAGGTTGTCGTCGCGCAGGTCGCTGTTGACGAAGTGGCGGAAGCGCTTGCGCGTCTCCGGGTCGGTGATGGCCTTCTTCCACTCGTCTTCGTAGGTGTCCACCACGTGCTGCATGTTGGCTTCCAGTTCGGCGCCGATGCCGAGCTTGTCGTCGATGACCACGGACTTCAGGTAGTCCAGGCCGCCTTCGAGATTGTCGCGCCACGTGCTGGTGCGTTGCAGGCGGTCTGCCGTGCGCACATAGAACATCAGGAAGCGGTCGACGTAGCGGATCAGCGTTTCGCGGTCCAGGTCTCCCGCCAGCAGCTCGGCGTGGCGCGGCTTCATGCCGCCGTTGCCGCAGACGTAGAGGTTCCAGCCTTTTTCGGTGGCGATGATGCCCACGTCCTTGCCCTGTGCCTCCGCGCATTCGCGCGTGCAGCCGGACACGCCGAACTTGATCTTGTGCGGGGCGCGCAGGCCCTTGTAGCGGTTCTCGATGTCGATGGCCAGACCCACCGAGTCATCCACGCCATAACGGCACCAGGTGGAACCGACACACGACTTCACCGTGCGCAGTGACTTGCCATAGGCGTGGCCCGATTCGAAGCCGGCCGCGACCAGTTCTTCCCAGATCAGCGGCAGTTCTTCCAGGCGGGCACCGAACATGTCGACGCGCGCGCCACCGGTGATCTTGGTGTAAAGACCGTACTTCTTGGCCACCTGGCCCACGGCGATCAGGCCGTCAGGCGTGACTTCGCCGCCCGGCATGCGCGGTACCACGGAGTAGGTGCCGTCCTTCTGGATATTGGCCAGGAAGTAGTCGTTCGAATCCTGCAGGCTGGCGTGTTCTTCCTTGAGCACGAACTCGTTCCAGCACGATGCCAGGATGCTGCCGACGGTGGGCTTGCAGATATCGCAACCCAGACCTTTGCCGTGGGCGGCCAGCAGATCGTCAAACGTCTTGAACTTGCCCACGCGCACCAGGTGGTACAGCTCCTGGCGCGAATACGGAAAGTGCTCGCAGACATGGTTGTTCACGGCCATGCCTTGCTTCTTCATCTCGGCCTTCATGATCTGCGTGACCAGCGGCACGCAGCCGCCGCAGGCCGTGCCGGCCTTGGTGCACGTTTTCAGTGCGCCGATGCTGGTGGCACCGTCGGTCACGGCGCCGCAGATCTGGCCCTTGCTGACGTTGTTGCACGAGCAGATCTGGGCGGTGTCGGGCAGCGCGTCGGCGCCGAGTGCCGGCTTGGCCTGGCCATCGGATGACGGCAGGATCAGGAATTCCGGCGATTCGGGCAGCTCGATGCGATTCAGCATCATCTGCAGCAGCGTGCCGTACTCGGCGGCATCGCCGACGAGCACACCGCCGAGCAGGTACTTGCCGCAATCGGACACCACGAGCTTCTTGTAGACCTGCTTGCGCTCGTCGGTGAACTGATACGACCGGCTGCCCGGCACATTGCCATGCGGGTCGCCGATGCTGGCCACGTCCACGCCCATCAGCTTGAGCTTGGTGCTCATGTCGGCGCCGGCAAACTCCGCGGCCTCGCCGCGCAGGTGGCGGGCAGCCACGCGGGCCATGTCGTAGCCGGGGGCGACCAGGCCGTAGATCTTGCCGTCCCACAGCGCGCATTCGCCGATGGCGTAGACGTGCGGGTCTGAGGTCAGGCAGTTGTTGTCGATCGTGATGCCGCCGCGCGGACCAACGGTGAGGCCGCTTTCGCGCGCCAGTTCGTCGCGCGGGCGGATGCCGGCCGAGAACACGATCATGTCGGTGTCCAGGTGCGAGCCATCGGCAAAGTTCATGCGGTGCGTACCGTCGACGCCATCGACGATCTCCACCGTGTTCTTGCCGGTATGGGCCGTCACACCGAGTTCCTGGATCTTCTGGCGCAGCATGCGGCCGCCGCCATCGTCGACCTGCACAGCCATCAGACGCGGGGCAAACTCCACCACGTGGGTGTCCAGGCCCATGTCGCGCAGCGCCTTTGCGCATTCCAGGCCGAGCAGGCCGCCACCGATCACCACGCCGGACCGGGCGCGCTGGCCGCACTCGAGCATGGCCTCGAGGTCTTCGATGGTGCGGTAGACGAACGTGTCCTTGCGGTCCTTGCCGGGCAGGGGCGGTACGAACGGATACGAACCGGTGGCCAGCACGAGCTTGTCGTAGGCCAGCGTCTCGCCGGTGGACGTGGTCACGGTCTTCGCGGCGGTGTCGATGGCCGCGGCCTTGGCGTTCAGGCGCAGCAGCATGTTGTTGTGCTGATCGAAGAAGCCTTCGGGCACCAGCGACAGGTCTTCGGCCGATTTGCCGGCGAAGAATTCAGACAGGTGAACGCGATCGTAAGCGGGGCGCGGTTCCTCGCAGAGCACCGTCACTTCGAGGTCCTGCGCGCCGGCCTCTGCCAGGCATTCCAGGAACTTGTGGCCGACCATGCCGTGCCCGACGATGATGATCTTCATGATGCTTTCCTTGTCCGGAGTGTCTTTTGTGGGGGCTGTGTGGTTCAGTTTGCGAGGGCGCTGTCGTAGAGAGCCTGTTCGCGAGCCTTGTGCTCGGCGCTGAAGCGCACGGCGATGGCGCACAGTGCGGCCAGCGTCGCGGCCACACCGAGGTACGTCAGCGTCTGCTGCAGATCGCCCAGGCCCTTCATCAGAAAGCCGGCGGCCACGGCACCGACGTTGCCGCCAGCGCCGATGATCCCGGCCACACCGCCCAGCGCCTTGCGATCGATGAACGGCACCAGCGCGTAGGTGGCGCCGCAGGCCATGTGGGTGAACAGGCCGAACATCAGCATCGCGGCCACCGCCGTGACAACGCCCGATGCGTGGGCGAATGCCAGCAGGCCCAGGCCTTCGCCGAGGATGAAAACGAACAGCACGATCGAGCGCGCATCGAGGCCGCGATGACGGGCAACGCGGTCCGACAGGTAGCCGCCCAGCGCGCGGGCAAACAGGGCCAGCAGGCCAAAGCTTGCGGCGGCCATGCCGGCGGCGGACAGCGACAGGCCGAAGCGGTCCACGTAGTAGGTGGCGGCCACGTTGTGGATGAAGATCTCCACGCCGAAGCACGCGCCATACGTAATGAACAGCATCCAGACGCGGTAGTTGGCGCTGGCAGCGCGGAAGCTGGCCCAGCCGCCGCCGCCCTTGCCGCCGCTAACGGCGATACCGCGGGCGCGCAGGTCGGAGAAGTTGCCTTCCGGGCAGTCCTGCGTGAAGCGCCAGTAGACGACGGCCATGATCAGCATCAGCACGCCGGGCACGATCAGCGCCACACGCCATCCCATTGCATGGTCGACGCCCAGGAACAGCACGGCGGCCAGCAGCAGCGGCATCGCGCCTTGCGCGGCACCGCCGCCGGCGTTGCCCCAGCCAGCGGAGGCTGCATTGGCCGTGCCCACCACGTTCGGCGCGAACATCACCGAGGTGTGGTACTGCGTGATGACGAAGCTGGCGCCGACCGCACCAATCAGCAGGCGGAAGAACAGGAACGTTTCGTAGTTCTGGGCAAACGCCACGCCGATCACGGGGATGGCGCCAACGGCCAGCAGGCCCGTATAGGTCTTGCGCGGACCAAAGCGGTCGCACATCGGGCCGATGATCAGGCGCACGATGATGGTGACCGCCACGGCGGCGATATTGATATTGGCAATCTGGCCCGGGGTCAGCCCGAATTCGCCTTTCAGCACCGGCATCAGCGGCGCGCACGCAAACCACGCGAAAAAGCAGACGAAGAATGCCATCCAGGTCAGGTGGAAGGCGCGCATCTGCGGGGTCTTGAGACTCAGCAGGTCGATCCGGGTGGCTTTGCCGTTCATCCTTGGGCTCCAAAAACAAATGGCGTCCCGAGAGCCTGGCGCTGATGGGCCAGTTCTGGGGACGCCGTTGTCCTGACGACTGCTACCTACGGATAGCAACCGTGCTGTGTGGGGTGGGCGGATCGCCGTTGACCGGCCCGCTCTCTATATCGCAAGCGGTGTGCCAGCCCCGTCAGGTAC
This sequence comes from Cupriavidus sp. 291-E7, assembly GCF_057798835.1. Lineage (NCBI taxonomy): Bacteria > Pseudomonadati > Pseudomonadota > Betaproteobacteria > Burkholderiales > Burkholderiaceae > Cupriavidus > Cupriavidus sp. 291-E7. The sequence continues at coordinate 16,171 of NZ_JBYOJV010000026.1, forward strand.
CGTTTTCGAAGCTTTTGCCCAGGGAGATCGGCAATAAAGTGCCGATATGTGCATGTTTATGCATCATGGTGCAGCGCCAGACTTGGGCGCTCGCACGGCTATGGTGCAGTGCAATGTCCGGCAGCGGTGCGCAGAGGTGCGTCGAGGCGCGGCGTTCAGACCGTGCCGTCGGCCGTCGGCAGTAGGGAAATGAGCTGCATGTCGGAGGGGGAAACCAGCTGGCCGGCCTCATCAACCAGGGCCGAACGCACCCGAAGTCCGCTGAGCTTGGAGCGGATCTCGGCCGGCCCTACGCCGTCAGGTTTCATATGCGCGTCGCCCCATTGCATCAGGCCGATGATCACCGGTAGCAACTCCACCGCCGCGCGCGTGGGGCGGTAGGCAGAACGCTCGCGCTCGCCAGGCTCCTTGTAGCTGACCTTACGCAGCAGTCCGGCTTCGGTCAGCGTCTTGAGCCGTGCAGACAGCACAGCGGGAGAGCATTGCAGACGCTCGACAAAATCGTCGAAGCGACTGACGCCTGAAAAAACGTCCCTCAAGATGAGAATCGTCCACTTTTCGCCGATCAACGAAAGCGTCGCGGCAATCGAGCATTGCGCGAAGTCTGCGGGAGTGATCGGCGGCGGTGGCGTATTCATGGTTTGAGCATAGCACTCTAACTTCATTTGCAAAAGTCAGGGTATCAACTATAGTTCTGCCTACACAAAGTGAAGTCAGGGGTGGGGCATGAGTGGGGCGGCAGGTAGTACCAGGGCTGAGGCCCGGATCGACGAAGAGCGCTGGACGGCGCGAGGCGGCAGGCAAGTGACCGTGCGCCTTGCCCATTCCGGGGACCGTGACGGGTTGCGAGCGTTTGTCGACAGCCTGTCGCGCGAGAGCCGCTACTACCGGTTCCTGACCGGCGGCCGCGTTGCGGACGAGATCATCCAGGGTTTTGTCGAGCATCGCCCGGGACGCGACGTGGCCGTGGTCGTGACCGCGCGCACCGAGGCTGGCGAGGAAGCCATCGTAGCCAATGCCGAGTACGTGGTGAACGCGGACGACATCGCGGAACTGGCTGTCGTGGTGGCCGATGATTGGCAAGGACAAGGACTTGGCCGCAGGCTGATCCAGCGACTGCAGCAGGTGGCGCGCGCCGGGCAACTGCGAGGTATGCGCGGCGATGTCCTAAGCGAAAACCGCCGCATGCTGGCCATCATGCGCGATTGCGGATTTGCTACGCGCCGCAATCCCGAGGACAGCTATCTGCATGAAGTCACCCTGTCATTGGGTGAGGCCGTTCACCAGCAAGCCAGCAAACCGGGTGCCGGGCACTGGCTGCCGCGCGACTGGTTTGCGGAGAACTGAAACTTAGCTTTTGCCCCGCGACGTTGCGGTACAGCCGATGGATGCCGTGATGATGGCGGCGATGGCAACCCATTGAATCAGCGTGAGTTGCTCGTGCAGGAAGGCCAGACCGGCCAGCGCTCCCATCGCCGGTTCCAGGCTCAGCAGAATGCCAAAGGTCCGTCGTGGCAGCCGCTTTAGCGCCACCATTTCCAGCGAATACGGAATCGCGCTCGACATCAGTCCCACCGCAAGGCCGGACAGCAACAGACTCGGACTGAAGATTTCGGTGCCGGCATGCGCCAGCCCGAACGGCAGGGCCACCAGCGCCGCCGTGGTCATGCCCAGTGATGTGGCCTGGCCCCCATGCGCACTGCCGGCCATCTGGCCGAACACGATATACAGCGCCCAGCCCACCCCGGCCGCGAGCGCAAAGCCAATTCCCACCGGGTCCAGATGCGTCGCGGCTTCGCCAAGCGGCAGCAGCAGTATCAGCCCGGCGACAGCGCAGGCAATCCATAGGAAGTCGATGGCGCGGCGCGACGACAGCACCGCCACGGTCAGCGGACCGGTGAATTCGATCGCAATCGCCAGGCCCAGCGGGATCGTGCGCAGCGACATATAGAACAGCAGGTTCGTCGCACCCAGGGCCGCACCGTATAGCGCGATGGACCGGGCATGCGCGCCCGACAGCTTGAACCGCCAGGGCCGCCATACTGCGATCAGGATCAGCGCGGCAAAGCCTACGCGCAGTGCCACCGTACCCTGCGCGCCAACGGCACCGAACAGGCTTTTTGCAAACGACGTCCCGATGCACAGGGACGCCATCGACCCGACCAGGGCGGTGATGGCAAGCAGGGTATCGCTCTGCTTGATGCGGGTAAGGGGCAATTCCTGATCCTGGCGCGGTGAACCCGTTGACGGGCGGTGCGGCATCATGCACCAACATCGGCCATCGAGCCATGCACAGATGCCGGTGCCGCGTGCTGTACAGTTGGCGCCGCCGTAGCCGCTGGCGGAGTCCGACCCGAGGCACTATGGTTGAAGGACCTCTTTTCCGGAGTCCATCATGGAAGCGAAGGCACCCCGTCGTCATGTCGTGATCACAGGAGCGGCCGGCGCCCTGGGCCGAGCCGTGGCCAGCCGCTTCGCCGCGGAAGGGGCCAGGCTGGCATTGATCGACCATAACCTGCAGCACCTCCAGAGCGTGTTCGCACACCCGGAACCGGACCACGGCGGCACGCTGCTGCATGCGGCCGACGTGACATCGGATGCGGCGATGGCGCCCGTGGCGGCAGCCATCCTCGACGCATTTGGCACGGTCGACGTGCTGGTTCACGTCGCGGGTGGTTTCGAAATGGGCGAGCCAACGCATGCACTGAGCCGGGAGTCCTGGATGCGCATGATGGACCTGAACGCGTGGTCGTTCGTGGCCGTCTCCGGTCATTTCATTCCTGCGATGGTGTTCCAGCGGCGCGGCAAGGTGGTGGCCGTTTCCGCGCGGGGCGCCGCCAGTGGCGCGGCAGCGATGGGCGCCTATACCGCATCCAAGAGCGCGCTGCAGCGGTTGGTGGAAAGCCTGTCGCGCGAGGTGAGGGGTTCCGGCATCAACGTCAACAGTATTGCGCCGAGCATCCTCGATACGCCCGCCAATCGCACCGCCATGCCGGCCGCCGACCCAACGCAATGGGTGTCGACCGGCGCAGCGGCACGCGCGGTAGCCTTTCTGGCGTCCGACGCGGCCGATGCGATTCATGGGCAGCATATGGTGCTGGACGGATTGAGCTGACGCTGGGGCCAACTGCACGGAAGACCCGCTTCAGAGGGCGAGCTTCATGCCGATGGAGCGGGCGGCCTGACGGTCAAAGGTGACAGTCGGGTGGCAGCCCGCGTTCTGACAGGCGCGCAGAATCAGACAGTCGGGAAACTCACCGGACGATGTGCGAAGTAGCTGCAGCGCCGATTCCACATTCCCACGTGACTCGACGACAAGTTCGTCGCTAGCGATCAGTTTCTCGACGATCTGTGCTGTTTCTGCACGTGTGGCACCGTGGTTTCTTCGCACGACCCGAATCAGTTCCACAACGACTGCCGTGGCAACATAGCCCCGCGCGCTGCGTGACAGCGATGCCATCAACGCATCGGCTTTGACAGTCAGAACGGGATCGTCCCGGGTAAGGAACCTGACGAGGATATTGGTATCGATGCCGATCATGCGAAGCTCCGCAGGTAACGCGCCCAGATGTCCGCATCGATGGTTTTTTCCATCTCTTCATCGGTCAGTGGCGGGCCAGACCGGCGACCCGCCAGGCAGCCCTTCAAATCCATGATCGAGTGCGTCTTGCCGGGGCCGATCGGTGGTAGCCCCAGGGAGATTGCTGGATCGGTGTCTGCGTTCGTCCCGTATGCCTTTGCCTCCGCCACCGCTTGCTGGATGTCCGACACATTCGGCGGCGGTCTGCGGCCGGCCAGGCAGCCCTTCAGATCCATGATCGAATGTGCTTGCCCGGAATCGGGCGTTAGCGCCTGCACGACGCCACCCCGATAGCCGTCAGCCCCAGCCCCGACATCGCTTGTTTCTGCTCTGTGCATCATTGTTTGACCCCTTCGATAGTTGGGATAGTTGGGTCAGACGCGAGTGCCGCGCCTGACCCAATCATTCTCGGTTGGGGTCAAGCAGAAAAAAATGGGACGTGTCTCAAAATGCGAGGCGAGTTGCCGCGCGAGCGGCTAGCGTTTTGCCAGCCTTGCCAGCGGTAGCGATTGCAGCCGTTCCAGGACGACGGTTTTCATCGCCGGCGGTGTGGGCAGGGTATCGAGCAGTGCGGGCCACAGTTCGCGCGCCATTGTCACCGCATCCTTTACCGCAGCCAAGGCGATCCGCTCGGCGATTCGTGCTTCCCTTGCGAAATCCCGATAGGTCTCCAGGGTCTGCTGGCGCTGCAGGGCATCGATGGCCACGTTCTGGCCGAACGCGGAGAAACCGGGCAACGCGGTCACGCTGACGATGTCGTACGCCGGTGAAAGCTCCGGCATCGTGCCGTTGCGGTACAGGAACGAGAAGTTCTTGAGGTGGGCGTCGCTATTGCCCAGCAGAGTATGGACGGCCTGGCGCATAAAGAACTGCCGTACATCCTCGATACCGCGCACGCTCAATCGTTCCAGCAGGCGCACGATGGCCACATAGGCATCGTTGCCCGCGTATTTGCGTGCGGGCATGCGGGTCAGGATCTGGCACCCGTCTTCGGCGTGGACGCGGCCGCCGGGTTCGCGATCGAAACGGTCGACTGCCAGGAAGCACAACTCCGCGCCCAGCGCGTCGGCCAGGCCCGGCACGTCGATGGCCGCCAGCGGCTGTGGCTTGCAGACCGCCACTGCCACGCCGGCCGCCTGTGCGAGCTGCATCGACACATATTCGTTGAAGATCTGACTGTCGTCGTTGCGTGCGGGCAGCTTGGCGATCAGGTCGGACAGGCGCCCGTGAGTGGGCATCGTGTAGCGTTTTCCCGTGTGCGCGGTGGATAGCGCCAGCTTGTTCTGCACGCCCGATACCGATGCGGCGCCCTCCGTCGCGCCTTCGACCACGGCGATTTCGAGATTGTCGGCGCCTCCCGTGACGCCCACGGTGCGGACATAGTCGGGCAGCGCATCGAGGTTGGCCGGCCGGATGGTCAGTGCGCCGGGCAGGTCTTCGCCCGCGGCGGCTAGCACGCCGAAGTCGTCGCGGTCGTCCGGATGATGGCGCGTGGCTTCCAGCCGTTTGCGCAGTTCCCCCTCCGGCAGCAGTCCGGCGAAGTAGGGCGGCAGCTCGCCGCCGGTGTTGTATAGCGCGGGATGAAACGGATTCGACAGGATGGTGGCCGTCAGCGGCTCGTTGCCGGGCACGGTTAGCGAAAGACTAAGCGTCGGCCGGCCGGGATCGCCGCGAAACTGCTCGCCGGGCACAAAGCGCGTGGTACGGCCCGCTTCGCACAGATAGCCGCAAAGTTCGCCGTGCAGGTGTACCGAGAGATAGCGGGGCCGGAGTTCGTCGCTCATGACTCGTCTCCGAGCAGGAGGTCGACGGAAGTGGGCGCGGTGCGGTCAGGGCCAGCGGCCTTGCCGGTCAGCAGTTGCCGGACTTCGTCCATGTGTTCCCTGGGGACGAGGACCCAATCGGCGTCCAGCGCGGCGGCAATCGCGTTGAGCGTCGAAGCGCGCACATCCTGCTTTCCACTCAAGGCGATGGAGAGATTGGACGCCGCCATGCCAATGACGCGCCCGATGTCTTCCAGGGTAAAGCCTCGCCGTTTGCGAAGGGCGCGGAGCTGGAGGTGTAGGGCTGGCATGGGCGTACTAGCGAATGGAATGTATGAAATAGCATAGCACTCATTGAGTATTTATTGAAAAACATAATAATCTTCAAGGCTGAGCACTCAGTCCCGCTCAACGCCGAGTGGCGGAGCGATATCTTCCAGCGATCGCCGTTCCGCATCGACACCGAAGCGCAAGGCCATCAGGCCCGCCACGACTACTAGCGCCGCGCCAATGCCGTACCCGATTGCCACCGCCCCCCGGCTGCCCGTTTCGATCAGATATCCGAACAGCACGGGCGCGATGAAGCCGCCCGTGCCAGTGCCAACGGCGTAGAACACCGAGATCGCCAGGGCGCGCATTTCGAGCGGAAACACCTCGCTGGCGGTCAGATATGCCGAGCTGGCCGCGGCCGACGCCAGGAAGAACACCGCCGACCAGCACAGCGCCTGGGCACGCGCGTCGAGCCAGCCTTCCATGAATGCCCAGCCCGTCGCGGCCAGACCGATGCCTGACAGGACATAGGTCAGCGCGATCATCCTGCGGCGGCCAATGCGGTCGAACAACGGGCCCAGTACCAGCGGCCCCAGGGCATTGCCCAGCGCGAAGGGAAAGATATAGAGCGCCACGCGCTCTTCCGGCACCCCCTGGAACTTCGTCAGCACCAGCGAATAGGTGAAGAAGATGGCGTTGTAGAAGAACGCCTGCGCAACCATCAAGGCAAAGGTCACGACACTGCGCGAGCGGTAGCGATGCACCAGGACTCGCACGATTTCCCGCAGTTCAGGGATGGGTTTGCCGGCGTAGGAGACCACGGCGGCGGCGTCGGCGGCAGGCAACGCGCCGTGCCGCACCGCGATTTCCGCCTCGATCGTGGCGATGACGCGCGCCGCTTCCTCATGCCGGCCATGCGTGGTGAGCCATCGAGGGCTTTCTGGCACATGCCGGCGAACCAGGACGATGGCCACGGCCAGCACCGCGCCAAGCGCAAAGCAGACACGCCAGCCCCAGACCGGGCCGAACACGCGCGGGTCCAGCAGGACCAGGCTCAGCCCGGCACCCAGCGCCGCCCCAAGCCAGAAGCTGCCGTTGATGGCCAGGTTCACGCGGCCCCGCACCCGCGCCGGAATCAGTTCATCGATGGCCGAATTGATGGCCGCGTATTCGCCGCCGATGCCCAGCCCGGTCAGGAAGCGGCACAGCGCGAAGAAAGCGAAGTTTGGTGAGAACGCCGTGGCCAGCGTGGCCGCCATGTAGACGGCCAGCGTGGCAAGAAACAGCCGTTTGCGGCCAAGCCGGTCCGCCAGCCGGCCGAAAACCAGCGCGCCGATCACGGCCCCCAATATATATAGCGAGCCGGTCCAGCCCACCTGGGTGGCACTGAGGCCAAGCGTGTCGGGGCGCTCCAGGACGGCGCCAACCGATCCGACCAGTGTGACCTCCAGGCCGTCGAGCACCCAGGCGACGCCCAGTGCGATGGCCACGCGCCAGTGCCAGCGTGACCACGGCAGGCGGTCGAGCCGGGCGGGGATGTCCGATTGCCAGGCGGCGATAACAGGCTCCTTTGCTTGTAAGGCGGGGCAGCACATGGCCCACGGGAGGCACTCACAAGACTATAGTCAGTTCGCCGCCGCCTGCCTGTCGGCGATCCACCGACGCACGCCCAGGCTGAACCGGAAAATGGGGCAGCCCCTTGCGAGGCCGCCCCATTTCGTTTGCTTCGCCTGCCCGCCGCGCCCAGGGAGAGGGCGCAGCCACAGTGGCAACAGTTTTACTGCGCCGGGAAAGTCAGCGCGTTGGTCAGGTCGCCCATCGCCTGCTTGCCGTTGGCGACCAGCGAATCGTCACGCAGCTTCAGGCCCGGCAGCGTCGGCAGGGCAAAGCGGTGCGTGATGAAGCGCAGGATCGAGGCGGTGTCGTATTGCGTATGGTCGACGAAGCCCTTCTTGGCGAACGGCGAGACGATGATCGCCGGAATACGCGTGCCCGGACCCCAACGGTCGGCCGAGGGCACCGGTGCGTGGTCATAGAAGCCGCCGTTTTCGTCGTACGTCACCACGATCAGCATGTTCTTGTACTGCGGGCTGGCCTGCAGATGCTTGATCACGTCGACGATGTGGGCGTCGCCGTCAGTCACGTTGGCATAGCCGGCGTGCTGGTTCAGGTTGCCTTGCGGCTTGTAGAACGAGACGGGCGGCAGCTTGCCCGCGGCGGCATCCACGTAGAACTGGCTGTCGAAGTCCTTCAGGTGTGCCGTGCGGTAGTCGGCGTGATCCACCGGGCTGAACGCCGAGAAGAAGTTGAACGGCTGATGGTGGGCCTGGAAGTTCGGCACCGTGTTGTTGTAGATCTTGGTGCGATCAGCCGAAACCGTCTTCCATGCGCCCGCGTACCAGGCCCAGTCGATGCCGCGCTTGTCGAGGTACGTGGCGATCGTATCCTGGGTTTGCGGCGGCAGCGTGCTGGCCAGGTTCGGATCGGCCAGCAGCTTGGTGGCGTCCGTCGAAGCCGGTGCGTTGCCGCTCGGCTGATAGGCCGGCTGCATCGTGTTCACGGCGTAGAACATGCCGGTACTGTCCTTCGGCGTAATCGCGCCGTCGTTCACATACGCGGCGCGGCCGGTCATGATGCTGGTCGGGCTGGTGTCCTTCAGCGCCAGGCTCTTGCCGTCGGCGGCCACGGCGGCGATCGAACCCGATGCCACCGACTTGTCGGCGTTCGGGTACTGCGGCACGCAGGCGCAGACCAGGTACTGGTGGTTCAGGAACGAGCCACCGAACGCGCCCATGAAGAAGTTGTCGGCCAGCACAAAGTCCTTGGCCATTTGCCACATCCCCATCTTGCTACCGTCGTAGTAGCCCATCGTGATGCCGCCGGCGTCGGAGAACGCGGAGAACTTGTCGTTCTTGCCGCCGTTGATCTGCATCTGGTTCTGGTAGAACTTGTGCACCAGGTCGCGCGTGACGACGGTCTGGTCCACAACCACACCCGTGCCGTTGACGCCGGACGGATCGTCGATACGGAACGGCTTGTTGGCCCAGCCGACGGTATTGGCCTCGGGCAGCGTCACGGCTTGGCCGGCGGCGGTGAAACCACCCCAGGTCGGCGGCAGCGTTGCCAGCGCCGAGTTGTCGAAGTCCTTCTGCGGTTCCACGGTGCCGACGGCGCTGGAGTTCACACCCGGAATACCGTTGGCATTCGGGAACAGGCCGTAGAGGTTATCGAAGCCGCGGTTTTCCGCGTAGATCACCACCACGTTCCTGATGTTGTTCAGCGCCAGGCGCTGGGCAACACCGGCCTTGATGGCGGCGCCGATATCGCCGCCTGCCGCCACGGCATTGGCAATCAGCTCGATGGCCTGTTCGATCTCGCCTTGCAGCGCGGCCTTGATCTTGCTGTCCGTTTCCTTGTTATGGTCTTCCAGCAGCTTGTCCGCTGCCACGCCCAGACGGTCGGCCAGTTGCGCGCGCGCGGTGTCGAGGTTGCCGCCGTTGGCATCCATCAAGGCGGCCAGTTCGGTGGAAATCGCGCTGACCACGGCGTTCGCGTTGGCCGGTGCGCGGAATACCAGCTTGCGCGTGACGGCTGCATGGCCGCCTGCGTCGTCATTCCGGAATGCGTTCGTATCGATCTCCGCCACGATCGGACCCTGGCCCGTCACGGTGAAGGCGCCCTTGGCGTCGGTCACGGCCGAGGCTTCGCCGCTGTCGCACTTGGCGTTGTTGTTGGCGTCGATACAGACCTTGGCGTTCTCAAAATAGCTGCCGGTCACAACGCCGGACGTGGTGGCGGCGGGGGTGGCGTTGCCGGAGTCGCTGCCGCCACAGGCGGACAGGCATGCGGCGGCCAATGCGGCCAGCGGCCACAGGCGGGTGTAACGGCTCATAGCTTTCCTCTTTGTTATGTGTGGGAACTGCGGTGCTTCGATAAAACCGTGGGTACTGCTGGGTGCGCCGCGAGTTTGAGCCGGACATGTGTCAGATTGATGATGCCGCACCTGACGTGCCGATACATCGGATGCGGGCTGGCCGGAATGTCGGCTCGATGAATCGACACGTTGCTGTCACAAATGCGGCATAGCCTGTGGCGCCATTCGATCGTCATCCCGCTGTCATCGCTTCGACATGAGTCTGCCGCCGCTGTTGTGGAACGCCGCGTTCCCGTCGCTCTTCACCTGGTTGCGCGTTGCCGGCGCTCTGCTGATCACGCTGCTGGCAAGCCTGATGGCGGGATGCGGCAAGCAGGAGGCGAAGGCGCCGGCCTTGGCCAGCGCGCCGCAGGCGATGACGGCCAGCGCACCGAAGGCCGCCGGTCCCAAGCCGTTCTACGCGATGATGGCCGAGCGCCATCCGGACATTGCGCAACTCAACGCGCTGGGCAAGGCCCTGTTTTTCGATCCGGCGCTATCGGCGTCAGGCAAGCAGTCCTGCGCCACCTGCCATAGTCCCGAGCATGCCTACGGGCCGCCGAACAACCTGTCCGTGCAACTGGGCGGCGCGGACATGACACGTACCGGCGTGCGGGCGGCGCCGTCTCTGCGCTACGTGCAGAACGTGCCCGCCTACACCGACCACTACCACGAGAACGACGGCAACGACGCCGAAGATCAGGGGCCAGCCGGGGGACACAACTGGGACGGCCGCGCCGGTTCCGCGCACGAACAGGCGCGCATTCCGCTACTGTCCGCGCATGAAATGGCGAACGGCGAGCCGCGCGTGGTGGTCGAGAAAATCCGCAAGGGGCCGTACGCGGACACCTTCCGCAAGGTGCTGGGCCAGGATGTGCTCGACGACGAGGACACCGCGTTCAGCGCGGTGCTGATGGCGCTGGAGGTGTTCCAGCAGACGCCGGCGGAGTTCTACCCCTATACGAGCAAGTACGATGCCGTGCTCCGTGGCCAGGCGAAATTGAGCGCGCAGGAACTGCGCGGGCTGCGAGTATTCAACGATCCGAACAAGGGCAACTGCGCCGCATGCCATCCGGGCGACATCCGCGAGGGCGCGTTCCCGGCCTTCTCGGATTTCGGATTCATTGCGGTGGGTGCGCCCCGTAACCGCAAGCTGGCAGGCAATACCGATCCGGCGTTCTTCGACATGGGCCTGTGCGGCCCCGATCGCACCGACCTCAAGGACCGCGCCGACTACTGCGGCCTGTTCCGTACGCCCTCATTGCGCAACGTGGCCGTGCGCCAGGCCTTCTTTCACAACGGCGTCTTCCATTCGCTCGACGAAGTGCTGCACTTCTATGCCGAGCGCGACGTGAAACCGCAGAAGTGGTATCCGCGCGGCAAGGACGGCAGGGTGCGGAAGTTCGACGACCTGCCCGAGCAGTACCACGCAAATATCAATATGGAAGCGCCGTTCGGCGGCAAGCCCGGCGACAAGCCCCTGATGACCGAAGGCGAAATGCGCGATGTGATCGCGTTCCTGAAGACGCTGACCGACGGTTACCAGGCACCGGCTGCCGCAATGAAGACGGCGGCCGTCGCCCGATAGTCACAAGCCTTACAAGTCGAAAAAAGGTGGGAAGGGCCGGAAACCGACCCTGGCGCCAGGGGCGCTAGCTCAGGCGGCCTACGGCGGCCAGCATCGACCGGCCGTGAGCGGTGATCTGCGGGCAGGCGCGTTTGCCCTGTCCGGATTCCAGAATCACCAGTTCCTTGGTGATCAATGCATCGAGATCGATCGGATCGATTTCGCGTGCGGCGATGCTCGACGTATCGTCGCGGGTATGGGGACCATTGCCGATCAGCATCAGCGTGGCAAGTTCATGTGGACTCAGCACAGTGTTCTCCTTGGCGAGAGGGGAGCGATTGCTGGGGGACATGGGGGGCGCGTGAACCGAATGCAGCGGTGCGACCCTCCGGCGGAATTGTGGACCATCGCGCCGGCGCTTGCACGCTGCATTGCATCGTGATGGCCAGTCGACAGTCATTGCATTGGACGGGCATCCCCTGCACGGGTTCCTGCCCGATACAAAACCGCTACATAGTGCAGGGGTTTCATCCGCACGTCATGCAGGGCTTCGCCGCATTCCCGCATGATGCCTCACGTTCATCGCCGCATGGGCTATGCCCCTGGCAGCCCTATGGCGATGCCATCGCTGCGCGGGTCGTGCGCTCCTGCGCAAGTTCCGTTGTCGTACAACGCAATCGCGCCTGGATGGCCCGCCAACGGACTTTGTGCGTCGATCACGCTGACTTCGTGGCCGCGGGTCGACAGCGTGGCGATCACATCGTCTCCAACATCGGCCTCGATCTTGAGGCTGTCGCGCGCATCGGAGAAAGTGCGGCCCAGAAGGAACCGTGGCCGCGATAGCGCCTGAAGCGGGTCCATGCGGTAGTCGATGAGCCGCGTCAGCACGGCGGCCAGCGTCTGCGGCTGGCCGTCGGCGCCTTGCGTGCCATACATCAGGCGCGGCTTGCCTCCATGCAGATACATTCCAGGGTTCAGGGTATGGAACGGCCGTTTGCCTGGCCGAATTGCATTGTGATGGGTGGGATCGGTGCTGAATGCGGCGCCGCGGTTGTGCCAGAGGATGCCGGTATCGCCGGCCACCACGCCGCTGCCCCAATCGAAGTAGACCGTCTGCAACACGCTGACGCAGCGGCCTTCGCCATCCACCGCGCTCAGATAGACCGTGTCGCCATGCTGGTAGACGTGGGGCCACGGCAGCGCGTGTCGCATATCGATATGCGCGGCAAGGGCCGACAGCCGCTCCGGCGCCAGCATCGCCTCGACCGGAACCGTTGCGAACTCCGGGTCGGCCACATGGCGGTTGCGCTCGATAAACGCCTGTTTCACGGCCTCCACCAGCAGGTGATAGTAGTCCGCGCTGCCTTCCGGAATGCTCGCGATGTCGAACCGGTCCAGGATGCCCATGATCTGAAGCGTGGTCACGCCCTGCGTGGGCGGCGCCAGGCTCAGCAGCTCGCCGCCACGGTAGGGCACGCGCACGGGTGCTTCGTCGCGCGCGGCGGTACGTGCCAGGTCTTGCATCCTCAACGGCGAACCGGCCGCTTGCAGTCCCGCGATGATGCGTTCGGCCAGCTCGCCTTCATAGAACTCGCGCGCGCCGAATTGCGCGATGCGTTCCAGGCTGCGCGCCAGCGCCGGTTGGCGCAAGCGGTCGCCCGGTTCCGGCATGCGCCCGTCCGGCATGAATACTTCGGCAAATCCCGGCCATTGCCCTAGCTCGGGCTGACGGAACGTTTGCCAGAAGCGCTGCGATGGCGTGACGTCGAATCCCTCATGGGCCAATGCAATGGCGCGCTGAAGCAGGCGGTTCCACGGCAGCTTGCCGCCCCATTGATCGCGGCTGATGGCGAAAGCGCGGTCCCAGGTGTCCACCGTTGCGGCGGACGTCAATGCCGATGCCGCGCCGCGCGTGGGAATGGCGTCGCCATAGTCGGGCAGCGTCGATGCCGCCTGTCCGATGCCCGATAACGCGCGCGCATTGCCGCTCCGGTCGCTGACGATCCAGAATGCGTCGCCGCCCAGTCCGGTGAAGTGCGGATAGGTGACGGCCAGCGTGGCCCCGATGGCGATAGCGGCTTCGATGGCGTTGCCGCCGTCGCGCAGGATCTCCAGGCCCGCTTCACTCGCCAGCTGGTGCGGGCTTGTGACCATGCCCGCTCTGGAGGTGGCCAGCCCGTTCATGCGTGCTGTCCTCCCAGATAGGCCTGGACCAGCGCGGGGTCCTGGGCCAGCGATTCGGCATCGCCGCTGGCCACGACGCGGCCTTCTTCCAGCACGTAGGCGCGGTCGGCCAGCGAGAGTGCCAGGGCGGCCATCTGGTCCACGAGCAGAATCGCGATCGATGCCTCGCGCAGCTTGTCGAGCGATGCGAGCAGTTCGTCGATGACCTTCGGCGCCAGGCCGAGTGACGGCTCATCGAGCAGCAGTACGCTCGGATTCGACATCAGGCCGCGCGCCACGGCCAGCATCTGTTGCTCGCCGCCGGATAGCAGGCCGGCACGCTGATGCTGCCGTTCGCGCAGCCGGGGCCAGCGCGCGAACATGGTTTCGATGCGCCTGGTGATCTCGCCGCGCGAAATGCGGCCCGACGGAAATGCGCCCAGACGCAGATTGTCGAGCACCGAAAGCTCCGGAAACACCTGCCGGCCTTCAGGCACCAGCACCACGCCCATCTCGGCGATCTTTGCCGCGTCCAGCCGTGCCAGGTCGGTGCCGTCGAACGTGATGCCGCCTTGCACCGGGCGATGCAGGCCAGACAGCGTGCGCATCAGCGTGGACTTGCCCGCGCCGTTTGCGCCCAGCAGCGCCACCATCTCGCCTTCGCGCACCTGAAGGTCGACGTCGTGCAGCACCGGTGCCGCGCCATAGCCAGCGCGCAGCGCGCTCACGCCAAGCACTTCCGGCAGCATGGCATCGCCGATGGCCCGGGTGCGTTGCCGCGTCGGGGCGTTCGATGTCTCGCCGAGATAGGCGCGCCGCACGGCGGGATCGGCGCGAACCGCATCCGGCGTGCCGCGCGCCAGATGCTGGCCGGCGTCGATGACGACGATGCTGTCGGATACCTCCATCACCAGCGACATATCGTGCTCGACCAGGCCGACGGCGATGCCGCTATCCGCAATCCGGCGCAGCAACCGGCCCAGCATGGCCTTGTCTTCGCGCGAGAGGCCCGCCGCCGGTTCATCCAGCAGCAGCACGGCAGGCCGCGTGGCCAGTGCGCGTGCGATCTCCACCAGACGGCGGTCCACGTGGGCAAGGTCCGCCGCGCTGGTGTCGGGGTTGCCGGTATAGCCGCAGGCAGCCAGCAGCGCGCGGGCTTCGTTGCGTACCGCAGGCGCGGTGAATCCGGCAATGCCGAGCAGCGTGCCGAGCTTGCCGCGCGTGAGCGCGATGGCCACGTTGTCGGCGGCGCTCATGCCGGTGAATAGCTGCGTGGTCTGGTACGTCCGCGCGATGCCGTGGCGTGCGCTATGGCAGGCGCCATGCGCAGGCAGTGCGTCGGTGCCGAGCATGCGTCCGCCCGAACGCGGACGGTAGTAGCCGGACAGCATATTGAGCACCGTCGACTTGCCCGCACCGTTGGGGCCGATCAGGCTAGTGACCTGGCCCGGCGGCAATTCGAACGACAGGTCGTCCACGGCGCGTACGCCGCCGAAAACCATCGACAGCCCCAACGCGGACAGGCCACGGCGCTGGGCGGCCTCGCGCGATGGCAGCGTGGCACCGGGCACGGCGTCATGGCTTACCGATGCGCGCGGATGCAGGCGACGGAACGCGGCCGTGACCACGCCGACGATGCCGCTGGGCGCTACCCACAGCACGACCAGCAGCAGGACACCAAAGCAGAGCAGGCGCAGGTTTTCCAGGCTCGACAGAATTTCCGGCAGCAGGCCGACGATCACGGCACCGGCCACCGGGCCGGCCACGGTACCGGCGCCGCCGATCATCACCACGAGCACGAACAGGATCGACTGCAGGAACGAGAACATCCCCGGCGTCACCATGCCTTGCAGGGGCGCGAACAGGCCGCCAGCCAGGCCGGCCAGTGCGGCCGAGAACGCAAAGCCCACGGTCTTGACCACTAGCGGATTCACGCCGATCGAGGCGGCCGCCGTTTCGCTGTCGCGCACGGCGCGCATGGCGGCACCCCAGCTGCCGCGCGCGATGCGCGCATACGCGGCCAGCGCCACCCCCAGCACGGCAATCGCGATCAGCGCCAGCGCGCGCTCGCCGCCTTCCACGCCGGGCAGGGATGGCTGCGCAATACCCATCAGCCCATTCTGGCCGCCGGTCAGCGCACGCCATTCCACCGCGCCATGTTCGACGATGAAGCCGAACGCGATGGTCACCATCGCCAGTCCCGGACCTTTCACACGCAGGGCGGGCAATGCCAGCAAGGCACCAAGTACGGCGGCAATCAGCGCGCCGACAGGCCACGCGGCCCAGAAGCTCCACCCGGCCTGCCCGGTCAGGATGGCTACGCTGTAGGCGCCGATCGCATAGAAGCCCACGTGGCCGAACGAGACCTGACCGGTCAGCCCGAGCAACAGGTTCAGGCCCACGCCGCAGATCGCCAGCATGGCCACGCCAGCGATGACAAACACGAAATACCCATTGAGCGTTAGCGTCAGCGCCGCGGCCGCCACGAGTGCGGCCAGCATGGCCAGGATCTGCAACGGTGTGCCGAGGCCCAGCACCGGGGCCGGTGCATTGGGTGCTACGCCGGGCAAGGCGGGGGAAACGGAAGTCGTCATGGACTTGCTCATACCTTGCGTACCTCCGAACGACCGAACAGCCCATCCGGGCGCAGTGCCAGCAGTGCGATCACCAGTGCAAAGGTGATGATCTGCGTGTAGCTGGAACCGAGCGAGGCGGTGACCAGCGCTTCAACGAGGCCGAAAATCAGGCCGGCCACCATCACGCCCCAAGCGCTGGACAGGCCGCCCAGGATGGCCACGGCAAATGCCTTGAGGCCGAAAACGGTGCCCATGTCGGCCTGCACATTGAACAGCGGCGCAATCAGGACGCCAGCGATACCGGCGAGCAGCGTGGACAGCGCGAAAGCGCCGGCAATGGTGCGGCGAATCGGAATGCCCATCAGCCGCGCGGCGTCGCGGTTCTGTACCACCGCGAGCATGGCCACGCCCCAGCGCGATTTGCGCAGGACGAAGTGGAGCACGCCCGCAAGCGCCAGCCCCACGACCGGAATCACGAGTTGCAGGGGGTAGACCCCCACGCCCGAACTGCCGAGCTGCACCGACTGCGCGGCCAGCGGCGAGGGCAGGCTGCGCGGCTCGGTGCCGAACCAGAGCATCACCACGTTATCGAGCACGATGCCCAGCGCCACGGTGGCCATCAGCCAGGCATTCGAGCCACGGCTGGCGAACGGGCGTACGGCCAGGAACTCGACCGCCAGGCCGTAGAGCGCGCACAGCGCCAGTGCCAGCACGATGGCGAGCGGCATGGGCCAGCCGAGTGTCTGGGCAAACGTGTACGTGAGCACGGCGCCCAGCATCATCGAACTGCCCTGCGCGAAATTGACGGTGGCCGACACGGCGTAGGTGATGTGAAACCCCAGCGCCATCAGCCCGTACATGCTGCCCAGGCCAAGCCCGCTGATGAGGGCGGATATCCATAACATGGTGATTCCTTCTTTTCGGTTTTCACCCCTGTCCCGTGAGCGGGCGAGGGGTGAAACAACAATCGGCCTGGCGCCGCTTACTTCTTGACCGGCACGATCCGGTTGTCGATGAACTGAGCCCAGACGTAGTCGTTCTCGCTCAGCGCGTCGTGCTGTTGCGGCGAGAACGGCTTCACGTAGGTCTTGATCAGCCCTTCGTAGCGGTCGATCTTGTAAAAGCCTTCACGTACCGCGTCACCCTTGGTGCTGCCGGCCTGCGCAATGGCCAGCGCGGCCAGTTGGGTGGCGTCGTAGGCGTTGGCCACACCGACGGCCGGGGTGATGTCGTCCGGACCCTTCACGTCGCTGTATTTCGCCTTGAGGTCGCTGATGACGCGCGTGCTGACCGGCGTCGGCGTGCCAAAGAAGCTGTAGGTCTGCACGAAATGCACGTTCTTCGCGTTCGGTCCGGCCAGTTCAGTGAAGCGGCCGCCAGCCGGCCCCCAGTGCGAAACCACCGGCACCTTCCAGCCCATGCGATCGAGCGACTTCACCACTTGCGCGGACGGCCCGACGTTGCCCACCATCAGCAGCACATCGGCGCCGGCGGCCTTCAGGCGGCCGAGCTGGGGCACCACATCCACGTCGTTGGCCTCGAACTTCTCGACGCCCACCGGCTTGCCGCCCTTGGCCGCCATTGCCGCCACGATGCCTTTCTCGTTCGATTCGCCCCACGGGTTGTTCACCAGGATCAGGCCCGGCTTGCTGGCGTTGAAAGCCTTCTGCGCGTACTGCAGCATCGCCTTGTCCACGACCTCGTCAACTGCCGATACGCGGAACGCGAAGTTCGGATTCGCGCCGTTGTGAGTGATCGGCGTGCCGGCAGCCCACGGCCCCATGAAGGGCACCTTCTCCTGATTGGCAATGGGCACGATGGCCATCGATACGGGGGTGTCCAGTCCGCCAAACAGCACGGCGACCTTTTCCTTGTAGATCAGCTCGCGCGCGGCCAGCACGCCCTTGGCCGGGTTGCCTTCATCGTCGCGGCGCACCAGTTCGAGCTTGCGGCCACCAAGCAGGCCGCCCTTGGCGTTGATCTCGTCGATGGCAATCGTCATGCCGCGCGTCAGGGACTCGCCGGCACGGGCGGACTGGCCCGACAGCGCCGTGATCAAACCGATCTTGATGGTGTCGGCGGCGTGCGCGGGCAGGGCGGTCATTACGCAGGCAGCCGCTGCGGCAGCGATCAGTGCACGGCGTTGGGGACGAAACATGGCGGATCTCCGGATGGGTGGGTGTCGGCGGCACTGCTCGCAAGAGCCGTGCCACGGCGTTGACGAATCCACCAGACATTCCGCTACAGCCGGTATTTCAATACGTAGACGATCTGGTACGACTATTGCGAACGATTGGTCGACATCCATGCATACGATCTGAAACGGGGCATCAGGCCCGATTGCAGTGCCTGATGCCCCGGGCGGATGCACCAACCAGAAGAAAGGCAATCGCTCATGACCTTCAACCCGAATCCGATGGCCGCCGCGCAGGCCGCGGCGCCGACGTTCGGACCGTTGCGCCATCACGGCCGCTTTCCGTATCGGCCGATTACCGATGCCGACGGCTTCCGCTGGCCCAACGGTGCGCGGCTGGCCGTCTACCTCGGCTTCAATATCGAGCACTTTGCATTTGGCGAGGGCCTGGGCGCGAACCTTGGACCGGTGTCGCCGCAGCCTGATGTGCTGAACTACAGCTGGCGCGAGTACGGCAACCGCGTGGGGGTATGGCGCTGCCTGGAACTGTTCGACCAGCTTGAAATGGCGACCGGGGTCATCCTGAACACAGCGGTCTACGATCACTGCCCCGAGGTGCTAGATGCCTGTCTGGCGCGTGGCGACGAACTGATTGGTCACGGCCATACCAATGCGCATCGCCAGAGCGAATTCGACGAAGCCGGGGAACGTGCCCTGATTGCCCACTGCCGCGACCGGATTCAGGACCATTCTGGCCGTGCGCCGGGCGGCTGGCTGTCGCCGTGGATCTCCGAAACGTTGCTCACGCCAGACCTGTTGGCCGAGGCCGGGTACCGCTACACGCTGAACTGGGCGCACGACGACCGGCCCATCCGCATGCAGACCCGCAACGGTGGCGCGCTCTGGTCGATCCCGTATCCGCAGGAGCTCAACGACATCCCGATGATCATCGCGCGCCAGCTCGACGGCGCTGCATTTGCAGACATGATCATCGACCAGTTCGACGAGATGCTGCTACAGGCCAATCACGCGCAACATCCGCAGCCGCTGGTGATGGGGATTGCGCTGCATCCGTATCTGGTGGGCCAGCCATATCGCCTGCGTCATCTGCGCCGCGCGCTCGCGCATATCGCCGCGCGCCGGTCTCATGGCGACGTGTGGGTGACCACGCCGGGCGCCATCTGTGATGCGATGGATGCGCATTTTCCAGCGGAAACCGCCGTGGCGGCTTCGCGCTAACATCATGACCATTGTTTCCCTGACCGACGTCATGTCCACCAAAGCTGCAAGGAATGCCCCCGCCGTGCCGGACGAAAAAGCCGAGTTGCTGGAGCCTGCCGATGCCGATGCGCGCATCTACCAGGCCATCTTCGACGGCGTGCTCAATCATCGTTTGACGCCGGGTACCAAGCTGCCGGAACCGGAGCTGTGCAACCTGTTCGGCGTGGGCCGAGCGGTCGTGCGGCGGGTGCTGGAGAAGCTGGCGCATGACGGCATCGTGGCGCTGCGTCCCAACAAGGGCGCGGTAATCGCCGAGCCGACGCCCGAGGAAACCAGCCAGATTTTCGAGGCCCGTCGCGCGATGGAACGTGTGCTGGTGGGGCTGGCCGTGGAGCGCGTGACCAAGGAGGACCTGCGCGATCTACGCCGGCAGCTCGCTGATGAGCACGATGCGATGCACCGCTTCGACCAGCCTTCCTGGGCGCGCCTCGCCAGCGGCTTTCATTTGCGCATCGCGGCGCTGGCCCGCAATCCGGTGTTGCAGCGCTATCTGACCGAGCTGGTGTCCCGCTGCTCGCTGATCGTCGGCCTGTACGAGCCGCCGGGCCATGCGCCGTGCGAGCACGATGAGCATGCGGCGATCGTGGCCCGCATCGAGGCGCGCGATGCCGCCGGTGCCGTGGCGCTCATGGAAGCGCATCTGCGCGAGCTGGAGCAACGGATCGAAACGTCGCGTATGCAGGGCGAGAAGAGCCTGGCGCAAATGCTCGGGCTGCCGCAGCGCTGACGCCCGAACACCCAAGGAGTATCAATGGAAATCGATTTTGGCGCGATCACGGAATATCAGCGCTACAAGCTCATGGCCAGCCTGATCGTGCCGCGCCCGATTGCGCTGGTGACCACGCTCGGTCCGGATGGCACCGCCAACGCCGCACCGTTCTCGATGTTCAACATGCTGGGCGAGGAGCCGCCTATCGTGATGATCAGCGTGAACCGCCTGGGCGATGGCGCGCTCAAGGACACGGCGGCCAACATCGTGCGCACCGGCGAGTTCGTGGTGCACCTGAGCGACGAGGCAATGGCGGAGAAGATGCACCGCTGCGGTGAGCGCCTGCCGCCGCACGTCAGTGAGCTGGGACACGTCGGCCTGATGGCGGCACCGTGCACCGACGTGGCGCCGCCGCGCATTGCCGAGGCGCCCGTGGCGTTCGAGTGCAAGCTTTGGGAAACACTGGAGACGGAAAGCCGGCAGATCTTCATCGGCCGCGTGCTGCGGTTGCATGCGCGCGACGGGCTGATCGACACGGAGCGCTGGCGCGTGCGGCTTCAGGATTACTTCCCCGTGGGACGTTTTGGCGCCAGCTTCTACGTGACCACGCGCGACCGCTTCTCGCTCGAAAAGGATGCTGGCGTGGTCACGGCTTCAACCGCGATCGACGAGATGTGACGGGCGAGGCCAGCCCGGCCTCAACCCGGATGCACGACGACCAGTAGCGCCGTCGCCACACTCTTGCCCGGATTGGCAATCGCATGGGACACGTCCGCGCCGTAGCGCGCGGTCTCGCCATGCTTCAGCTTTTTCTCGTCGCCTGCCGACCGCACGATCATCGAGCCGCCAAGTACCGACAGGTGCTCCTGAGTGCCCGCCTCGTGCGGCTCGGACGCCAGCACCCCGCCTGGCTGGATCGTCAGCTCATACCATTCGAAACGTCCCGCCAGGTCGATCGGCCCGAGGATGCGCAGCTCGCAGCGTGCGTCCGGACTCTTGAGCGCGGGCACCGCGTGCGCCTGCACCACGGTAATGGCGGGCGTCTGCGCCGCGGCCGACCCCTGCGCCAGGAAATCGGTCAGGCTCACTCCCAACGCGTTTGCCAGCCGCCACAGCACCGCTACCGTCGGGTTGGCAAGATTCCGTTCGATCTGCGAAAGCATAGACTTGGAGACACCGGCGCGGCGCGACAGGTCGTCCAGCGACAACTGCTGGCTTTGCCGCAGCGCTTGCAGCGCGCTGCCTACCGCCGGCGGGCCGTCCACGGCTGCCGGCGCTTTGGCGGAGGAGGGTTGCGTCATCGACATCTGTTCGTTATAGTGCACGACACGTTCGTTATACAGAACACGTTCGATTTATCGATCGAACGATCCGAGACACTACCACCGGGAGTCTGGCCATGTCGAGTGCCGAGGCGTTTTATGCATCGATCCGTGCGGAGCTTGATGCCATCCGCGAAGCGGGGCTGTACAAGCGCGAGCGCATTATCGCCACGCCGCAGGGGGCTACCATCCGCACCGCGGACGGGCGCGAAGTCATCAATCTGTGCGCCAACAATTATCTTGGCCTGTCGTCGCACCCCAAGGTAATGGAAGCCGCGCACGAAGCGCTGCGTACGCATGGCTACGGCATGTCGTCGGTGCGCTTCATCTGCGGCACGCAGGACCTGCACAAGGAGCTGGAAGGACGGCTGGCCAGCTTCCTCGGCACCGAGGACACCATCCTCTACGGTTCGGCATTCGATGCCAACGGCGGACTGTTCGAGACGCTGCTGGGTCCGGAAGACGCAGTAATCAGCGATGAGCTGAACCATGCGTCGATCATCGACGGCATCCGCTTGTGCAAGGCGCGCCGCTATCGGTACAAGCACAACGACCTGGACGATCTGCGCGCGCAGCTGAAGCAGGCCGACGCCGAGGGCGCACGCTTCAAGCTGGTATTCACCGATGGCGTGTTCTCGATGGACGGCACCGTGGCGCGCCTGGACGAGATGCGCAAGATCTGCGACGAGTACGGCGCGCTGCTGGGCATCGACGAGTGTCATGCCTCGGGCTTCATGGGGCCGCGTGGCCGTGGCACGCACGAAGCGCGCGGGCTGTTCGGCAAGATCGACATCATCACCGGCACGCTGGGCAAAGCGCTTGGCGGCGCGTCGGGTGGCTTCACCACGGGGCGCAAGGAAGTGATCGAACTGCTGCGTCAGCGCTCCAGGCCATACCTGTTCTCGAATACCGTTGCGCCGGCCATCGTGGGCGCCAGCATCGCGGTGCTCGACCTCCTTGAGGCCAGTACCGAATTGCGCGACAAGCTCGAACGCAATACCCGGTTTTTCCGCGAGGGGATCGTGAAACTCGGCTTCGACATCAAGCCGGGCGACCATCCTATCGTGCCGATCATGGTCTACGACGCCGAAAAGGCGCAGAAGCTGGCCGACCGCCTGCTGGAGCTGGGCGTCTATGTGGTGGGCTTCTTTTATCCCGTGGTGCCGAAGGGGCAGGCGCGCATCCGTGTGCAGATGAGCGCGATCCATGACGAAAGCACGCTGCAACAGGCGCTGGACGCCTTTGCGAAGGCCGGCCGTGAGTTGGGGTTGATTCAATGAACGCAGCAGTCAACAACACCGTGCCGAAGATTCTGATCATCGGCGCCAACGGCCAGCTCGGCTCCGAACTGGCACTGGCGCTGGCGGAGCGTTACGGCCGTGAACAGGTGGTGACGTCCGATGTGGTGCCGACCAGCCGCCATGTGCATATCGCCCATGAAATGCTGAATGTCACCGATCGTGGCGAACTGACCACCGTCATCGAGCGGCATGGCATCAACCAGATCTACCTGCTTGCCGCCGCGCTGTCCGCCACGGGCGAAAAGGCGCCGCAGTGGGCGTGGAACCTGAACATGACGGGCCTGCTGAACGTGCTGGAAGCGGCGCGGCATCACGGCATCGAACGTGTGTTCTGGCCCAGCTCGATCGCCGCCTTCGGCCCGACCACGCCGCGCGTGGACACGCCGCAGAAGACCGTCATGGAGCCGACCACGGTGTACGGCATTTCGAAGCAGGCCGGGGAGGGCTGGTGCCGCTGGTACTTCGAGAATCACGGCGTCGATGTGCGCAGCGTGCGCTATCCGGGCCTGATCTCGCACAAGACGCCACCCGGCGGCGGTACCACGGACTACGCGGTCGATATCTTCCACTACGCCGTGCGCGGCGAGGCCTATACGTGTTTCCTGAAGGAAGACGAACGGCTGCCGATGATGTACATGCCCGATGCCATCCGCGCCACGCTGGAGCTGATGGAGGCGCCGCGCGAATCCGTGCGCGAGCGTGGCAGCTACAACCTGGCCGGTATGAGCTTTACCCCGGCGGAGATTGCCGAGGCGATTCGCAAGCGCGATCCGGGTTTCACGATTCGTTATGAGCCCGACTACCGGCAGGCCATCGCCCAGGGCTGGCCCGATTCGATCGACGACCGCGCGGCCCGCCAGGATTGGGGCTGGAAGCCGCAGTTCGGCCTGCAGGAAATGGTCGATGACATGCTGGAGAACCTCCGCGCAGCGTCGCCAGCCACGGTGGGGTGACATAAAGCCCTGGGGCCATGTGGCGAAAACCAGGCGTGAACTAGTTCGCAAAGAAATCATTTGCATCCTAATTAATTCACGTCTATCATTCGGCCCATGCCCCCGATAGACGCCCTCCGTTTCGCCTTTACCGGTCAGTTGATGCTGTCCGGTCGACAGTGGCGACAGATCAGTCAAGCCGCAGTTACCGCTCACGGCATCTCGGCCGCCGCGGCCGCGCCCCTGCTGTTTATCCGTCGCCTTGGTGGTGGCGTGCGCCAGGTGACCCTGGCTGACTATGTGGGCGTGGAAGGCGCCACGCTGGTGCGGTTGGTCGACCAGCTGTGCGCGGCGGACCTCGTGCGCCGTGAGGTCGACCCGAGCGACCGGCGCGCCAATGTGCTGTCGCTGACCGAGGCCGGCGATCGCATGGCCGAACGTATCGAGGTGGAACTCAAGCAGCTGCGCGCCGAAGTCTTCGCGGAAGTCAGTGAAGGCGACATGGCTGCGGCACTGCGCGTGCTCGACGCGCTCTCGCGCGCCGCTGCTGCCTCTGCATCGGGCAAGCAGGAGTCCTGAGCGTCATGGTTAGCTGGCCGTCCGCCAGGGACTGGATCTTCTCCTTCAAGGCCTTTATCGCCGCCATGCTGGCGCTCTGGATCGCGATGTATCTGGGGCTGCCGCGTCCGTACTGGGCGATGGGGTCCGTCTATATCGTCGCGCACCCGCTGACCGGTGCCACTCGTTCCAAAGCCCTATACCGCGTACTTGGCACGCTGATCGGCGCCGCCGCCGGCGTGGCCCTGGTGCCGCCGCTGGTCAACTCGCCGCCGTTGCTGATGGGGGCAGTGGCCGTCTGGGTAGCGTGCCTGTTGTACGTGGCGCTGCTGCATCGCACGCCGCGCAGCTACGTCTTTATGCTGGCCGCCTATACGCTGCCGCTGGTGGCGCTGCCGTCGGTCGACAATCCGGTTGGCATTTTCGACCTGGCCGTGGCCCGTTCCGAAGAGATCTGCCTCGGCATCCTGTGCGCGGCCGTGGTGGGTGCCGTTGTCATGCCGGCCAGCGTGGCCAACGTGCTGCGCGACAAGTCGCGTCAATGGATGGCCGATGCCACGCTTTGGGCCGCCGACATGCTGTCCGCGACGCCGGGCACCAAGGTTTCGCGCCACCATAGCCGCCATCGGCTGGCGGCCGACATCCTGGCGCTGGACCAGTTGATCAGCCAGTTGAGCTATGACTCCGAGAGCGCGGCACGTGTGCGCGCCGCGCGCGAACTGCGCGGGCGCATGACGATGCTGCTGCCAGTGTTGTCTTCGCTGGCGACGATCGTCGAATCGATGCAGGCCGCTGGTGGTGTGCCCGCGCCGCTGGCTGCGCAGATGCAGGCCGTGCGGGACTGGATCCAGGGCGGTGCCGCATCAGACGCGCGCCCGGTACTCACGTCGACGCCCGTGCAGGAGGGTTGGGATGCCGCGCTGGTCACGGCGGCGGAAGATCGCCTGCAGCAGATGCTGGCGCTGTGGCACGACTGCGTGACGCTGTGCCGCCGCCTGGGCGACAAGCACATCGAAGGGCAGTGGGTGCCGGAATTCCTGCGCTGGGAGGTGGGCCGCGCCCGCCACTACGACCACGGCATGTTGCTGTTCTCGACGGTGACCGTGGCGATGGCGATCTTTGCGATGGGCATGGTCTGGATCCATACGGGCTGGGCCGATGGCGCTGGCGCCGTGGCGCTTGGCGCGATTTCCTGCTGTTTCTTTGCCGCGCTCGACGAACCGGCGCCGATGATCCAGTCGTTCTTCAACTGGAACGTGGTCTGCCTGCTGATTTCGCTGGTGATGCTGTTTGCCGTGTTGCCGATCGCGCACGACTTTGAAATGCTGGTGCTGATGTTCGCGGTGCCGTACCTGATCATCGGCCTGCTCGTGGCGCAGCCGCGGCTGGCGATGATCGGCATGCCGCTGGCAGTGGTTACCGCCAACGACATCGGCATTCAGGGCGCCTACAGCGCCAACTTCCAGTCGTTCTTCAACAGCAATCTGGCTGGTATCGCGGGCATCGCGTTTGCGCTGGTATGGACGCTGGTGGTGCGGCCGTTCGGCACCAGGGCTGCCACGCGCCGGCTGGTGCGCGCGGGCTGGAGCGATATTGCCGAGAACGCACTGGGCAGGCATCCCGACTCTCATACCCGGCTGCGCGCGCGCATGCTGGACCGCCTGGCGCAGCTGGTGCCGCGGCTGGCTGCCAGCGAAAGCGAAGTCTCGTCCGATGGCTTCAGCGAAGTACGCGTGGAATTGACGGCGCTGGCGCTGCAACGCGAAATGGAAGGGATGCCGGCCGATGAACAGCATGCGGTGCGGCGCGTGCTGCGCAGCATCTCCACGTACTACAAGGCACGCCTCGATGGCTCGGCCGATGCGCCGCCCGCCGCGCTGCGTACCCGTCTGGCCAACGCACAGCAGAAGGTGCGGTCGCGCGTGGCGCTGGCCGCGCTGGTCGACATGCAGGTGGCCCTGTTTCCGCCGGCGCTGCCGGCACCTGTTTCCGGAAAAGCATGATGCCCGGTGAAATCAGTATCTATGGCGTGTTCATCCCCAGCCTGCTGGTGTGGATGCTCGTCGCGTTCGTCATCACGAGTGTTGCCCGCGCGGTGTTGTCGCGCGTTGGCTTCTATCGGCTCGTGTGGCATCGGTCCCTCTTCAACCTGGCGCTGTACGCCATCATCCTCGGTGGGGTGGTAGCGATGGTGCCTTCGCTGCAATCATGAAACTCAGACTCTCATCGCTCGGGCCGGTCGTGCTGACGCTGGCCGTCACCGCCGTTGGCGCCGTTGTTGTCAAGCATCTCTGGGACTACTACACAGTGGCCCCGTGGACCCGCGACGGCCATATCCGCGCCGACGTGGTGCAGGTGGCGCCCGATGTCTCGGGGCTGGTCACGCACATTGCGGTCAAGGATAACCAGCATGTGAAGGCTGGCGACGTGCTGTTCGAGATCGACCATGAGCGCTACGCACTGGCCTTGCGCCAGGCCGAAGCGACGGCCGCCGCGGTGCGTGCCAACTTGTCGCAGGCACGCCGCGAGGCCACGCGCAGCCAGAAGCTATCGGACGTGGTCTCGAAGGAAATCGTCGAGGAAGGATTGGCCAAGGTGCAGCAGGGCGAAGCCCAGCTTGCCCAGGCCGACGCCGCCATCGGCGTGGCCAGGCTGAACCTGGAACGCACGAAAGTGCTGAGTCCGGTGGAAGGCTATGTCAACGACCGCCTGCCTCGGCTGGGCGACTACGTGGTGACCGGTAAGCCCGTGCTGTCTATGGTGGATTCGAAGTCGTTCCACGTGGAAGGTTATTTCGAGGAAACCAAGCTGCAGGGCATCCATATCGGCAGCCCGGTGGATATCCGCATCATGGGCGAAAAGCGCGTGTTGCAGGGCCACGTCCAGAGCATCGCGGCCGGTATCGAAGACCGCGACCGCACCAATGGCTCGAACCTGCTGCCGAACGTGAACCCGACGTTCAACTGGGTGCGCCTGGCCCAGCGCGTGCCGGTGCGCATCCAGTTCGACCAGATGCCCGAGGACGTGCGCCTGGTGGCTGGCCGTACCGCAACGGTGTCCGTGAAGGGCGACGGCCAGACGACGGACAAGACTGCCGCGCCGGCGGCGGCCGTGGAAAAGAGTGCCTCGCATGACAAGGTCGCGCTGGCCGGAAAGGGCGCGTCCGCAACCGGAGTGCTGCAGTGAAACGCTTTGCCCGTGTCACGCTGGCGGCGATGTTGCCGTTGGCGCTGGCCGCCTGCATGACCTTGGGCCCCGACCATAAGGTGCCCGACGATGCCGCCGCCAAATCGGCCGCGGCCAACGGCCCGTTCGCCAACACCGGCAGCGACGCCGTATCGATCGCCGACGTGCCCAACGACTGGTGGCGTCTGTACGACGATCCTCATATCGATGAACTCGTGCAGCAGGCGCTGGTCGCCAACACGGACCTGCGCGTGGCGGCCGCCAACCTCAAGCGGTCGATTGCCGTCTATCACGAGGTGGAAGCGGAAAACCTGCCGGAAGCGAAATTCCGCGCCAGCGCGGAGCGCGGCCAGATTGCCGGCGAGCCGCTGCTGCACGAGGAAAAAATCCCCGTGATGAATTTCGGCGACATCGGTTTCGAGGTGTCGTACCTGATCGACTTCTGGGGCAAGCTCAAGCGTGCCGATGAAGCCGCGCTGGCAGCCGCACAGGCCAGTCACGCGGCGCTGGACCAGGCGCGCGTGGGCGTGGTCGCCGAAACCGTGCGTGCGTACGTGCAAGGCTGCACCGCCACGCACGAGCTGCACGTTGCCCAGCACCAGCTCGATCTACAGGAGCGTGGTGTAACGCTGGCGCAGAAACTGGTCGACGCCGGGCGCGGCCAGCCTACGGACCTATTGCGTGCGCAGGCGCAGGCAGACTCGCTGCGTGCCGTATTGCCGAAGTATCGCGCCGAGCAGGAAGGCGCCGCCTATCGGCTGGCCGTGATGCTGGGCAAGCCGCCGATGGCGCTCGATGTGAAGAGCGTGGCGTGCGAGCACGTGCCGGAATTGAAGCAGCCGCTGCCCGTTGGCGATGGCACCGCATTGCTCAAGCGCCGTCCGGACGTGCGCCAGGCCGAACGCGAACTGGCGTCGGCCACGGCAAAGATCGGCGTGGCTACGGCCGATCTGTTCCCGCAGATCCGCATCGGCGCGTCGGCGGGCTTCACCGGTATTCTCGATCACCTGGGCCAGGCGCCGACCGCGCACTGGGGCTGGGGGCCGGCGCTGTCGTGGACCATCCCGACCAGCGGCACGCGCGCGCGTATCCACAACATGGAGTTCGGTGCCGAAGGCGCGCTCGCGCACTTCGACGGCGTGGTGCTCAAGGCGCTGCGCGAAACGCAGAGCGCGCTGTCCGCGTACACGCACGAGCTGGAACGCAATGCATCGCTGCGCGCCGCGCGTGACAAGGCCGACGAGGCCGCGCGACAGAACCGCCTGCTGTGGCAGGCCGGCCGTTCGCCGTACCTGCAAAGCCTGGATGCCGATCGCACGCTGGCAAATACCGATGCCGCACTGGCCGCGTCGGATGCGCAGGTGGCGATGGATCAGATCAATCTTTTCCTGGCACTCGGTGGCGGCTGGCAGAACGCGCCGGCCATCGCCAGCCATCCCGTGGGCAAGGAAGCGGGCACCCCGGTTGACCATCAGCCAATGGCGCATTGAGGTAAGCTTGCGCCTCGGCCGCACCTATCCGGTGCGGCCGCTCCTCGATTCCCAGGAAAAACAATACCTATGAAAATGCTCTCGATCACGAAGACCCTGGCCGCCGCTACCGTGGCACTGGGCGTGGTGGCTGCCGGCAACGCGGTGGCACAGGAACAGACCGTTCGCCTTGGTACCGTCAGCGGCCCGGATGCCGAAGTCTGGCAGGTGGTGCAGAAAGTGGCCAAGAAGAATGGCCTGAACGTAAAGGTCGTGGAATTCAACGACTACGTGCAGCCGAACGCCGCGCTGGATGCGGGCGACCTCGACGCCAACAGCTTCCAGCATCAACCGTATCTGGACAGCCAGATCAAGCAGCGTGGCTACAAGATGGTCAGCGTTGGCTACACCTATATTTCGCCGCTCGGCATCTACTCGAAGAACCTGAAGTCGGCGAAGGATCTGCAGCAAGGCGCCAAGGTGGCCGTGCCCAACGATCCGTCGAACGAGAACCGCGCGCTGCTGCTGCTGGCCGCGCAGGGCGTGATCAAGCTGAAGCCGGGCGTGGGCACGAACGGTGTGAACGCCACGCCGCTGGACATTGCCGAGAACCCGAAGAAGATCAAGATCGTGGAACTGGACGCTGCGCAACTGGCCCGCGCACTGCCTGACGTGGCCGCCGCCGTGATCAACACGAACTACGCGCTGGCCGCCGGCCTGCAGCCCACCACGAACGCGATTGCGCTGGAAGACATCCACAGCCCCTACGCGAACATCATCGTCGTTCGTACGCAGGACAAGGACAAGCCGTGGGTGAAGAAGCTCGTGGCCGCCTACCAGTCCGAGGAAGTGCGCCAGTTCATGAAGACGCAGTTCAAGGGCGCGATGGTGCCGTCGTTCTAAGCCGCTTCGCGCAATAACGAACGGTATTGCTGCGGCAAGCGAAACGGCAGCCCTGGGTTCACGCCCGGGCTGCCGTTTTCGCATCTATGCATATTTGAATTGGTTCGTTCGCATCGTCGGACGACGGCGCTAAGGTACGAGGAATGCCTTTTCGCCCCCGGAGATAGATTGTGTCCACGCCGCTGAAAGTTGTCGCCGTCAATGGCAGCGCCCATCAACCGTCGCGCACGCTGGTGCTGATTCAGGCGCTCCTGGCAGAGCTTGAGCAGCGGCTCGTGCTCGATACCCGGATCGTGGACCTGAGCGAGATCGCCCGCCCGCTGGGCGCGGCGCTGACGCGCCAGGAACTGCCGGCCGAGATCGAGGCCCAGGTCGCGGCCATCGAATCGGCCGATCTGCTGATTGCCGCCGCCCCCGTGTATCGCGGTTCGTTCCCTGGGCACTTCAAGCATCTGTTTGACCTGGTGGGCATGGACGCGCTGGCCGACAAGCCCGTGCTACTGGCGGCCACCGGCGGCAGCGATCGCCATGCACTGGTCCTGGAGCATCAGTTGCGTCCGTTGTTCAGCTTCCTGCAGGCGCTGACGCTGCCGATTGGCGTGTACGCGTCGACGGCCGATTTCGACGGCTATCAGGTGGGCAACGGTGCGCTGGCCGAGCGCATCAAGCTTGCCGCGGATCGCGCCGCGCCGCTGTTTGGTGCTTCCGCGCGGCAACTGCGGCGCGTGGCCTGATCGTGCGATGCAGGCTCCCACAAGCGGATGAGGGGAGCCAGTAACAGTAACGCTCAGCTTTCGATCGCGGGCGGCAGCCGGTCGTTGACCCAGTCGCGCGTGGCTTCATACGCGGCCGCCAAGCGCAGCACGCTCAAGTCGTCACGCGGACGCCCGATCAGCTGCATGCCCATCGGCAAGCCTTCCGTATTGAATCCCACTGGCACGCTGATGACGGGGCAACCCGATAGCGTCCACGCCACCACTACTTCCATCCAGCGGTGATAGGTGTCCATCGGCTGGCCGGCGATGGACTTCGGCCAATGCTGCTCGACGTCGAACGGAAAGACTTGCGCGGTGGGTACGGCGATGTAGTCGAATTGTTCGAACGTGCGCAGCAAGGCCTGATACCACGCGCTGCGCTGCACGCTTGCCGTGTACAGGTCGGCGGCCTTGAGGGCTAGCGAGCCTTCAATTTCCCAGATGGCCTCGGGCTTCAACTGTGCGCGCGTCGCGGGGTTGGTATAGAGCGATATCCGTGCGTTGCCGGTCAGGAAGTGGCGATGCACGAGCCAGGTCTGCCAGATTTTCTCAGGCGGGTAGGGCGGCTGGATCGCATCGACCTGAACGCCGAAGTCGGGAAAGAACCGCAACGCCTGTTCGCATAGCGAGAGAATCCCGTCTTCCATCGGCAGGTAGCCGCCCCAATTGCCAAGCCATGCCACGCGCTTGCCTGAGAGGTCGGCCTTGAGCATATTGCCGACGTTCTGGGGCGTCAGCGCGGCCAGCGTGGGTTCTTCGGGCAGCGCCTGCGGGGTACGGGCGTCGGGTCCGGACTGGGTGGCAAGCAGCAGCGCCAGGTCTTCCACATTGCGGGCCATCGGGCCTTCACAGCCCAGTTGCGGCAGAAACAGCTCGGGTGTCGGGCCATACGGCACGCGCCCCGCCGACGGCCGGAATCCAAACACATTGCAGAATGCCGCCGGGTTACGCAGTGATCCGCCAAAGTCGCTACCGTCGGCAACGGGCAGCATGCGTAGCGCCAGCGCGGCTGCCGCACCACCGCTACTGCCGCCAGCCGAGCGCGTCGGGTCATACGGGTTGCGCGTGGCACCGTAGACCGGATTGAATGTGTGCGAGCCGAGTCCGAATTCCGGGGTGTTGGTCTTGCCGATCAGGATTGCGCCAGCACGGCGCATGCGCTCCACGATGACCGAATCGCTGGCCGGCACATTGTCCTTGAAGATCGGTGACCCGTAGGTCGTGCGGATACCGCGCGTCATCGCCAGGTCTTTCGGCGCTTGCGGCATGCCGTGCATCCAGCCCGACGATTCGCCTCGCGCGAGCGCATCGTCGGCAGCCTGCGCCTCGCGCATCAGCGCGGCCTCATCCTGCTGCGCGACGATCGCATTGCATCCCGGATTCACCGCCGCGATATGCGCCAGATAGGCCGAGATGACTTCACGACTCGACACCGTTTTTGCGTGAATCGCTTCGGAAAGCTGCCGGGCGGACAGCATGACGATGGGGTGAGGGCGATAGGGGGCGGAAGTCATGGCGTTGCGATGCGGGGGGCGGAAGTCAAATCATACGCTTGCCAGGCGAGGTGTCTCAAAAACGCCGAGCGCGGCGCCTCCAGTATCATTTCGCCCAAAAGCAAAACAATATTCAGGGAGAATCCATGCGTAAGCTGATGCTGGTCGCCGTGCTGTGTATCGCCGGGTATTTCTACTACCAACACCAGAAACAAGCCCGGCTGGAGGCCATGTCCGTGGCACCGGCGGCCGAACAGCCTTCGGCGTCAGTCGTGATGCCGCGCTCCCAGCCCGTCAGCTCGCCAGCCTTCCGCTGCGAAGGCAAGACCCGCTGCCATCAGATGACATCGTGCGAGGAAGCGAAGTTCTACCTGCGCAACTGTCCGGGCGTGAAGATCGACGGGGATAACGACGGCATCCCGTGCGAGCGGGAGCACTGCAGCGCCGGCTGAGCCGGCGCCGGTACGTCAACGCTCAAAGTCTCTCCGCATGATGCCGCAGATGGTCGGCAATGAACGTGGCGATGAAGTAGTACCCGTGGTCGTAGCCCTCATGCCGGCGTAGCGTCAACGGCTGGCCGGCCTTTTTGCACGCGGCCTCGAAGGCTTCCGGATGGAGCTGTTCGGCCAGAAATTTATCGGCCAGGCCCTGGTCGACCAGGATGCCGGACGGGAACGGCGCCGATGCCTGTGCAGCCATCAGCGCGCTGGCGTCGTGCTGGGCCCAGCGGCCGCGGTCCTCGCCCAGGTAGCCCGTGAACGCCTTCATGCCCCACGGGCATTGCGATGGCGCCGCGATCGGTGCGAACGCGGACACCGAGCGAAACCGTTGCGGATGGCGCTGCGCGAGTACCAGCGCACCGTGCCCGCCCATCGAGTGGCCGAAGATGCCGACGCGCGCCGCGTCGGCAGGCAGCTCGCTGGTGACCAGATGGAACAGTTCATCGGCCACGTAGCTTTCCATGCGCCAGTGCATGCGCCACGGTGCTTCGATGGCATCGACATAGAAACCCGCGCCGACGCCAAAGTCCCATGCATCCGCTTCTCCCGGCACGTGCGCGCCGCGCGGGCTGGTGTCGGGCGCAACAAGGATCAGGCCGTGTTGCGCAGCGTATTGCTGGGCGCCGGCCTTGATCATGAACGTTTCCTCGGTGCAGGTCAGGCCGGCCAGATAGAACAGCGTGGGCAGGCGCCCCGCGTTCGGCATCAGCGCCTGTGGCGGCAGGAAGACCGAGAACCGCATCGGCAGCCCGATGGCCGCCGACTGGTGCTGGTAGAAGCGCTGGACGCCGCCGTGGCAGCCGTGTTCTGACAGCAGTTCCATGTGCGGTGCCTCAGTACAGGACGACGGATCGGATCGATTCGCCTCGCTTCATCAGGTCGAAGCCTTCATTGATGCGGTCAAGCGGCAGCGTATGCGTGATGAGGTCGTCGATGTTGAGCTTGCCTTCCATGTACCAGTCGACGATCTTCGGCACATCGGTACGGCCACGGGCGCCACCAAACGCCGAACCCTTCCACTCGCGCCCCGTCACCAGCTGGAACGGCCGCGTCGAAATTTCGGCACCGGCTTCGGCCACGCCGATGATGATCGACTTGCCCCAGCCCTTGTGGCAGCACTCCAGCGCCTGGCGCATGACCTGCGTATTGCCGATGCATTCGAACGAGTAGTCGGCCCCGCCATCGGTCAGTTGCACGATGTGGTCCACCACGTTTTCGACGGTCTTCGGATTGACGAAATGGGTCATGCCGAACTTGCGCGCCATCGCCTCGCGGCCCGGATTGATATCCACGCCGATGATCTTGTCGGCGCCCACCATCTTCGCGGCCTGGATCACGTTCAGGCCGATACCGCCCAGGCCAAACACCACGACGTTGGCGCCGGCTTCCACCTTGGCCGTGAACAGCACCGCGCCCACGCCAGTGGTGACGCCGCAGCCGATATAGCAGACCTTGTCGAACGGCGCATCGGGCCGGATCTTTGCCAGTGCGATTTCGGGCACCACGATGTGGTTGGCGAAGGTCGACGTACCCATGTAGTGGAAGATCGGCTTGCCATCGATCGAGAAGCGCGACGTGCCATCGGGCATCAGGCCCTTGCCCTGCGTGGAGCGGATGGCCTGGCACAGGTTGGTCTTGCGCGACAGGCAGAACTTGCACTGACGGCATTCCGGCGTGTAGAGCGGAATCACGTGATCGCCCGGCTTCAGCGAGGTTACGCCGGGGCCGACGTCCGTCACGATGCCCGCGCCTTCATGGCCCAGGATGGCCGGGAAAATGCCTTCGGGATCGGCGCCGGACAGCGTGTAGTAGTCGGTGTGGCAGATGCCGGTTGCCTTGACTTCGACGAGCACTTCGCCGGCGCGCGGGCCGTCGAGGTCCACCTCTTCAACGGTGAGCGGGGCACCGGCTTTCCAGGCGATGGCGGCTTTGGTTTTCATGAGGCGACTCCTGAGCGAAATGAGGTAGGGCGGCGAGACAAGCGCCGCTGACAGGCCAAGACTATACGGGCATCGGCACGATGCGGCCAGACGGGTGCGCGATTATCGGCTGCCGCGCGCGGCGCCAGGCAGTACAGATCCTCCCGATGCCGACACGGACAGCTGTCCTTCATGGCGGCGGCCGAGCCACCAGCCCAGCCCTGCCCACACGATGGCGAGCACGGCGCCCGCCAATGCAACGGTGGCGGGATGGCCCGACAATGCGTCGATCCCCGTTTTGACCCAGGCACTCACCGCGTCGCCAGCGCGATAGATCGCGGTGTCGATGACGTTCTTGGCCTTGTACTTGGTCTCGGGATCCACAACCGTGAAGAGCATCTCGCGCCCGGGCCGCAGCATCGCGTACTCTCCCACGCGCCGCACGATCATCGCCGCCGCGAGCACCGCGAACGTGGGCCACATGGCCAGCACCACAAAGCCGGCGGTGACGGCCAGCGGTACCGATGTCAGCAACGCGGTGACGCCATAGCGTCTGGCCACGCGCCCGGAGAAGAAGACCTGCACCAGAATGGTCAGCCCCTGGACCGTGGCATCGAGCGCGCTGAACACCTGTGTCTGCTGCGCGCGCGAGGGGAACGCCTCCGATACCAGCCGCGCCTGCTCGAAATACAGAAACGTGCTCGACGTCGCCAACAGGATCACGAACAGGCTGATGCCCAGCAGATAGTGTGACCGCATGATCAGTCCCAGCCCGGCCCACAAGCCGCCGCCCACCGGTTGCGCGGGGTCCGGCGAGGGCGTGGAGGCGCCCGGTGCTCCCGCGCCAAGCTTGCGCCGCCACGCGAACAGAAAGCCGACGCCGGGCAACGTTGCCGCGAGCAATGCCGCCGACAACAGCATCAGCCCGGTCAGGCCGATGCCGCCTACGAGCCATCCGCCGAGCACGGGGCCAGTCAGTCCGCCCGCGCTGGCGCCCGCGGCAATCAGCGCGAACAGCCGCCGCGCCTGTTCGGGACGGAACACGTCGGCCATCAGGCTCCAGGCCACCGACACGACGAACAGGTTGAATACCGACAGCCAGACGTAAAACACGCGCGCCAGCCATACGTTGTCTGGCATCGCCCGCGTGGCGAAGGCGAAGACCAGCAGATTGGCGATGAAAAACGCATAGACCCACGGCACGAAGCGCCGGCGCGGCAGCCATTTGCAGCACGCGCCGTAGAACGGGATCGCCACGAGCATCACGACGAATGTCGCCGTGAACAGCCACTGCAGATTCTTGACGCCTCCGGCGATGCCCATCGTTTCACGCACGGGCCGCAGCATGAAGTAGCTGGCGAACAGGCAGAAGAAAAAGAGAAAGCCAGCCACCACGGCCGGCATCTCGCCAGCGCGCACGCCAAGCAGCCGTCCGGTACGCGGCGCGTCGGGATGCGGGTCGGGTGTGTCCATGTCAGCGCGCGCGTCAGGCTAATGCCGCCGCAATGCGAGCGCGCTCGCGCGTATCCGGCATGCGGCCGAAGGCGGCGCCGAGGTTGTCCGCCATATTCTTTGGCTTCGAGGTGGCGGGAATCGCGGCCGTCACGGCGGGATGGCTGACGATGAACTTCAGGAACAGCTGCCCCCAGGAATTGCAGTCGATCTCGCCGGCCCAGTCGGGCAACGGCTTGCCGCGAACGGCGGCGAACAGTCGCCCGTCCTGGAATGGCCGGTTCACCAGCACGGCCACGCCGCGTTCCTCGCACAACGGCAGCAGCGACTTTTCCGCGTTGCGTTCGGCCAGTGAATAGTTGACCTGCAGAAAGTCCACTTTCTCGTTGCGCAGAATCTGAGCAAGCTCTTCATGCGCGTCGTCGCGGTAGTGCGTGATGCCGATATAGCGAGTCTTGCCCTGTTCCTTGACCAGCCGAAGGATTCGGAGGTTGTTGCGCCAGTCGATCAGGTTGTGCACCTGCAGCAAATCGACGCTGTCGGAGTGCAAGTCCATCCGCGATTCGGTGAATTGCGCCACGGTGCCGGATGCGTTCGACGAAATCTTCGTCGCCAGAAATACGTTGGCGCGCGCACTGGCTGCCTGAAGCAGGTCTCCGGTCACGGTTTCGGCGTTGCCGTAGCTTGGCGCGGTATCCACCACGGCCTTGGGAATGCGCTGTAGCAGCATGGCCAGGACTTCGGCCTGCGGTGCACGCTCTTCCCTGCTCTTGCCGACGTTGAACGTATCAGCCGTACCCATGCCGATGACGGGCAACTGCTCGCCGGTGCCTGGAATCCTGCGGCGCATTGGCGCTTCCACGGTGGCGGCCTGCGCGGTGGCTGCCAGGGCGGGGCTGGACGGCAGTGCGGCCAGCGTGGCGGTGAGTCCCAGAAATGTGCGGCGGTCGATCGGCATGGCTTGCGTTCCTCGAACGGTCTGGTCCAGACGACCTTAGCGCTTGCGCGGGGCGATGTAAACCTGACATTCGTTGCGGCGCGGGTCGCGCCCGATTGCAAAAAAGCGGCGCCCACTGAACAATCGGCGCGTACTTTCCCTATCCAGCAGCGATCATCGACCCTTGAAGAGGACCCGATCGTGATATCGAGCTTGCCCGGCGTGCTGTTCGACGGCGTGACATACGGCAGCCTGCTGTTCCTGATCAGCATCGGCCTGTCGGTGACGATGGGCCTGATGAACTTCGTCAACCTCGCGCACGGCGCCTTTGCGATGCTGGGCGGCTATGTTTCGGTGGTGCTGATGAGCCGGCTCGGCGTGCCGTTCCTGGCCGCGCTGCCGGTGGCGTTTCTGGGCGCCGCGCTGGTGGGCTGGCTGCTTGAACGCACGCTCTATCGCCGGCTCTATCGCGCCAGCCATCTCGACCAGGTGCTGTTCTCCATCGGCCTGACCTTCATGGCGATGGCGGGTGCCACGTGGTTCTTCGGCCCCGGACAGCAACCGGTGGAATTGCCCGATTTCCTGATTGGCCAGATCAAGGTGGCCGGGCTGGAACTGGGCGCCTACCGGCTGTTCCTGCTGGCCGTGGTTATCGTCATCACGGTGGTGCTGGGTTGGCTGGTGGCCCGCACGCGCTTTGGCGCGCAGGTGCGCGCGGCGGTGGACAACCAGCAGGCCGCCAGCGGGCTGGGTATCGATGTAGGCCGGGTGTTCAGCCTGACCTTCGCGCTAGGGTCCGGGCTGGCCGGGCTTGGCGGCGGCCTGGGTATCGATGTGCTGGGGCTCGATCCCACGTTTCCGTTGAAGTACATGGTCTACTTCCTGCTGGTGGTGGCGGTTGGCGGTGCGGGCAGCATCCGAGGGTCGCTGGTGGCGGCAATCGTGCTGGGCGTGGCCGATGTTGCCGGCAAATACTATGTGCCAGCGGTTGGCGCCTTCGTGATCTACGCGATGATGGTGCTGCTGCTGGTGGCGTTTCCCGCCGGACTCTACGGGAGGCGCGCCGCATGAAACCCACCCGCCCGCCGCATCGGCTGCCCGATGGCCGCTGGCATCCGGCCGAGATCGTGTTCTGGCTGGTGCCCGTGGCCGCGTTCTTCGCACTGCCCGATTACCTGATCCTCGGCAGTCAGATCCTGATCGCCGGATTGTTCGCGTTGTCGCTCGACCTGATTCTCGGCTATGCGGGCATCGTATCGCTGGGGCACGCCGCGTTCTTCGGCCTGGGGGCCTATACGGCGGGGCTGCTCGGCGCGCATGGCTGGGGCGAGCCGGTCTCGGGCCTGTTTGCCGCAGCGGCAGTCGCGGCGATGGCCGGATGGCTCTGCAGCTACCTGGTGGTGCGTGGTGGCGACCTGACGCGCCTGATGGTCACCCTCGGTATCGGCCTGATGTTGTTCGAGGCGGCCAACAAGGCGGCGTTTCTGACGGGCGGCGTCGATGGGCTGTCCGGTGTGACGATGAACCGTCTGCTCGGTGTGTTCGAATTCGATCTGTTCGGCAAGACGGCCTACGTCTACAGCCTTGTGGTGCTGTTCCTGCTATTCGTGCTGGTGCGGCGGATCGTGGCGTCACCGTTCGGCCTGTCGCTGCGCGGTGTGCGCGAAGGTGCGAGGCGTATGCCCGCACTGGGCGCCAACGTGCCACAGCGCCTGAGGACGGTCTTCACGGTATCGGCGGCGATTGCCGGCGTGGCGGGGGGACTGCTCGCACAAACCACGCAGTTCGTCGGCATGGATGTGCTCGGCTTTCCGCGCTCGGCGGAGTTGCTGGTGATGCTGGTGCTGGGCGGCACCGGCCGGCTCTATGGCGCACTGGTCGGTGCGGCGCTGTTCATGATCGCGCAGGATGTGCTGGCCGGCATCAACCCCGTGTACTGGCAGTTCTGGATCGGGCTGCTGCTGGTGCTGATCGTGCTGTTTGCCAGAGGCGGGGTGATGGGCGCGGTCAGTGCATTGGTGGCGCGCAGGCGCGCGGGTGCGGCGATGGAACGGGGAGCCGACGCATGACCGCCACGCTGCGTACGGAAGGACTGTGCAAGTCGTGGGGTGCATTTGCCGCCAATACCGACATATCGCTGACGTTTGCACCGGGCGCGCGCCACGCGTTGATCGGCCCGAATGGCGCGGGCAAGACTACGTTCATCAATCTGTTGACGGGCGCGCTGCCGCCCTCGGCGGGTCGCATCTGGCTGGGCGAGCGCGAGATCACGTCGCTGCCGCAGCACGCGCGCGTGAAGCTGGGCATGACGCGCACGTTTCAGATCAATACGCTGTTTCCAGGGCTGACGGTGCTGGAATCGGTGGTGCTGGCGGTGGCGGAGCGCACCGGTGCGTCGCGTATCTGGGCGCGCACCGTGACCTCGCAGACAGCGCTGGTGGACGAGGCTATGTCGGTTCTGGCGCTGCTACGGCTGGAGCGCGACGCCGATACCGAAACACGGCACCTACCGTACGGCAAGCAGCGCCTGCTGGAGATTGCCCTGGCGCTGGCC
Organism: Cupriavidus sp. 291-E7; assembly: GCF_057798835.1. Taxonomy (NCBI): domain Bacteria; kingdom Pseudomonadati; phylum Pseudomonadota; class Betaproteobacteria; order Burkholderiales; family Burkholderiaceae; genus Cupriavidus; species Cupriavidus sp. 291-E7. The sequence goes on from NZ_JBYOJV010000026.1 coordinate 55,408, forward strand.
ACGCAGCCATCGATCCTGCTGCTGGACGAACCGGCGGCGGGCATCCCTGCTGGAGATAGCGCCGAGCTCTTTGCGGTGATCGCGGCCTTGCCACGCGATATCACGATCCTCTTCATCGAGCACGACATGGACCTGGTGTTCCGCTTTGCCGAGCGCATCACGGTACTGGTGGCGGGCCGTGTGTTGACCGAGGGGACGCCGGCCGAGATTGCCGCCGATCCGCGCGTCAAAGAGGTTTATCTCGGGGAGGCCGCGCATGACTGAGCTGCTGCGCGTGGAGGGCATCAGCGCTGGCTATGGCGATGCGGTGGTGCTTGAGCACGTCGATCTGACGCTGGACGCCGGTGACAGCCTGGCGCTGCTGGGCCGCAATGGCGTGGGCAAGAGCACGTTGCTGGCTACGCTGATGGGCTTTACGCGCGTGCGTGGCGGAACCGTGTTCTGGCAGGGCAGGGACGTCGGCCGGACGCCGCCGCACCGCCGTGCGCAGGCAGGCATCGGCTGGGTGCCGCAGGAGCGTTGGGTGTTTCCGTCGCTGACGGTCGAGGAGCATCTGAGTGCCGTGGCGCGGCCGGGTCCTTGGGACGTGCCGAAAATCTATCGGATATTTCCCAGGCTGGAGGAAAGGCGGAGCAATCTTGGCAACCAGTTGTCCGGTGGCGAGCAGCAGATGCTGGCGATTGCGCGGGCGCTGATGGTCAACCCGGCGCTGCTGCTGCTCGACGAACCGCTGGAGGGCCTGGCGCCGATCATCGTGCAGGAGCTGCAGCGCGTGATCGCGGGACTGATTGCCGATAGCGGCATGGCAGTGATCGTGGTGGAACAGCACGCGCGCATGGCGCTGGCCATGACCCGCCAGGCGCTGGTGCTGGATCGCGGCCGGGTTGTGCATCGCTCGGATAGCGCCAGCCTGCTGGCCGATCGCGCGCTGCTGGATCGGCTGGTCACGGTGCGGCAGGGCGGGGCGGCAGACGGAAACCCTGGCTGACCGGATTGGCGGCAATCGGGAGCAATCGGAAGCGTTCGGAAGCGTTCGGAAGCGTTCGAATCGCTTTCAGAACCGTCTTATTTCAATACGTCGCCGCGCAGGCAAGAATGCATTCACCGTTGCGATATGCAGCGGCGCGGGTGGCAGATGTCCGAAACTTGATGACTGCCACCCGATGACGGCTGCGCCCGTTCCGGCAGCCCTTTAGAATGGCCCACTGCTGCACAGGCGCGAGTCATGGCGCGCCTGTTGCGGCAAGGGGTTGTTCCGGCGCGGTGCGATTGCCGCGCGCCATCGTTACTTCGATTTCACATATGGATGTTCGTACGATTGAACCGGACGATCTGGAACTGATCTGCCGTCACCGCGAGGCGATGTTCCAGGAAGCCGGCTTTGCCGCCGATACGCTGCGCACGATGACGGCCCACTTCCGCGACTGGCTGCGTCCGCGGCTTGCCGATGGCAGCTATTTTGGATTCTTCGCGCTCAACGGCACGCGGCCCGTGGCAGGCGTCGGGCTGATGCTGATCGACTGGCCGCCGCACCCGGCCCATCCGGACCTGGACAAACGCGGCTATGTGCTGAACGTCTATGTCGATCCATTGCATCGCAAGCGCGGCATGGCCAGGCAGTTGATGGTACTGGCCGAGGCCGAGTTGGCGCGGCGTGGCGCCACGTTTGCGATCCTGCATGCCACGGAGGTGGGCAAGCCCCTGTATCAGGGTGAAGGCTGGCGGCAGACGTCGGAGATGTCGAAAGTCATCGCCGTGCCGAAGCCTTAGACGTAGGCGTAGACGTAGACATGTCTAAGGCGGAAGGCTGCTGTAGAAAGCGGCGAGATTGGCGATGTCGGCGTCGCTCAGGGGCTTGGCCATCATCGTCATCATCTCGTCCTTGCGCGCGCCGGTCTTGTAGTCCTTGAGGGCCTTGGCAAGATATTGCTCGACCTGGCCCGCCAGATTGGGCGCTTCTGGCAGCTTCGACTTGCCGTCGAGGCCGTGGCAGGTCTGGCACTGTATTGCCTTGGCGCGGCCTGCCTTGGCGTCGCCCGCCAGCGCCGGAGCGCTGGCGCAGGTCACCAGCAAGACGAGGGCGGTGACATGGAGGCAACCGCGCATCCCGGTCACTTGGCGCCTGAGTAGGAGATGCGGTAGATCGCGCCGGCGTAGTCGTCCGACACCAGCAACGACCCATCCTGCAACTGCTGGACGTCTACGGGCCGCCCCATGTACTCGCCATTCGGCGTCAGCCAGCCTTCCGCAAAGACTTCGGTCTCGCCAACCGAACCGTCCGGCTTGACGGCGGTGTACATGATGCGCGCACCGATCGGCTTGGTGCGGTTCCAGGAACCGTGCTCGGCCGCGAAGACGCCGCCCTGGTATTTGGCGGGGAACATCTTGCCCGTGTAGAACGACATGCCCAGGTCAGCCGCATGGGCTGCGTATTCCACCACCGGGAAGACCACGTCTTTCGGCGGCGACTGATCCTTGTATTCGACGGTGCGTACCTTGCCACCGCCATACCAGGGGAAGCCGAAGTTCTGGCCCGCCTTGGTGGCGTGGTTCAGTTCGCCAGGCGGCTGGTCATCGCCCATGCCGTCCACCTGGTTGTCGGTGAACCATAGCGTCTTGTCGGCTGGATTGAAGTCCAGTCCGACCGAATTACGCACGCTGTGGGCATAGACCTCACGGTTCTTGCCATCCTGGCCGATGCGGATAATGCCGGCCAGGCCGTTCTTGTCCAGCGCGGCCAGCTTGTCCTTGGGCGGCACGTTCCAGGGCTGACCCAGTGCGATATAGAGCTTGCCGTCCGGGCCGATGCGGCATGCGCGGGCGCCGTGATTGAAACTCTCGAATTCGATCGGGATCAGCTTGCCCTGGGGCACCACCACGGCGGCGGCCACATCGGGGCCACCTTCACCAAAGAACTGTGCCGCCGGGAAGGCCAGCACACGATTCTGCTCAGCCACGTAAAGAATGCCGTCGGGCGAGAAACAGACGCCGTTCGGCACCTTGAAGCTGATGGCGCTGGCAAACTGGATCACGTCATCGGCCACCCGTCGCTTGGTGCGATCGGTGACCTGCCAGACGCGGTTCTTGCGCGTACCGACAAACACGACGCCAGTGGATGGCTCGATCGCCATATGGCGGGCCTCTGGCACCACGGCATACAGCTCGATCTTGAACCCTGGCGGCAGCTTGATGGCCTTCAGGTTTTCTCGCAGTGCGTCAGCTTGCCGTCCATCCTGCGCGATCTTTTCGGCTGGCGCCGCGCCGGTCTGCTTGAAGTTCTGGAGCTTCTGCAGGTTGTCGGTGGGGGCTGCGAGCAGGGGGGAAGCGGCCACGACCAACGACGCGGCCAGGGCGATGGCTGAGCTCTTCATCGGGATGTCTCCGGAGTTCTTGTTATGCGGCGGGTGCACAGGCGCCGCCGAACAAGGGTAGGTCAGCCATTCCCGCAAGGGAATTGCATATTCCTGAGATCCCGATGAAAGATTTTGTATTGGCGAGGGACCGGCGGTGCCTTGCCAGATCCCCGCCGTGCCCGCCGCAATACTTCGGACTGTCGGACTGTCAGGCCGCCGGACCGTCGGACGGATACTCCGGACTACTTGCCCGAGTCCTTCACGCCTTCGAATTTGTCGAACTCGACGTTGTAGAGCTCGCCGTTGACCTTTTCCACCTTGCGGATATAGACGGTCTGGACCACGTCGCGCGTGGCGGGGTCGATCGTGATGGCGCCACGCGGGCTTTGCAGCTTCATGCCCTTGAGCGCGGCCAGGAACTTGTCGCCGTCGGTTGTGCCGCCGGTCTTCTTCAGCGCCTCGTAGATGGCGGCCATGCCGTCGTAGGCGGCCACCGCCATGAAGTTGGGGCGGCCCGCGCCGGGGTTGGCATCGGCAAATGCCTTCAGGAAAGCCTTGTTTTCCTTCGAATCGTGCGCTGCGGAATAGTGGAACGATGTAATCACGCCGAGCGTGGCGTCGCCCATTGCCGGTAGCACATGGTCGTCGGTCAGGTCGCCGGTGGCAATGACGCGAATGCCGGCATCGGCCAGCCCGCGCTCACGAAAGCCCTTCATGAACGCCACGCCTTGTTCGCCGGCGGGAAGAAACAGAAACACCGCTTCTGGCCGGGCGTCTTTGATGCGCTGGATGAATGGCGCGAACTCCGGATTGCGCAGCGGTACGCGGATCGATTCGACGATCTGGCCGCCGCCACCCAGGAAATTGGTCTTGAACGCGGTTTCGGCGTCGATGCCCGGCGCGTAGTCGGCCACCAGCGTCACGACCTTTTTCACGTTGTTGCGCACGGCCCACGTGGCCATCGGGGCCGAGATCTGCGGCAGCGTCATCGACACGCGCGCAATGTAGTTCGATTTGGTCGTGATCACCGACGAGGCCGCGTTGAAGATCACCATCGGCTTCTTGGCCTGCTCGGCAACCGGCGCCACGGCCAGCGCCTCGGGAGTCAGGCCGAAGCCCGCCAGGACATCCACCTTGTCGCGCACCACCAGTTCCTGGGCCAGCCGCTTGGCCACCTCCGGCACCGGTCCGGTAGTGTCCTTGACGATGATCTGGATCTTGCGGCCCGCCACGGTGTCGCCGTGCAGTTTCTGCCATGCCTTGATGCCGCCTTCCATCTGCTTGCCGTAATCGGCAAAGCTGCCCGAGAACGGCGCGATCAGACCGATTTTCACCGGATCGGCGGCGCTGGACAGCGGGGCATGCGTGAGGACGGCAAGGGCGCCGCACGCCATCATGGCGCGCCGCAGCGGACTGAACGTCATGGAGGTCTCCCGGAAGTGCAGCATCGGACGGCTGCATCGATGTGGGAGTGTAGGAGGGGCGAGGGCCGCCGGACAATCGGGTTTGCCCTCGGTTTTCTCCCCTCTCCCGCGTGGCGGGAGGGGGGAGAGAAGGGACTTAAATCACCGTTGCCAGCGCCAGCGTGAACAGCAGCGCCACGACCGAGATGATGGTTTCCGCCACCGACCAGGTCTTGAACGTCTGGGCCACGGTCATGTTGAAGTACTCCTTGACCAGCCAGAAGCCGCCGTCGTTGACGTGCGAAAGGATCAGCGAACCGGCGCCGGTGGTCAGCACCAGCAGTTCGGGGCGCGTGCCCGGCACGCTGGCCGCGATCGGGGCGACGATGCCCGCCGCCGTGGTCATGGCCACCGTGGCGGACCCCGTGGCGATACGGATCATCACGGCAACCAGCCAGCCCAGCACCAGCACCGATACGTTGGCATGCGTGGCCACGTCGACGATGGCCGTCGAGATGCCGGAGTCACGCAGGACGCGGCCAAAGCCGCCGCCGGCACCCACCACGAGCGTGATGATGGCGGTCGGCGCCACGCACTCGTTGGTGAACTTGAGGATCATTTCACGGTTGAAGCCGCGTGCCTTGCCGAACGTGTAGAAGCTGAACAGCGTGGCGATCAGCAGCGCCATCACCGAGTTGCCGATCAGTTTCAGGACGTCGTTGGCAAACGTCTTCGGCGTCGCGATCAGGTCGGCCCAGCTACCGATCAGCATCAGGAACACCGGCAGCAGGATGGTCAGCACCGTGATGCCGAAGCTCGGCAGGTCGCCTGATTTTGCCGAATCCGCTTCCTCGGTCAGTTGCTCGGCAAGCGGGTTCACGGCCGGCAGCTTCACATGCTTGTCGATCAGCTTGGCAAACAGCGGGCCGGCGATGATCGCGGTGGGAATGCCGACGATCAGCGCGTACATGATGGTCCGGCCCATGTCGGCGCCATAGGCCTGCACGGCCAGCAGCGCGGCCGGGTGCGGCGGGATCAGGCCGTGCACCACGGACAGGCCGCACACCATCGGGATACCCACCAGGATCATCGACGTATTCGTACGCTTGGCGACGTTGAACGCGATCGGAATCAGCAGCACGAAGCCGACTTCGAAGAACACCGGCAAGCCGACGATGAACGCGATGACGACCATCGCCCAGTGCACGTTCTTCTCGCCGAAGAAGTTGATCAGCGTGAGCGCAATACGCTCGGCGCCGCCCGATTCGGCCATCATCTTGCCGAGCATGGTGCCCAGCCCGATCACTAGCGCGATGTGGCCGAGCGTGCCACCGACGCCGGCTTCGAACGACTTGACGATGTCACCCATCGGCATACCCACGGCAAAGCCGAGGGCCACCGATACCACCACCAGCGTGATGAACGGGTTCAGTTTGAACTTGGCGATCAGAATCACCAGCGCGATCACGGCGATCAGCGCATAAATCAAGAGCGTGGTTCCGGTAACGGCACCCATGTCTCGTCTCCTTGTTGCGGTTGCCAGCCCTGAGGGATGGTCCGCTTCCGCTATGAAAAAGCCGCTATGCCCGGTGCGTAGCGGCAGGTTGATAAAACCGGACAGGGATCGGCTGGCTCACCGATCCGCCGGACGGCCGCAACTTCAGGCCGTCGGCTTCTTGTAGGCGATGCAGTCCACTTCGACCTTGCAGTCGACAACCATGCTCGACTGCACGCAGGCGCGCGCCGGCGGGTTGGCGCCGAAGTACTCCTTGAAGATCTTGTTGAACGAAGGGAAGTCGCGGGCATCGTCCAGCCAGACGCCGCAGCGCACCACGTGCTCGGGGCCGTAGCCCGCTTCGGCCAGGATGGCCAGCACGTTCTTGATGGCCTGGTGGGTCTGCGTGACGATATTGCCTTCGACGACTTCGCCGTTGACCATCGGGACCTGGCCCGATACATAGAGCCAGCCGTCGGCCTGCACGGCACGTGCGAAGGGCATGTGCGAGCCGCCCTGGCCGGTGCCGCCTTCGACGCCGAATCGTTTGATAGTCATAGGAACTCCTGTTTTTAGCTTCTTGGGTATTCAGTGGTGCTGCGCGGATGGGCCGGTGCCGCGCGGCAGAAAGCGCCCGGCGCGCACGCCGGTGGCCGCGCGGTGCTGCCATGTGAGTTCGCCATTGACCCAGACCGCGGCGATGCCCTCGGCGGGCTGCATCGGATCGGTGAAACTGGCGGCGTCGCGGATCGTGGCCGGATCGAACAGGACCAGATCGGCCCAGTAGCCTTCGCGCACGAAGCCGCGCTCCTGCAGTCCGAAGCGTTCCGCCGACAGGCCCGTCATCTTGTTGACGGCCACGGCCAGCGGAAACAGCTCGCGGTCGCGCGCGTAATGGCCAAGCACTCGCGGAAACGCGCCCCACAGGCGCGGATGCGGCAGGGGATCGTTGGGCAGGCCGTCCGAACCGACCACAGTGGCCGGATGGCTCAGGATGCGGTCCACGTCGGCGTCTTCCATGCAGTGGTAGACCGCGCCGGCCGGCTGCAGGCGGCGCGCTGCCTCCATCAGATCCACTTGCCAGTCGGCGGCGATGTCGGCCAGCAGACGGCCACCCATCTCCGGGTGCGACTCCGACCACGTCACCTGGATATCGAAATCGTTCGTGACCTGCTTCAGGTCGAGCGTCGACGAACTGGCCGTGTACGGATAGCAGTCGCAGCCCACGGGCTGCCAGCGCTGCGCCGCTTCGAGCGACTGCAGCACTTCGCCGCTGCGGCCCCAGTTGGGCACGCCGGCGCATTTCAGGTGCGAGATCACCACCGGTACGCGCGCATGGCGGCCGATGCGGTAGGCCTCGTCCATCGCGTCGAGAATTTCGGCAAACTCGCTGCGCAGGTGCGTGGCATAGAGCGCGCCCGCATTGGCCAGCGGTTCGGCCAGAGCCAGGACTTCCTCGGTGGGCGCGCTGAATGCGTTGGCGTAGGCCAGTCCGGTCGACAGGCCCAGCGCGCCGTGCGCGAGCGCTTCTTCCAGTTGGGCGCGCATGGCCGCGATCTCGTCAGCCGTGGCGGCGCGGTCGAAGCGGTCCATCTGGTTGCTGCGCAACGCGGTGTGTCCGACCAGTGCGGCCACGTTGACCGACGGCTGCGCCGCGTTGACGGCTTCGGCGTACGTCTTGAAGTCCGGATAGCGGAACGCGTCGGCTTTGCCAAGCAGGTTCATCGGATCGGGCGGATCGCCAGACAGCGTCACCGGCGCGGCGCTGATGCCGCAGTTTCCGACGATGACGGTCGTGACGCCCTGCGAAATCTTCGGCGTCATGGACGGGTCGCGCACCACGTTTGTGTCGTCGTGCGTATGCACGTCGATAAAGCCCGGCGACAGCACCAGGCCGTGGCCTTCCACTACATGGGAGGCGGTGTCGGGGTCGATCGTGGCGGCTTCGTCGATGCGCGCGATGCGTCCGTCCCGAATGCCAACGTCCACCATACGGGCAGAGGCACCGGAGCCATCCAGCAACATTACACAGCGAATCAGGGTATCGAACAGGTGTGGCATGGTCAGTCTCCCAGCGGCTGGCGGCTGTCCGGCCCGTCGCTGTCATGGCTGACGCCGCGATGGGCGTCGAGCACGTATTTCAGCCGGCGCAGCTTTTCCTTGCTCTGTTCCTGCTGCAGCATCGCGCACTGGGTGGCCAGCACGTCGACCACGAGCAGCATCGCGTAGCGCGAGGCCGACGGTTTGAAAATGAAATCGGTCTCCAGCGTCCGCACGGGCAGCAGCACATCGGCGCGCGCGGCCAGCGGCGACCCCAACGCGGTCACGGCGATCAGCTTTGCGCCGTACTCGCGCGCGATGTCGCAACTGGCCAGCATCTCCGGCACGTTGCCGCTGGCGGAAAACGCCAGCACCACGTCATCGCGCGATAACGTGGCCGCCACCATCTTCTGCAGCACTGCGTCGTGGTACGTCGCCACAGGTGCGCCGAGCCGCGCCAGCCGGTAGCGGGCTTCATCGGCCATGAACGTGGAGCCGCCGCCCATGCCGAAAGCGTAGACCATGCGCGCACCGAGCAATAGGCGCGCAGCCTGGGCAATGCGCTCTGGATCGATCAACTTGCGGTTGACCTCGAGCGTGGTAAGCACGTCGGTATGGATACGTTCGGTCAGCGTTGCTGGCGAGTCCGAATCTGTGACGGCCGGCGCGGGCTGCAGGAATCGCGTGCCGACCGCCGTGGCCTGCGCCAGCCGCAGCTTCAGGTCCCGCACATCACGGCAGCCGATGGCCTTGGCGAATCGGGTGACGCTGGCCTCGCTGACCGCCGCCTTGCGTGCCAGCTCGTTGATGCTGGCAGCCGCTGCGCCCGCAAGATCCTCCAGGATCACTTGGGCCACCTTCTGCTCGGCCAGGCGCAGCGACGGGCCGCGTTCGGCGATGCGGGTCAGGATGTCGAAGGGCGCGGTCATGGCAGGTGGCGGCGGGCTGGCGAGTCTTGGCTCTGCACAGCATGTTACTTTCTAACAAGGATGAAATATCGTAGTTTCAAGGCTATGATTACGTCAATTGAATTTTTACAGGGTGATGTCAGCCATGCGTGAAACAAAGTACCAGACCGGAATGATCGATCCGCTGAACAAGGCGCTGGGCCGTCTGGACGCACCGCTGACCCCCGCGGAGGCCGGCCAGACGGGCTGGCATCTGTTGCGCGAAGAACTGAGCCTGCCGGCTGCCGTGCTCTACGAGGACAAGCTCGTTCACAACCTCCAGTGGATGCGCAAGTTCATGGGTGAATATGGCGTGCAGCTTGCGCCGCACGGCAAGACGACGATGGCGCCCAAGCTGTTTGCGCGGCAACTGGCGGAAGGCGCGTGGGGTATCACGCTTGCCACGGCGCAGCAGACCGCCGCCGCCGCCGCTCACGGGGTCAAGCGCGTGCTGATGGCCAACCAGCTGGTGGGACGTCGCAACATGGAGATCGTCGCGGATCTGCTGCGCGACCCCGGCTTCGAATTCTTCACGCTGGTGGATTCGGCAGCGCTGGTCGACCAGTTGGGCGCGTTCTTTCAGGCGCGTGGGCAGAAGCTGCAGGTATTGCTGGAACTGGGCGTGGAGGGCGGCCGCACTGGCGTACGCGATGCCGCGCAGCAGGCCGCCGTGCTGGAAGCCCTGTCGCGCTGGCCCGATGCCCTGACACTGGCGGGGGTGGAAATCTACGAGGGTGTGCTGCAGGAGGAGGCCGATATCCGCAGGTTCCTGCAGCGCACGGTGGCCGTTACGCGAGAGCTGGCGGCGGCCGGCCGCTTCGGGCGTAGTCCCGTCGTGATGTCGGGGGCCGGCTCGGCCTGGTACGACGTGGTGGCCGAGGAGTTTTCGCGCACCGATATCGGCGCCCCGATCGACATCGTGCTGCGTCCGGGCTGTTACCTGACCCACGACGTCGGCGTCTATCGCGCGGCGCAGCAGCGTATCCTGGCCAACAACCCGGTGGCGCAAAAGATGCGTGAAGGGCTGTTGCCCGCGCTGCAGCTATGGGCCTATGTGCAGTCAATCCCGGAAGACCGGCGCGCCATCATCGGCATGGGCAAGCGCGATGCCGCGTTCGATGCCGGGATGCCGATTCCGGCGCAGATCTACCGCCCCGGAGCCGATGCCCCGATGGCGGTGCCGGCCAACTGGAAGGTGACCGGCATGATGGACCAGCATGCGTATCTGGAAATCGAAGCTGGCGATGATATTCGTGTCGGCGATATGATTGCTTTCGATATCTCGCATCCATGCCTGACGTTCGACAAGTGGCGCCACATCCCCGTGCTGGATGGCCAGTTGCGCGTCATCGACATCGTGCAGACCTTCTTCTGAGACACACAGAGAGGCACGCGTTCATGAGTATCGACATTCTTGCTTACGGCGAACCGCTGGTGGAATTCAACCAGCAGCCCGACGATCCGACCCGTTACCTGCAGGGTTTTGGCGGCGACACGTCCAACTTTGCGATTGCCGCGGCACGCCAGGGTGCGAGCACCGGCTACATCAGCGCGGTGGGTGCCGACAGTTTTGGCGAACGGCTGCTTGCGCTATGGACGCGGGAGCGCGTGGATACGCGCCACGTCAGCGTCAACGCCGCGGCGCCAACCGGCGTCTACTTCGTTTCGCACGACAATCACGGCCACCGCTTCGATTACCTGCGCGAAGGCTCGGCGGCCAGCCGCTATCACCACGAGCAACTTCCGCTGGCCGCCATTGCGCAGGCGAGTTATCTGCATCTGTCGGGCATCAGCCTGGCCATCAGCACGTCGGCGTGCGATGCGGGGCTGGCCGCAATGGAGCATGCGCGCAAGGCCGGCGTGCAGGTCTCGCTCGATACCAATCTGCGCCTGCGGCTGTGGTCGCTGGCACGCGCGCGCGGCATCATGCGCGAAGCGTTCTCGCTGACCGATATCTGCCTGCCGAGCTGGGACGACATCACCGTGCTGACCGGCCTCGATGACCGCGATGCCATCGTCGACCACTTGCTCGAATGCGGCGTGAAGATCGTCGCGCTGAAGCTGGGCGAAGAGGGCAGTTACGTGGCGACGCCGGAATCGCGCACGCTGGTGGCGCCGTATCCGGTGCGTCCCATCGATGCCACAGGCGCTGGCGACTGTTTCGGGGGCAGCTTTATCGCGCGGCTGGCGGCGGGCGCCGATCCGTTCGAGGCGGCGCGCTATGCCAATGTGGCGGCAGCCTTGTCGACCACCGGCTATGGCGCCGTGGCGCCCATTCCCACCGCCGAAACCGTGCTGGCCCGACTGGAGCGCGGCGTTTCGGTGATTGCCTGAACCGCCGAACCATTGACGTGCTGAGCCGCGACGGACCATTGAATGTCCCACCGGCTCGGGACAATGAACCTTCTGAATACTGCCATGCAAATCCAACCTTCTCCGCTGATCGAACGCCTGACCAACGTGCCGGTGATTCCGGTGCTCGAATATCACTCGGTGGACGACGCGCTGCATATTAGCGAGGCATTGGTCGAAGGCGGCCTGCCGATGCTGGAAATCACGTTGCGCACGCCGGTGGCGCTGCAGGCGATGGAAGCGGTGGCCAAGGCGCTGCCGCAGGCCGTGGTCGGCGCGGGCACGGTGCTGAACGTCGAGCAGCTGCGTGCGGTACGCGACGTCGGTGCGCAGTTTGCGGTGTCGCCGGGGCTGACCCAGAAGCTGGCCGATGGGGCGCAGAGCGCGGGCGTCTCGCTGTTGCCTGGCGTGGCCACGGCCAGCGAAGCAATGTTCGCGCTGGAATGCGGTTTCTCGTTTCTGAAGTTCTTCCCCGCTGAAGCGGCCGGGGGCGTGCCGATGCTGAAATCGCTGCACGGCCCGCTGTCGCAGCTGAAGTTCTGCCCGACCGGTGGTATCGACCTGGCCAAGGCCGCCAACTATCTGGCACTGCCTAACGTGGTGTGCGTGGGCGGCTCGTGGGTTGTGCCCAAGGATGCGGTGGCGGCCAAAGATTGGACGCGTATTCGCAAACTTGCCGAAGAGGCCGCTCAGCTCCGCAAGTGAGTGGTTCGGTAAGAGTTACAACGGCAGTCTGAATGACATGCCGGATGGAAAGAAAAAGGGCGCTCTTGGCGCCCTTTTTTCGTCTCACATCGGCTGCGCGTTACTTCGATTTCTCAGCCGAATTCTCAAGTTTCTGCCCACCCTTCTGCACGTCCTGACCCAGACCGGACATCGTGTTGCAGCCGGCCAGCAGCGACGCAACCAGTACACACCAGATCCATCCTTTTTTCATCAGAGGCTCCTTTCAGGGATAGTAAGAAGTGGGCACATTTTAACGTCGCCCCATTCATCCTCGATGCAGGATGTGTGCCTATTGGTAATTAGGAAAGTGTCTGACAGACGCGCTGGCCGGATGGTGTCAGATATTTCTCACGACTACGAACCGAGCAACATGCGTGCGCGTGCGGCGATCGCGCCGTGTGTTTGCATCAGCCACGCCGCGGGGAATGGCTGGGCCAGCAGGAAGCCCTGAACGCTGTCGCAACCCCAGCTGCGCACTACGTCGAGCTGCGCCGTTGTTTCCACACCCTTGGCGCATACGGCCACACCGCGTGCCTTGGCCCATTCGCAGGCCCGTTGCAGATTGGCCGCCATGCCCGGTTGCTGGCTGGCATGACCAAGGTGGCGGGCATCGAGTGTGACCATGTCGGGCTGCACCAGCGACAGCGTTTGCCGGCTGTGTTCCGAATCGGTGAAGTCCGCCAGCGCGATGCCCACGCCGCCTTCACGCAGGCGCCTGGCCTTGTCCGTGGATTCTGCGCCGTTTGGCACGATTTCCACCGGTACCTCCACGCAGATCTGGCCTGGGGCAATGTGATGGGCATCGATGGCGCGGCGCAACATGCAGATCGTGTCATCGGCCTGCATTTGCGAACTCGTGGCCAGCAGCGTGAACTGCACCGGGCCGAGTGGGGCGGTGTCCCGGTGCAGTTGCAGTAGCTGTTGCAGCGTCCAGCTACCGATGGCGTTCATCAGGCCCAGGGATTCCGCGACAGGCAGGAAGTCTTGCGGTGCAACGCGGCCCAGCACCGGATGCTGCCACCGCAGCCGCACCGTGTACGCGGTGATTTGTGCCGTCGCTACCGATGCACGCGGCTGCAGTTGAAGGCTCAACTCGCCACGATCGATGGCACTCGGTAATGCCGCCAGCAAAGTCGCGATGCGGGGCGTGGCCGGGCGAGTGGCGGAGCCGATTCCCGCGCCCCCGCGCCGGTTCACCTGCAACATCGCGTCGAACGCCTGTTGCAGCAGGCGTTCGGCCCCTGTGTCGGGTTGATCCACCGCGCTGCCGATGCTGCATGACAGAAACAACTCGAATCCGCCAATCCGAAACGGTCGGTTGAGATCGGCGGCAATTGCTTCGCTCAGCGCATGCGCGTCTTCGGCGTCCTCAGGCAGCACGCAGGCCACACCAAGATCGGCTGGGCTCAGCCACTGCATGGCGACTGGCATCGATGCCAGCGCCATGACGCGGGATTTGACCTCGGCACGCAGCGCGTGCGCGCGTTGCGGCCCGATGCCGTCGCAGGCGTGCGAAAACCGATCGAGCCGGATGACCAGGACGGCCAGCAGATGCGCTGGGCTGAAGTGCGCGCGATGCTCCTCCAGGGCGGCCAGAAAGGCCACTGGCTGGATGGCCGTGGATGGCGCGTCGGCAGGGGACCCGTTGCCACCGACGCCCGTTGGTGGCGTGTCTTTGGTGTCAGGATCCATTGATTACCCGTGCTGGCAGCGAGTTCATGTGTGCATTGGCCGCCCGCGATACCCGGACTGCATTCCCGTTCATGCTTTATACGGCGTGCTCTGTTGGCACGATTCGTCTTATCTATCGTTCTGGTGCGGCTGCGTAGTACTACTTAGCAATCAATCCGCATAGGTCAGATCATACGGCAGCAAGAGCGAAAATCGTAAAACGACTATGTCTGCGTGGTGTGCGAGTCGCACTCGCTTGATTTCAAACAACGCTCAGGATTGTCCCTATTGTTGCTGTCTTGACCACCGGGGGCGAATAGCGATAAAAGCGCGCGTTCCTTGGAATGGGCGCCAGCGAGCCAAAAAAAAACGGGCGCCTTTATGAACGGACCCCGTAAAGTTGGACGGGTAACTTAGGCCGCCAAGGGCTGAGTTCTGTACTTCACGGGACTCAGCCCTTTTAGTTTGAGCTTGATGCGGTCGTGATTGTAGTAGTGAATGTATTGGCGCAGGCCTTGCTGTAGCTCCTCGACGCTGGCGAACTTGTTCAGGTAGAAGAACTCGGACTTCAGGGTCCCGAAGAAGCTTTCCATAACGGCGTTGTCAAGGCAATTGCCCTTGCGTGACATGCTGGGACGGATATTGCGCTGCTTGAGCATCCGCTGGTAGGCCGGCATCTGGTACTGCCAGCCTTGGTCGGAATGCAGGACCGGCCGGTCCTGCGGACATAGGCGCCGGAACGCTTTCTTCAGCATGCTGCTCACCATCTCGAAGGCCGGCCTGTGGGCGGTCTCGTAGGCGATGATTTCGCCGTTATACAGGTCCAGCACCGGGGAGAGGTACAGTTTCTCGCCAGCCACGTTGAATTCGGTCACGTCGGTTACCCACTTCTGATTCGGACGCCTGGCCCGGAACTGCCGTTGCAGAACGTTGGGCGCGACACGGCCTACCGTGCCCTTGTAGGATCGGTATTTCTTTGGCCGTACCAACGACTTCAGTCCCATCTCGCTCATGAGGCGCTGGACCGTCTTGTGGTTGACGATCATGCCGCTTTGCCGGATTGCTGCTGTGATGCGGCGGTAGCCATAACGGCCCATGTGTCGGTCGAAGAGGTCGCGAATGCGCGCTTTCAGGCCCGCATACTTGTCTTGGGCCTGGAGCACCGCCTGCTGGTAGTAAAACGTGCTGCGCGCCAGCCCCGCCGCCTTCAGTAAGCCGACCAATGGATACTGCTGCCTCAGCTCAAGCACTATTTGCGCTTTTTGGGTTGCGCAGATGTCTTGTTCGCTTGAACCAAGGCGTCGAGCTTTTTTAGATACGCCACCTCCGCGCGCAGGTTCTCGATCTCCTTGAGCAAGTCCTTGCGGGAGCGCTCGTCGTCGGGGACTGGGGTGTCGGTTGCAGGCTTGCGAGGCGTGGCTTGTGGCATCGTCTTGGGGCGCCCGCGAGGTCGGGGCGACAGGGCATCCATACCGCCACTATGATAGCGGCGCTCCCAGACCCCAATGCAGCCAGGGCTGCGAATGTCGAACAAAGCGGCCGTCTGTCCGATCGACAAACCATCTCGCCACATGCGCCGCAGCACCGCCAATCTGAATTCGGCGCTGTAGTGGCTGAATTTTTTGCGCAGCCCGTCTCGGCCATGCTGTCGGTAGCTGGCCACCCAACGCTCCACCAGACTATGGCCAATACCATGCTCGGCTGCGATTGCGTTGAAGCCGGCTCGACCGGCCAGGTACTGCCTTACCACTCTGAGCTTGAATTGCTCATCGTACTTCGCCATGAAAAACACCCCAAAGGTTGGATGGATGTCCAACTTCTGGGGTGCAGTTCA
>NZ_JBYOJV010000027.1:0-66932 GCF_057798835.1 Cupriavidus sp. 291-E7
GGTTCTTCGGAGAATTCCGGGGACTGAATTGCCACATTCCGTATCCTAATGGCCGTTAAGACGGCTGTTGAGGAACGGGATGCTGGATCGGAAGACGCTGCAGGCCTTGGGCTGCTGGGATGGCTACAGGCTGGATCGGGTGGTATGGCCTGAAGGGGAGAGCCGTACGCTGGCGCTGTACTTGAAGCCAGTCAGCAAGGTCATGTACTGCGAGGAATGCGGATCGAAGTGCCGGCAGGTCCATGAAACGGTGGTGCGGCGCGTGCGCGATCTTCCGCTGTTCGAGTACCGGGTGGTGCTGCATGTCCCCCGCAGGCGCGTCTGGTGCGATCAATGCGGGGGGCCGCGACTCGAGCGGCTCGAATGGCTTGGGCGCTACCAGCGTGTCACAGCCAGGCTGGCGCAGGCCTGCGGGCAGTTGCTGCGTCACTGCACGGTGCAGGCCGTGGCGGCTTTCTATGACCTGGGCTGGCATACCGTCAAGACGATCGACAAGGCGCGCCTGCGCGAGGCAGTCGTCGAGCCGGACTGGTCCAGCATCCGCTACCTGGCCATGGACGAATTCGCGCTGCACAAGGGCCATCGCTATGCGACGGTGGTGGTCGATCCGATTGGGCGGCAAGTGCTCTGGATCGGTCAGGGCCGCTCGCGCGAGACGGCGCGCGCCTTCTTTGCGCAACTCCCGGCAGGCGCGGCAGAGCGCATCGAGGCCGTTGCCATCGACATGACGACCGCCTATGAACTGGAGATCCGCGAGCATTGCCCGCAGGCTGAGGTGGTCTTCGACCTCTTCCACGTCGTGGCCAAGTACGGGCGCGAGGTGATCGACCGGGTCCGTGTAGATCAGGCCAACCGCCTGCGGCACGACCGTCCGGCCAGACGGGTACTCAAGTCCACGCGCTGGCTACTGCTGCGCAACAAGGAGAACCTGAGCGACCCTCAAGCCGTGCATCTGAACGAGGTGCTGCAGGCCAATCAGCCGTTGCTGACGGTCTACATCCTGAGAGACGAGCTCAAGCGGCTGTGGTTCTACCGCCGCCCGGGATGGGCGCAAAAGGCGTGGGAGCATTGGTGTGAACAGGCAAGCCAGAGCCGGATTCCGGCTCTCGAACTGTTCGCCCAGCGCCTGAAAGCCTATTGGCACGGCATCATCGCCCGATGCCGGCACCCGCTGAACACGAGCGTCGTAGAGGGCATCAACAACACCATCAAGGTCATCAAGCGTAGGGCCTACGGCTACCGCGACGAGGAATACTTCTTCCTGAAGATCAAGGCTGCCTTCCCCGGAATTCCTCGTTGAACCATAAAAAAGCCCCCGAGACCGCCTGGCCTCGGGGGCTTTCATTCGCCGTTGGGCGGCGGCGCGTCCGCGCCGTTCATACCGCGCCGCGGGTCTCCACATAGAGCGCGTAGACCGAGTGGCTGCTGGCCATATAAAGCCGGTTGCGCTTCGGGCCGCCAAAGCAGAGGTTCGGGCAGCGCTCGGGCAGGTGGATCTGGCCGATGGCCTTGCCTTGCGGATTGAACACGCGCACACCGTCGAGCTTCGACGGATCGGCGCCAGGCGCGCCGCTGCTGCCCCAGCCGGCCCAGATATTGCCGTCGACGTCGACCTTGAAGCCATCGAGCGCGCCGGGGCCGCCGGCATCGATCAGCTTGGTCTTGTTGCCGAGCTGGCCGTCGGCGCCCACGTCGTAGGCCCACATCACGCGGTATGGCTGGGCGCGCGATTCGATGACGTATAGCTTCTTTTCATCCGGCGAGAATGCCAGGCCGTTGGGACCATTGAGGTCGGCGATGACCTGCGTCACGCTATTGTCTTTGGGGTCGATCCGGTAGACGGCGTGCGGCAGCTCGGACGGAGCCTTGTCGCCTTCCCAGTCGCCGGCGATGCCGAAAGGCGGGTCCGTGAACCAGAGCGAGCCGTCGGACTTGCACACGATGTCGTTGGGCGAATTGAAACGCTTGCCTTGATAACGGTCGGCCAGCACCGTGATCGAACCGTCGTACTCGGTCCGCGTCACGCGGCGCGTCAGATGTTCGCAGCTGATCAGACGGCCCTGCCGGTCGCGGCAATGGCCATTGGTGAAATTGGCCGGGGAACGGAACACGCTCCACTGGTTCGACGTTTCATCGAACTTGATGATGCGGTTGTTCGGGATGTCCGAAAACAGCAGGTAGCGGCCGTCGGCAAAATACACCGGCCCTTCCACCCAGCGGAATCCAGTGGCCACCTGCTCCACCGTGGAACTGAACAGCCGGTACTTGCCAAAGCTCGGGTCCAGGATTTCGACCGCGGGATCGGGATAGCGCTGCGCGGGCTTGAATTCAAACGCCTGCGCCAGGGCCTGGCCGCTGGCCGCCGCCGCGCCTAAGGCCGCGCCCGTCTTGAGCAACTGGCGACGCCGGGCGTCAATGCCGGTCTTGTTCGATTCCATGATGTCTCCTCATTGGATGGTGGCGGGCCGTATCGACCCCTTATAGTTGTCCGACATCCTATGAGATTTTTGGCGTAGTGACAAGCACTTGTACGATGACATCAAGGCGCGGCATGCCTTGCCCACAACACCATCACGGGAAAGGGTCGGTGCTATTGTCTGTTTGTGCGCGTCCGGGACAGGACGCCTGATATGCCTTCTCAACTCTCCTGAAGCACGCCCGACTCTCATGGCAAGCGCTCTCCTACTCGAAAACATCCACGCCAGCGGCCAGCAACTGCTGGGCCGCCATCAGATCGACATCGCCACGCAATCCAAGGCGCTGGCTGGCGATGCCCTGCTGGCCGCCGTCCGCGATCACGACCTGCTTGGTATCCGCTCGGCCACCCACCTGACCGCCGAACACTTTGCCAATGCCCAGCGCCTGCTGACGGTGGGCTGCTTCTGCATCGGCACCTCGCAGGTGGATCTTGGCGCCGCCGCCCACGCCGGCATTCCCGTGTTCAATGCGCCGTTCTCGAATACGCGCTCCGTCGCGGAACTGGTGATTGGCCAGACCATCATGCTGATGCGCCGGATTCCGGAAAAAAGCCGCGCGGCGCATCAGGGCGAGTGGCAAAAATCGGCAAAGGGGTCGTTCGAGATCCGCGGCAAGACCGTGGCCGTGATCGGCTACGGCAATATCGGCGCGCAGGTGGGCATCCTGGCCGAGGCGATGGGCATGCGCGTGGTGTTCTATGACATCCGCCCGCGACTATCGATTGGCGGCGCGGTGCCGATGCATTCGCTGGAAGATGCGCTGGCCGCGGCCGATGTGGTGACCCTGCACGTACCTGCCACGCCGCAGACGCGCAACCTGCTCAACGCCAAGGCACTGGCGGCCATGCGGCCGGGCAGCATCCTGCTCAATGCATCGCGCGGCACGGTGGTCGACATCGACGCGCTGGCCAAGCTGCTGGACACCGGCCACATTGCCGGCGCGGCCATCGACGTATTCCCGGAAGAACCGCGCAGCAATACCGATCCGTTCGTCACGCCGCTGCAGGGCAAGCCCAACGTGATCCTGACCCCGCACGTGGGCGGCAGCACGGAGGAGGCCCAGGAGAACATCGGCGTGGAAGTGGCCACCAAGCTGGCTAATTTCCTGGAAACCGGCGCCACGATCGGGGCGGTGAATCTGCCACAGATCCAGCCCAATCCGCTGGATTCGCCGGCGCGGGTGCTGAACATCCACTACAACCGGCCCGGCACGCTGTCGCACCTGAACCAGGCGCTGGCCGAAATCGGCGCCAATATCGAAGCGCAGCAACTGCAAACCGAAGGCGACATCGGCTACGTAATCACCGATATCAGTCTGGTGCCGCCGGCCGGCTGGGCCGAAAAGCTGATGCAGCATGACGCCTTCATCCGTTCGCGCGTGATCGTGAACCGCTGAGCCGCCACGCCCGCATGCATTCTGCGCATGCGGGCGATGAAATCGGTGGATATGCCGCGCCTATGCGCGAAAGCCCGATAGCGGGCCGTCTCCTGCATTGTCATACTGCGCAAACAACCTCGCAGACCGGACATGACAGATCCGGCAGACAATCAGGAGACAACCTCATGCAAAGACGTCGCTTCTTCCGCGCCGCGCTGGCCGTATCCGGCCTTTCGCTGGCCGCATCGCTCGGCACGCACGCACTGGCTGCCGATGAATTCCCTACCCGTCCGATCCGGCTGATCGTTCCCTATGGCGCGGGCGGCGTGACCGACCAGGTAACGCGCGCACTGGCGGATGCCGCGGGGCGCGAGCTGGGCCAGTCGATCGTCGTGGAAAACAAGCCCGGCGTCAGCGGCACGCTCGGTGCCACGCAGATGGTCACGACGGAGGCGGACGGCTACACGCTCAGCATGGCACCCGTGGTGATCTTCCGGCTGCCGCATGTGCAGAAGATGCGCTATGACCCGGCCAAGGACCTGACTTACATCTCGATGATCGCGGACTACAACTTCGCGGTCGCGGTGAAGAAAGATGCGAAGTGGCAGACCATGCAGGAGCTGATCGCCGACGCCAAGGCCGACAAGAAAGGCATCAGCTACGGCACCACCGGCATCTACGGCAGCCAGCATCTGACGATTTCGGAGCTGGCGCGCGTGTCGCAATCGAACTGGACGCACGTACCGTACAAGGGCGACGCGGAAGCCATCACGGCGCTGCTGAGCGGCTCCTCCGATGTGGCCGTGCTGTCGAATACGCTGCTGCCGTATGTGCAGAATGGACAGATGCGCGTGCTGGCGACGCTATCTGAAAAACGCGCCGCCGACTTTCCGAATGCTCCGACGCTGAAGGAGATCGGCTATCCCGTATGGTCGAATTCGCCGTTCGGCATCATCGGCCCGGCGAACATGAAACCCGCCGTGGTGAAACGCCTCGACGAGGCATTCCGCAATGCGCTCAAGGACCCGAAGTTCCTGAACGTGACGCGCCAGTACGGCATGGTCACCAACTACATGGGGCCCGAGCAATATGCCGCCTATGCGCAGAAGGCCTTCAAGAGCGAGGGCGAGATCATCGCGCGGCTGGCGGAGGCAATGAAGAATCAGTAGCCGCGGAAAGCCTGGCCGCCGCATCGGCGGTGGCCAGGCTCAGGGCGCGCGGCGGGTTCATGGCAAACCGCTCCAGCCCATCAGGCCCCATCATAAAAAGGGCTGCGCGGCAAATCGATGCGCGGCACCGAGTTGGCGGCGTGCATCGACGCCTTTACCACCGGCTTGACCGTCTGCCCCGGCTGCTGCATGGCCTGCTCGGCCGCCACCTTGGCCTCGGCGGTCTGGATGTCGACCGGATAGTCGTCATCATTGCGGCCCGGATGATAGCCGGCCTTTTCCACGGCGATCAGGTCTGCCCGAACCTCGGCGCGTGTCACGGGCGCCTGGGCGGTCTGTACGCTCTGGGCAAACGACAGTGCGGGAACGGCCACGATAGCGGCGCCAATCAGCATCTTCTTCAGTGTGTTCATGATCTGCTCCTTGTTAGCAGTGGTTGCGAACAGGCTGAATCATGGACGCTAACCGCCAACCGCCTTTTTCAGAATGCACTGAGTTGTTGTGTTGTCACGGTCGGCGTTGCACCGGCGCGGCGGCATCAGCGCTTGGGCCGATGCGGGCAAGCGCCTTCTTCGACATGGGCGCCTGGCCCCTGTTGCGCCAGCACGTCCTGCGGATTACGCAGCGGACACGCCTTCAGCGAGAGACAGCCGCAGCCGATGCATCCGTCGATCTGGTCGCGCAGCATGATCAGCGTGTGAATTCGCGCGTTCAGATCGTCGCGCCATGCGGCGGACAGCCGGCGCCAGTCCGCCACGGTAGGCGCCTTGTTGCTCGGTAGCCGTTCGAACGCTTCGGCGATCGTCGACAACGGCAAGCCCATGCGCTGCGCCACACGGATCACGGCCAGCCGGCGCAGGATGCCACGCGGATAACGCCGCTGGTTGCCCGCGCTGCGCGAGCTGGAAATCAGCCCCTTCGATTCATAGAAATGCAATGCGGATACGGCGATGCCGCTGCGTTCGGCCACCTCGCCGATCGTCAACGGATCGCGTGCGCGCAAGGTACGCGCGGGACGGCCGGAAGCGGTACCCGAACCCTTGGCCGAGGCGGCGGCCGGAGTGGTGATCTTTGGCATCTGTTTCGTGCTGGTCGGCGGGAAAGCCCTGATTCACGCAATGGTATCGCACTCGTGCTTGACCTCAAGTGCACTTGAGGTCTGATACTTGCGCGACTTTCACTCAGGACCCCGCCATGCTGCTTGAATCGCCCCGCGCCCCCTACCTGCAGTTCATGAATCCGCCCGACCTCTACGACCCCAAGCTCAATGGGTATTCCCACGTGGCCGTCGCCAACCGGCCGGCGAAGATCGTCTTCGCCGCGGGCCAGGGTGGCGAGGATATGTGCGGCGGACTCCGCGCCGACTTTTCCGCCCAGGTGACGCAGGCATTGGCCAACCTGCGGGTCGCCTTGCAGGCGGCCGGCGCCGACATTCCAGACGTGGCCAAGGTGACAGTGCTGATCGTCGACCACTCGATGGAACGACTGGCGATTTTCAGCCGTGCCTGGCAGGCGCTGCTGGGCGAGTGGCCGGCGCCGGCTTGCACGCTCATACCGGTGCCCCGCCTGGCGCTGGACGGCATGCTGTTCGAGATCGAAGCCATCGCGGTCCTGCCGGAATAAGCGGCACCGTCACGCACAAGCGGAAAGCGGCAACCGTATGAAGGTTTTCAACCTTCAAGAACGGTTGTCGACCGGTGGCGCGTCGGGGTCTCGGCCGCCGGGGTCCAGCGACTCCTCGCCGCCCGCTCCCGACGACATCTCTCCACGCCCGGTCTTACGGTCGTTCGCTCGCTCCTCATCGGAGGCACGGCGCGCGGCCATCGGGTCGCGCTCTTCCCTGGCGTCCGCCGGACGCGTGCTTTCCCTTTCCTGCTGTGCCGTGCTGGTTTCCTGTGAGTCGTGGGTACGCCGTCTATCTCGGTTGCGACGGCGTCGGGTACCTGCGTAGGCGAAAGGCATGAGCATCTCCTTGTTGGAATGGGCAATTAGCGGATGCGCGTGCTGAGCACGTGCATCGGCGCGACAGCTACCGAACTGCGGCGCCGATGCGGACGAAAATGGCGTCAGCTCCCTGTCCTGCCAGGGGTAGTGCCGCTGCCATAGCTGCCGGACGACAGGCCGCTGCCCAGGCTGCCCGTGCTGCTTGGGCTGCCCGCAGCGCTGGATGGTGTGCTGCTGGCCTGGCCGGACGGACTTTGCGACAAACCGCTGGCGCCAGCACGGCCACTGCTTGATCCGGATTCGCGCAATTCGCGCGATTCGCGGGCGACGCGAATCTGGTTGTGCACGTCCTTTACGCCAAAGACGTCGTCGGTCATGTCTTCGATGCGGTATTTCTGCTGGCGGTCCTGCACGGTGCCGCTTAGCGTCACCACGCCATTGGAAACGGACACCTCCACTTCGCGCACATCGACCCGGCTGCTCATCGCCAGACGCTCGCACAGGTCTTCGCGAATGCGTTCGTCCGAACGCTGATAACCCTTGGGGCCGGCACGTTGCGCACGGCGCGCCGAGGCGGAGCCGCCCGCGCCACCGTAACCTCGGTTCAGGTCACGATTCAGGTCGCTGCGCTCGCTGGCGCCGGTGAAGTGTTCGTACGCGCGTTCGTCCGGGTCATATCCTCCGGCACCGGTGCGGCTGGCGATGCCCGAGCCGGCCGCGGGTCGCTCGCGCCGTTCATGTTCATCGAGCCAGTCGGATGCGGCGCGGCGCTGCCAGCTGCGATAGCTCTGGCCCGCGGGCGGTTCGTTCGCACCGTAGTCCGACACACCGTAGCCGCCGCGATAGTGCGTGCGCATGTCGGCCTCGGAGCCGGCCGGCCCTTCCCAATCGTTGCCCCACGATGGTCGATTAGCCCACGACTGGCGGCCACCCGACTCACGGCCCTGCGACTCCCGTCCGCGCTGCCAACTGCCTTGCTGCGGGCTCTGGCCGCCCCGTGCCGGCCGGTCCCAGCCTCCACGGCCCTGCGCCCATTCGTCGCGCTGACTGCCTTGCTGACTCGACCACTCGCTGCCGCGCCCCGCGCGACCTTCCTGATGCCAATCGCCCCAACGCTCGCGCTCCTGACGCCCTTGCGGCGGATAGCGCTCGCTGGTATCCCGGCCATACGGCTGGGCTTGGCGGCCCTCGCCATACTCACCGTAGCGGCCTTCTCCAAAGCTCTCGTCGCCGCGCCTGCTCTGGCTTTCGTAGCCACCATATCCACTGGACCCACTGGACGAAGACACGCTCGACGTGCCCGACGAGCGTTGCCCGCGCCAGGCGCTACCGCCAGGCTGCTGGCCACTGCTGCCTTGCCAGTCGCTTCCCGCGCCGGGCTGCGAGGCACCGTGCCCCTGCCAATCGCCGCTGCCCTGCTGCCGGTGCGTAAGCCAGTCACCGCCGCTATAGGCTTCCTGCTGGCGCTGACGGCTACCTTGCGTGCGACGTTCGTCACGGTCCTCACGATCGTCGCTTTCCGTGCCGTAGTTGCCAAAGCGGTCGTCGGAGCCACTGCCCCTGTTGTTCCCCTGGTTCATGAGCGTCTCCAGTTCATGGGTCAATACAGATGGAGCGACGCAAATTCCATACCGCACCCGGATGGGGGGGCCCGGGATGCGCGCGGCGCGCCACGGCGCGCACGCCCGACGTGGACCGCACTGGGCCTCCCAGCGGTCTGATTTACATGACCATATAAATCCTGCCGACGTTGCCAAAACCGTAAGACGCGGCCGTAAGGCGCTTCAGTCACAGCCACGCAAGCGGACCTGCCTTTTCACGGTGCCTCCCCCGCATCGGAGGTCCGCGCGCGGCGCGCCGCACGCAAGCCAGCCGGCTTCATGCGGCGTGTTTTTTGCTTGTTTGTCTTCCGGTCTGCAAGATTTTCAGATCGCGCACGGGTCTGATTGCCCCGCCTCGCCGCGTGGGTCGCCTACATTGAATGCATGAACCGGAGACGTACATGGACGCACTGACCACCACGCTGGCGCGGCTCAGCCGCCACGCCATGCAGTGTGCGGAAGCGCTGTCGGCCGTGGCAGCAGCCGCGTCGGATCCCCAAATACGGGCCGTGCTTTCGCACCGTGCCAACATGCAGCGCTGCGCGGCCGTCGAACTGGCATCCCGCGCGGATGCGGCTGGCGATGGCGGCCAGGGCCAGTCGCCGGCACTGGGCGGGCGTCGTGAGCCGCCCCACGTGCCGCCGCCCGCCGAGGTGGGCGAACTGCCGCTGCTACGCCATGCCGCGCAACAGGCAGGCCGCGCTGCAGCGGCCTACGGCGAACTGTTGCGCGAACCTCTCCCCGATGCGGAACTGCGTCTGCTGCTGGCGCATTACTACCGTGGCGCTTCAGAACTGCAGCGCCTGCTGGAGCAACGGGCGACGGAATTCGCGCCGGCCCGCGCGGCGGGCACGGGCGCGCGGCGCATGGTGCCGCCGCTTCACTAGGCCTGACGGCGCGCAGTCAGTTCCTGCTGCGGCAGGTATGGGCGAATGACCAGCGCCACATAGTCCTGGTCATCGGGATTGACCACCAGATAAACCAGCCCGGACATCACCAGCGCCACCTCTCCAAGCTGCGCGGCGATGCGCGCGGCCACAAAGTATTGCAGCAGATTCGGATCGACAGTGGCATCGATGGCCCGGGCAGCCGTGCGGATCGTCGTCATGCATTGCTCGACCACACGGCAGACCACGATGACCTCGTCCAGCGCGTAGCCAGTTTGCGCGGCGCGCACCAGCACCGACACCCCTTCGCTGGTATGGGCGCGATGCCAGCCGGGCTTGGCGGCGAAATCGGGCAACGTGAACTTGGCACCCAGTTCCTGGGCCACCACATTGAACTGCTGGGCAAAGTCGTGCGGGCTGATGGCCAGCAGTTGCTTTTCAACGGGCGTGGAGGATACGGCCACTGAGGACGCTACGCTGAGCGTAGCCAGGACGGCGGTCAGGTTCATCGTTATCTCCCTCGCACGATGCTTCCCTTGCTGCAGCAATACCCGTTCCAGCCTCTTTGGGTGGATCGGACTGCTGTACTGTGGCGGTCCCCTGAAACCACTATAGGCGCCGGCTCCGGGCGGCGGGGAAATCTGGCGTCATAGCCAGCCACTGGCACGCAACTTGCCGCCTTCCTGGGTGAGTACGCAGACAACAGGAGGCACGATGAGCAAGACCCAACGACACAGTCAGCCAGACGACACGGCAGAGACCAGCGACACGGACGAACCGCAAGGCATTCCTAGCACGCTGGACCCAAGCCTTGATTCAGAAGCGACCGACGATATCGAAAAGGAACTCGGCGACATTGCGCGCGCACGCCATGAACCACCCGAGGACGAGATCCCCGAGGACGAGATTTTCGAAGAAGTGCGCCGCGCCGCCGAGGAATTGCCCGCGGATACGCCGGTCGACCGGGCCGACCAGACTGACAAGCGGATGGAGAATCCGCCCAGCGCCAAGGACCTGTAGGGGCGAAAGCACCGATAGCGCCACTAGCACCGCTAGCGACACCGGATCGGTGCATAGCAAAAAGCCCCGGCATGGCCGGGGCTTCGCAGGCGGGTGGTCCGGGAGCGCCGCGTTTATTCTGAAGCCAGCAC
Source organism: Cupriavidus sp. 291-E7 (assembly GCF_057798835.1). NCBI lineage: Bacteria > Pseudomonadati > Pseudomonadota > Betaproteobacteria > Burkholderiales > Burkholderiaceae > Cupriavidus > Cupriavidus sp. 291-E7. Next base: position 10,608 of record NZ_JBYOJV010000027.1, read on the forward strand.
GCCAAACGGGCGCACGTGGATCTGGTTGACCACGTCGGAGACACCGTACGTGTCATCGACGATGTCCTCGACCTCGTATTTCATGCGACGGTTGTCGACGGTGCCGGTCAGCGTAACCACGCCACCGGCAACTGCGACGGTGATGTCACTGACATCGAGCGTCTGGGCATGGGTCAGGCGTTCGCAGACCTCTTCCCGGATGCGTTCATCCGAGCGCGTGTAGTTCTTCGGCCCGGCTGGACGCGGCCCGTTCGCGTAAGGTCCGCGCCGCTCCACCGCTTCGCCCAGGCGCGGGCGCTGCCGGAAATTGCGGCCCGATTCCACGCCATAGTCCTCATACCCGGTTTCATAGTTGCCGCGCGTGCCGGCCCAGCGCTCGTCCGACCCTGGCATCGGGCGTCCGGATGCCCGCGCGCCCGCGTCATAGCCATCCTCGTAGCCGCTGCTATATGCACTGACGTAGCCGGGGCTATGCGGCGAACTTTCATCAACCGCTTCGTCATAGGTTGTGCGGCCGGGGTAATACACGGCGGCGCCCCGTGAGCGCCAGCCACCGCTCAGCTGCGCGGTTCGACCCTGGCGCCATGCCCCACGATTGCCTGGGTCTTCGTTTCGCCACCGTGAACCGCCATCGTCATTGGCGTCGTAAGGATAGCGTTCGATTGCGTTGCCATAACGCCCTGCGGAAAGGTCGCGGCGGCGCCAGTGTCGATCGTCGCCAGGCACGTAGCCATAACCCTCCTCATAGCCTCCGTATTGCTGATCGGGCCTACGGCGACGGCCGTAGTCGTCTGATCGGTTCATTGCCTTGCCTCCGTGAAGCCGGGGCGTCACACGCCCCCATGCAAACAAGGCGGGCAAGTTTCATACCGATGCCCGGCACCATGAAAAATGGCGCCGGAGACACCGGCGCCATGCAGTTTCTACAAGACCTGCGCGCAGGGATTGCGCGCGCGATTTGCCTATGACGATTTGCCGGCGCCCTGCATCGCGGCACTGTCGGCGCTGTGCGGTGTGACGAGCCGCAGCCAGCTTGCCACTGCCGCCGCGGCGGCAAAGCCTGCACCAAGCCCGAGCGCCAGCGTGGGGCCATGCGCGCCAGCCAGGCCAAACGACAGCGCGACCAGTGCCGCGCCCGTGGCCTGTCCCAGCAGACGCGCCGTCGCCACCACACCGCTGGCACCCCCCGCGCGCTCGCGCGGCGCGCTGGCCATCAGCGCCTTCAGGTTGGGCGACTGGAAGAAGCCGAAGCCTGCACCACAGATCGCCATGCGGATGCCGATGTTCAGGACGCTGGCATCGGTCGGCATCATGGCCAACGACGCCATGCCCGCCGCCATGATCGCCAGGCCGATACCACCGAGCAGGCCGGGTGGATAACGGTCGGACAGCCGGCCAGCGATCGGCGCCATCACCGCCACCACGGCCGACCACGGCGTCAGCAGGAAGCCCGTTTCCACGGGATTGCGGCCCAGCACGTGCTCGAAGTAGAACGGCAGCGACACAAACGCCAGACCCTGGGCGGCAAACGAACATACCGCAGTGGCCGTGGACAACGCAAACATCGGGCGCTTGAGCAGGTCCACCGGCAGCATGGGTGCCGGATGTCCGCGCTCACGGCGCAGCAGCAGCACGAACGCGATCAGGAACACGGCCGCCGCCGCCACCACATACTCGGTGGGCTCGCGCTGCACGCCCTCGCCCAGCGCAAAGATCAGCGCGGCAAAGGTGATGGCGTTCAGGATCGCGGCCACGGGGTCGAAACCGTGCTGACTGCGTTTGGTCTCCGGCAGCGACGGCCAGGCCATGAACAGCGCCAACAGGCCGATCGGCAGGTTCACGGCAAACAACCACGGCCACGACCCAAAGGAAAGAATGACCGACGCCACGGTCGGCCCCACAGCGAATGACACACCGACGATCAGCGCGTTAAGGCCAACGCCCCGCCCCAGCCGATGAATCGGAAAAATGGCACTGATCAGCGCGGTGTTCACACTCATCACAGCCGCCGCGCCAATGCCCTGCAGCAGGCGCGCCGCCGCCAGGGACGGCAGCGACCAGGCCATCGCACAGATGACCGACGACACGATGAAAACGACCACGCCGCCCATGTAGATGCGCCGATGGCCGAGCACGCCGCCCAGCGCCGCAAACGGCAGCAGCGTGGCCACCATCGCGAGCTGGTAGGCGTTGATGATCCAGACCGATGCCGCGGGCGTGCTGTTCAGATCCGCGGCGATGTTCGGTAGTGCGGTGTTGGCGATGGCCGTGTCGAGGGTGGCCAGTGACACCGCAATCATGATCGCGGCCATCGCGCGCTTTTCGCGCGGGGTCATCGGGCTGTCTGCAGGGGGGACTGACGCGGTCGCGGCGGGCGTGCCGCCTTCGGCGGCCTGGCTTGCGGGGTTCTGCACGATATCGATCCGGGGGCGGCTGGTACGCATGGGAGCGATGCAAATGACGCGGCAATTATTGCAACGTCAAGCATCCAGATCGAGACAATACGACAAAACGCCGCCGCGTGCTGGCCCGCAATTCGGGGAACGGGGGTGGAATCAGCCGGCGAATGGCCCGATGTGGCGGGCAAAGCGGCCTGAACAGCAGAGATTGGCCTGCGATCTTTTCGAAACGCAGGCCAATATCACTTAAATGGAATGAAACGGAAACGGAAGCGGGAGCGCCGACGCTCAGTGCGCGCCGTACTTCATCTGCACGTCATCTACGCGCTGGGTGCGGAAGTTGTAGAGGCAGGTGTAGCGGAATCCCATCGCTTCGTCGCTGGCGTCCGGCTCGAATGTGCCTTCGCCGCTGATAGACGTCTGGTTGGCGGTTTGCTGGGTGATCCGTTCGCGGTCCGGCATCATCATGACGCTGCCCGGTTGCGGATAACGCATCTTGACCGCGTCGGCCACCCGCTTTTCGCAGGCATTGCCGGCGGCATCGAGCTGGGCGCGGCTGACACCGCCTTGTGGCGACGTGATTGTGGTGGGAGCTTGCGGCGTGCGTTGCGGCGCTGGTGGCGGCATCGGCGAGCTGGCGCAGCCAGCCAGCGTCAGGGCCAGAGCCAGGGCCGTAACGGCGGAATTTTGCATCGAAAAACGTGGCATCAGGTCTATCCGGAGTCGGCGGGAAACCGTCGGAGGACGGGCTGCAGGTCTTTGGACTCTATGACAGAAATGCTTCCGGAGCAACCTGACTGGATCAAGCCCGGACTTTGCCGTCGCCGGATTTTCCCGTCGATTGCCACGCTGGCTTCGCTTCTATTGCGCCCCCGACGGCGCTGCCGGCAATGCCGCGCGCTTGGCTTTAACTCGGGAAATTTCGGCCAGTTGCGCCTCAAATTCCTCGATCTTGCACGCTTCCGCCTCACTCAGCTTGCTGCGATCGACGTGTGCCAGCAGCACGCCGAGCGCGTCCCCGATCTTGCCAAGCTGATTGCCGTACGAGCCAACCTCGTCGAGGATGCGTGCCTCGAGCTCGGGGTTGGTGCTGCGCCCCAGGTTGATATTGATGAGTCCGAACTGGCCACCGACATTGCGGACAAACCAGTTCCACGGATTGATCGACTGGATCACGTCGCCGGACAGCGGCAGGCGGAAATCGGGCATGGCAGGCTCCTACTGGGCAGGTGAGGTCTCGCAAAATCACCAGAGTAGGATGTGCGGCCGCCATATGCCAGCGGCCAGGGCATCAGGTGCCAACTATCAGGCGGCTGGAACCTTGGGCTGCGCGGGATTGGTCATGTGGGATGCCGCCGATGACAACCGCTCCCGCGTGCGGTCGTCCGCCGCTGGCCCCGCGCGCACCACGTGCCGTTTGCCCATCTGCAGCGGCTCGCCGCTGGCGGCATCCACCAGCATCGGTTCCACGATCTTGCCGGTTTCGCGGTCGACGATCTGCACGCTGGCGCCTTCGGGCGCGAAATTGCGGTTGCCCCAGGCCAGCAGCGACAGCAGTACGGGCCGAAAATCGCGCCCGCACTCGGTCAGCACGTATTCGTATCGCGGCGGCCGTTCGGAATATTGGCGCTTTTCCAGCAAGCCTTCCTCGACCAGGCCATTGAGCCGCCGCGTGAGCATGTTCGGCGCGATATCGAGATTGCGCTGGAATTCGTCAAAGCGCTTCGTGCCGTAGAACGCATCGCGCAGAATCAGAATGCTCCACCATTCGCCCACGCGCTCCAGGCTGCGGGCAATCGGGCATTGCAGGTTGCGGAATGTCTTGCGTTGCATGTGTATCGGCCCTCGTCTTCGTGGTGCATTCGGAATCCGATGTCGATGATACTCACCTTTCGGCGCATATTCCGTAAAGACGGCCGCCGGCCCCCATGAAAAAAGGCGCCGCAACCCTTTGGCTGCGGCGCCGCAATGCCTGCGCGTAGTGGAGTCCGCGCCGGCCCCTCGCTTGCGTTGCAAATGCCGGGCGACCCTGTGCCCGTCAGAAGATATGGCGCATGCCCAGCGAAATACCAAGCTGGCTATTGGAATCAGGCGTCTTGTAGTAAACCTGCGATGTCGATGGCAGATAGCCGACGGACTGCCCATTGGGCAGGTACGCGATGTTGTCCCAGTTCAGTGACGCATTGCGCGCGTAGTTCACCGCAAAAAACACATCGGTTCGCTTGGAAAGGCTGTAATCGGCCAGCGCCAGATACTGTTGCGGGTTCTTCGGATTGGTCGAGACGCCGTTGATGCGGGCGGCCTTGATGTCATCGTAGTAATAGGCCAGCGTCAGGCGCAGCGCGGCCGTGGCGTCCCAGCTCACGCCCGCCCAGTACATATCGTCGCGGTGCGGCAGCAGCGTCGGCGTGCCGGTGGACGGTGCGACCGAATTGCCCCAGCGATAGCCCGCGACCATCTTGACCTGCCCCAGCCGGTAGCTGCCGCCGAACATGGCGCGCATGTCGCGGCCATAGTCGTTCGAACCCGATGTCCCGGTCGCCTGCGCGGCGTTGAGCGACTTTACTTCGTCATAGGCCGCTGCCAGCCCAAGCGGTCCGTTGTTGTACTGCACGCCCACGCCGTAGGCCGAGCCTGACGCGAATGTGCCCGAGCGCTCACCGAACGACCAGTGCGCCATCGCGGTGATAGGGCCGAACGTGCCCTGGTACTGCACCATGTTGTTCTCGCGGAAGTTCGGCCCCGCGATACCGACAACCGGCTCAAACTCCGGCGCATAGGCCACCGGCGTGAAGCTGCCCATCGTCAGGAACGCGGACGTGTACTGGCGGCCAAAGGTGACCTTGCCCCACTGGTTCTGCAAGCCCACGAACGCCTGGCGGCCGAACAGCAGCCCGCCGTTGCCCATCTTGCCGTCGTCGGTATTGAACTGGTTTTCCAGCACGAACAGGCTCTTCAGCCCGCCGCCGAGGCCTTCAATGCCGCGCAGGCCGAAACGCGATTGCGCGATGCCCGACGAGTTCATGAACACCGTCGAACCGCTACCCGGCGCCAGCACACCGTTGCTGGTGTTCTGCACGTGGTTGACGTACTGGATGCTCGAGGTAACGACGCCATAGAGCGTCACGGACGATTGCGCCCAGGCGGCTGGCGCAAGCAGTGCGCCGGCGATGGCAGCGAACAGCGTCTTCTTCATTTGTTGTGGTTCCGAGAAGTGGTGGCTGGTGGCGCCAGTGGTCTCCTCCATCCAGCGCCCGAATGCGATCGTCTTCGATCACGTCACGCCAAATTAATCCCGCGTATTAATCTGACATGGACCGCAGGCTAACGGCATCCAGGCGTTCAGTTAGTTAGGACTTTCCCCAACAAAGCACGTATTTCAAGAAAATACGATGCAGGAAAGATGTAGGACATCGGATTTTTCCGTATCCTTGCGAGGCTTTCATTTTGATAACGACAAGCCTGCAAGGCACGCCCACACGCCATGAAGCTCAAGCAAGCGCGCGCGCTGATCGCGGACGAACAACGGAATCCCGCGCCAGAAAAGTCTCGTCGAGCTCCCGCCGCCGATACCGGTCGCACGGCGAGTGCCGAAGCGGCGGCCCCCGATGGTCACGACGGTCTGACCGATACCGCACGGCGCATCCTGGAAATCGCCGAGCGGTTGTTCGCGGAACAGGGAGTGGAACAGGTGCCGCTACGCCAGATCGTGGTGGAAAGCGGGCAGCGCAATCGCTCGGCCCTGCACTACCACTTCGGCTCGCGCGAGGCGTTGGTCAGCCATCTGCTGAACCGGCGTCTGCATCAGGTCAATGAGATCCGGCACCGCTATCTGGACGAAATGGAAGGTCGCGGCCAGCCTGCCGACGTCCATGCCGTGGTGGAAGCCACCGTCCGGCCGCTGGTCGACGTGGTACTACACACCGACTGGGGCACCAACTACCTGCAGGTGCTGGCGCAGACCACGTTCAGCCCCGCTCTGCTCAACAAGGGGCTGGTCGACAAGACCGCCATGACCGCGCTGTATCGCGTGCGCGAGCACCTCTACGCCTTGCTGCCGAACGTGCCGGGCGACGTCGTGAAATTGCGCATGATCTGGTTTATGGACACGGTGGTCTATTCGCTGGCGCATTGGGTACGCGAACGCGGCAAACGGACCCGCAGCGAGCCGCCCGTCGCGGAATTGATCGATTTCTGCGCGGCGGCACTGGAGGGTCCCAGGCCGCCGGCAGCATCGAAACCCGCGCGGGCTCGCTGATCAGCCCGTGGCGCGCGCCGCGTCCGGCGCCGTGCGGGACAGCACAGGCACCAATGCGGCGCCGGTGTGGCTGGCCTTGATGCGCGACAGGGCTTCGGGGTCGGCCGCCCCGACGATGGTGCCGCCCTGAGCGCCGCCTTCCGGCCCGAGATCGATGATCCAGTCCGCCTCGGCAATCACGTCCAGGTCGTGTTCGATCACCACCACGCTATGGCCGCCGTCGGTCAGCCGATGCAGCACACGAATCAGCCGCGCCACATCGGCCATGTGCAGACCCACCGTCGGTTCATCCAGCACGTATAGCGTGTGCGGCGCCTTCTGGCCACGCCGCGTGATGTCATCGCGCACCTTGGACAGCTCGGTCACCAGCTTGATCCGCTGCGCCTCGCCGCCCGATAGCGTCGGCGATGGCTGCCCCAATGTCAGGTAGCCCAGGCCGACGTCCTTCATCAGTTGCAGCGGATGGGAGATCTGGGTAATCGCCGAGAAAAACTCCACGGCTTCGTCGATCTCCATCGTCAGCACATCGCCGATATTCTTGCCGCGCCACGTCACCGCAAGCGTTTCGGGATTGAAGCGCTGACCATGACAGACATCGCAAGGCACCTTCACGTCCGGCAGGAAGCTCATGCCGATGGTGCGCACACCCTGCCCTTCGCATGCGGGGCAACGGCCATCGCTGGTATTGAACGAGAACCGCGACGCACTGTAGCCGCGCGCCTTGGCCTCCAGCGTTTCCGCGAACAGCTTGCGGATCGCATCCCATACGCCGATGTAGGTGGCCGGACACGAGCGCGGCGTCTTGCCGATCGGGGTCTGGTCCACTTCCAGCACGCGATCGATCGACTCCCATCCGCTGATGCCTTCGCAGCCGTGCCAGGCATGTTCCACGCTGAGCGACTTCGTCGCGGTGGGCTTGCCCGCTTTCTCCGCCGCGGCGCGTGCCCGGCGCGTGGCGGGCGACGACATTACCGAGCGGCCTACCGCGTCAAGCAGGTTTGTCATCAGCACATCGCGCGCCAGTGTGGACTTGCCCGACCCCGACACTCCCGTGATAGCCACCAGACGGCCCAGCGGAATCCGCGCGGTCACTTCGCGCAGGTTGTGCAGATTTGCACCGTGGACGGTCAGCCATTGCCCCGGCTCGGCTTCCTTCCCGGCACGCGCGGGTTTGACCGCCCGGCGCGGCTGCAATGGGTGAATCATGGGCTGGGCCAGGAACCTGCCCGTGGTGGAATCAGCCGCGGCCGACAACGCGGCCACGCCACCCTGCGCCACCAGGTTGCCCCCGCGCTTGCCGGCGCCGGGTCCGATATCGATGATGTGGTCGGCCCGGCGGATCGTGTCTTCGTCATGCTCCACCACCACCAGCGTATTGCCCTTGTCGCCGAGCTTGCGCAGCGCATCGAGCAGGATCTGGTTGTCGCGCGGATGCAAGCCGATGGTCGGCTCGTCGAGCACGTAGCAGACGCCTTGCAGGTTGCTGCCCAGCTGCGCCGCCAGGCGGATACGCTGCGCCTCGCCACCCGACAGGCTCGGCGCAGCCCGGTCCAGACTCAGGTAACCAAGCCCCACTTCTTCGAGGAACTGCAGGCGGCTGGCGATTTCGGTCACCACATCCCGCGCGATCTCGGCGTCGCGGCCCTTCAGCCGCAGGCCATCGACCCAGCGGCGCGTATCGGACACGGTCCATTGCGCCACATCGGAAATAGCGTTGGTATCGAACGTCACCGCTCGCGCCACGTGGTTCAGGCGCGTGCCGCCACAGTCCGGGCATGGCGTATCGCCCACGCCTTCCGGTTCCTGTTCTTCAGACGGCAGGCTCTGCTCGCGGCCTCGGTCGTCGCCGCCCAGCACGGTATCGTCATAGGCGGCGCGCTGCTCGCCCGTCAGCGCCAGACCGGTGCCCACGCAGGTGCCGCACCAGCCATACTTGCTGTTGTACGAGAACATGCGCGGATCGAGTTCGGGATAGCTCGTGCCACAAACCGGGCAGGCGCGCTTGGTCGAAAACACCTTCGTCTCGCCGACCTTGCCCGAGCCCTTGCCGTTGTGCATGGCGTCGTGCAACCCGTCGAGCGGTGCCAGCAGGTGCATCACGCCCTTGCCCAGCTCCAGCGTCTGGTCCAGCAACGCACGCAGCTCGGCCTCGTGATCCGGCGAAATGACGATATCGCCAACTGGCAGTTCGATCGTGTGCTCACGGAAGCGGTCCAGGCGCGGCCACGGGTCCACGGGCAGGAATTCGCCATCGACACGCAGGTGCGTATTGCCGCGCGCCTTCGCCCACTTGGCCAGATCCGTGTAAACGCCCTTGCGATTCACCACCAGCGGGGCCAGCAGGCCGACATGCTGGCCACGATAGTCGCGCAATAGCTGCGCGGCGATCGATGCCGGACTCTGCGAGGTCACCGGCGCGCCGTCGTGCACGCAATGCTGGATGCCGAGCTTGACGTAAAGCAGGCGCAGAAAGTGCCAGACCTCGGACGTGGTCGCCACGGTACTCTTGCGGCCGCCACGCGACAGCCGCTGCTCGATAGCCACCGTCGGCGGAATGCCATAGACCGCGTCCACCTCGGGCCGGCCCGCCGGTTGCACGATCGACCGCGCATAGGCGTTCAACGACTCCAGATAGCGGCGCTGCCCTTCGTGGAACAGGATGTCGAACGCCAGCGTCGACTTGCCCGACCCCGACACACCGGTAATCACATTGAACTTGCCGTGCGGGATATCGACGTTGAGCGCCTTGAGGTTGTGCTCGTGCGCGTTGACGATGCGTACCACGCCCTCGCCTTCCACGGCACGGCGCGCCCGCGCGGCCTGCACGGCCGCCTGCAGCGGCTTGCCATGCCGGTCCTGTTCCTCACGCTCGGCGGCCAGCGTTCCCGATTCGCCCAGGGCCTTGTCATACGCCAGCAGCGCGTGACCCGTGTGCGAATCGGCGCAGCCCTTGACCATCTCGGGCGTGCCCACGCACAACACCTGCCCGCCCGCGTCGCCGCCTTCCGGACCCAGGTCGACGATCCAGTCCGAGGCCCGGATCACATCGAGGTTGTGCTCGATCACGATCAGCGAATGCCCGCCATCGAGCAGCTTGCCGAACGCGCGCATGAGCTTGGCGATATCGTCGAAATGCAGGCCGGTCGTCGGTTCATCGAACATGAACAGCCGCTTCGGCAGCACCACCGCCTTGCGGTTCTTCACCGGCTGCGCGGCAGCCGTCTCGGCCAGGAAGCCGGCCAGCTTCAGACGCTGCGCCTCGCCGCCGGATAGCGTCGGCACCGGCTGGCCCAGCTTCACGTATTCCAGCCCCACGTCGGCGATTGGCGCCAGCACGCGCAGTACGGCGGCATCGCCCTCGAACAGCGCGGTGGCTTCGCTGACGGTCAGCTCAAGCACGTCGGCCACGCTCAATGTGCGCGGCGCCTGTCCGCGCGCGGCGCGCTCGATTTTCACTTCGAGCACTTCCGCGCGGTAGCGTGTGCCGTCGCAGTCGGGGCAGCGCAGATAGACGTCCGACAGGAACTGCATCTCCACGTGCTCGAAACCGGAGCCGCCGCACGTCGGGCATCGGCCGTCGCCGGAGTTGAAGCTGAACGTGCCGGCCGTATAGCCGCGCTGCAGCGCGAGCGGCGCCTTGGCGAACAGCTTGCGAATCTCGTCGAACGCGCCCACGTAGCTGGCCGGGTTCGAACGCGCCGTCTTGCCGATCGGCGACTGATCGACGAACACCACGTCGTCGACCAGTTCGGCACCGGCCAGGTCGCGGTACGCACCCGGCGACTCCGTGGCCTTGCCGAAGTGGCGGGCCATGACCGGATACAGCACGTCCTGCAGCAGCGTCGACTTGCCGGAACCGGACACGCCAGTCACGCAGACCAGCCGGTTCAACGGAATCTCTACCGTGACGTCCTTGAGGTTGTGTTCCGAGGCGCCTTCCAGCCTCAGGCGTGGGGTGCCGTCATCCACGGGCCGCAGTTGCCAGTCCGTGGCATCGGTCACGCGCCGCCGGCCACCCAGGTAGTCGCCGGTCAGCGTCCGTTCGCCGCGGATGGCCTCGGGGGTGCCGTCGAAGATGATCGACCCGCCACGCTCGCCCGGGCCGGGGCCCATGTCGATCAGCCGGTCGGCCGCCAGCATCACCGAGGGGTCGTGCTCCACCACCACGAGCGTATTGCCCGCATCGCGCAGACGATGCATCGCTTCGACGATGCGGTTCAGGTCGCGCGGATGCAGGCCGATGCTCGGCTCGTCGAGCACGAACAGCGTATTGACCAGCGATGTGCCCAGCGCGGTCGTCAGGTTGATCCGCTGCACCTCGCCACCGGACAGCGTGCGGCTCTGGCGATCGAGCGTCAGGTAGCCCAGCCCGACGTCGCAGAGATACTTGAGCCGCGTGCGGACTTCGGCCAGCAGCAGCTTGAGCGCGTCGTCGAGCAACGCGCTCGGCAGCGTGAGGTCGTCGAAAAAGCGCCGGATGCGCGCGATCGGCATCAGCATCAGGTCGTGCACGGTCAAACCCGGCAGGGCCTGGAGCTGCGCACGGGACCAGTCCACGCCCTTCGGCATGAAGCGGTCCGCCGGCGGCAGAACCGCATCGGCATTGTCATTGCTGCCCAGGCGCCACAGCAGCGCCTCGGTCTTCAGCCGGGCGCCACAGCAGGTTTCGCAAGGCGTGTAGCTGCGGTACTTCGACAGCAGCACGCGGATGTGCATCTTGTAGGCCTTCGACTCCAGGTAGTTGAAGAACCGCATCACGCCGTACCACTGCTTGTTCCACTGGCCATTCCAGTCCGGCGAACCGTGGATCACCCAGTGCTGTTCGGCCTCGGTGAGCTGGTTCCACGCCAGGTCGCGCGGAATGCCGGCCTTTGCCGCGTAGCGCATCAGGTCGTCCTGGCATTCCTTCCAGGCCGGCGTCTGCATCGGCTTGATCGCGCCATCGCGCAGCGACTTGCGGCCATCGGGAATCACCAGACCCAGGTCCACGCCAATCACGCGGCCAAACCCTCGGCAGGTCTCGCAAGCGCCATAGGCCGAGTTGAACGAGAACAGCGCCGGCTGCGGATCGGCATACCGGATATCGCTTTCCGGGCTGTGCAGGCCCGTGGAAAACTTCCATACCGGCCCCTCGCCCTCGTCGGTCACCACATTGACGCTGACGCGGCCGCCGCCGCGCTTGAGCGACGCCTCGATGGCTTCGATCGCACGGGCCTTCTCGACGTTACCGATGCGGAAGCGGTCCGCCACCACATCGAGCACCTTGCGCTTGCCGGTTGGCGACTCGACGATGCGCTGGCCGTGCACGCGCGTATAACCGCTGACCGACAGCCACTGCGCCACCTCGTCCTCGGTGGCCGATTCCGGCAGTTCCACCGGGAACGTCACCACCAGCCGCGCATCGGCGAATGGCTGGCCGGCAGCGGTACGTGCCTGAAGTTCGGTGTAGATCGTTTCCGGGGAGTCATGGCGCACCGGCAGCGCGGTCTGCTTGTCGAACAGCTCCGAAGCACGCGCGTAGAGCAGCTTCAGGTGGTCGTTGAGTTCGGTCATGGTGCCGACCGTCGACCGCGAACTGCGCACCGGATTGGTCTGGTCGATGGCGATTGCCGGCGGCACCCCATCCACCTTGTCCACCTGCGGGCGGTCCATCCGGTCCAGGAACTGGCGGGCGTAGGCGCTGAAGGTTTCCACGTAGCGACGCTGACCTTCGGCATACAGCGTGTCGAATACCAGGCTCGACTTGCCCGATCCCGACGGCCCGGTCACCACGGTCATTTGCCCCGTGTGCAGGTCCAGATCAACGTTCTTGAGATTGTGCTGACGGGCGCCGCGAATGCGGATGGTGCCGGAATCTGACAATTTCTTGCCCCAAATCAATAGGTTGGATGCGAAACTTAAAGTCTTGCCGCAATGTCATATCGCACCCGTCGGGTGCGAAGATGCCGTAACTATACTGTATAAACGTACAGGCTTCCTGACAGGCAACGGACAACTTCAAGATCCGCGGCACCGGCTGCATTGGTGCGCCTTGGGGCACTTTTCCGTTTGGGTATTGGACGATGCTTCAGCCAGCCGTGCATCGCCCAGACCCAGGCAACTCAGACTTCCTCATAGTCACCCCGCTCCACGCGCACGAATCCGCCACCGGCCAGAGACTCCGCAGTCATCGCCTCGGGCGCGCCCATCTCCGGCAGCTTACGGAAGGCGCTCTTCCAGTCGTTCTCGAAGATTTGCGTGAAATACTCGGCGATGCCTTTGTGGGCAAGCCAGACACCGGCTTCCCGGTTCTTCGAAACGGCGGAGTCGGACCAGTTCTGGGAGCTGATCAGCACGCGCTTGCCATCGACGATGATCATCTTGTTATGGCAATGCACGAATTCGTCGGTATTGATGTACCGGATGTGCTTGCCGAGCTTCAACCCGTACTGCGCGGCAAGATTCTTGAGATTCTTCTTTTCGTTGGGAATGTCCTGGCTGCTGAATACCTTGCCGAGCACAATGCGGACGTCCAGCTCCGGCGCGGCGGCCTGGGCCTTGGCGATGGCTTCCAGCAATTTGGTGATCAGCGGCTGCGACGACCGGATGTACTGCTGCTCGATCAGGATGGACTTGCGCGCCTTGGCCAGCAGGCCCGGTATGACATCCATGTAGTTGTCGGGACTGAGCACCGGCTGCACCTTCAGCGGCGACTCCAGTTCGAAGGTCTGGCTTGGGAACAACCGGGCGGGCCGCTTCGTCGGCGCACGCTCCACCAGGAAAAAGTCCTCGTCGACGGGACGCCGCAGCATTTCCGGCACGGCGTCGACCCGCGCCATGTCGGCCTCCAGAACGTCCGTGAAGAAGCGCGCCAGCGCGGACGACTCGATAGCCACCCCAGTGTCGCGATTGCCGGGCCGGAACGCGGCGCCGTCGCCGCCGCCATCCACAACATTCATCGGGATACTGTTGGCGCTGTAGTTGCCGCTCTGCACCAGCACCCACTTGCCGTCGATAACGATCACCTTTTCGTGCGAGGAGCTGAACAGGCGGACGGTGGGATTGGCGCACGACGGCGCCGATACGCCCCGCACACCCATCTGCACCAGCCGATCGAACATATCGCTTTCGCCCTTGCTATCGATATCGAGCATCAGCGTCACCCGCACCTTGCGAGCCATCGCGGCCAGCAGCAGCTCCTCCATATACGGGGCGGTGAAATCGTAGATCCCGATAACGATCGACTTCCGCGCGGCATCGATCAGCCGCCGGGTCACGGCAAAGGTGGAGTCAGGCGATGCGTAGGCAATGATCCGCGCCTTTGCCTCGACCTCAATGGCCGGGACAGCGCGTTTTTCATAGGTTTCGAGATGGCAGCTGCGGCCGACCAGCTCCGGCAGCGCAACCGGCACGGTCACCTGGGGCGCAAGCGTTTGCGCCGTGGCCAGCTTGGAGACACGGCTCTTCAGGACAAGATTCGGCATGTCGATGGCTCAACTATTGTGGTTCGAACGGCTCGGACTTGCGGATGCAAAGGCGTACGTCGACAGTCTTGCCATGCATCGATGCGGCAAGCGAATCAGGCAGGGTTGGCGCGGCGTCAGGCGCAACCCAGGCAACCACGACCCAGCCGGCGCAGCCAAATGCCGCGCCCTCTTCCACGCCCAGCGCATGCACGCCGGCCTTGGCCAGGCTGTCGGCATGCTGCTGTCTTGCGCAGTTGGCCTCGTCGAGCGTTGCCACGGAGCTTCCTCGTCAGAAGGTGAACTTCAGCGCGCCCATCACCGTGCGGATCGGGGTGAAGACACTGCCCTGCGGCGATCCGGCGAAATGCAGGCCGACGATCGCGCCGCTGTCGGAGGCAACCACCACGGATCCGGAATCGCCCGGGCTGGTATAGGTATCGCACAGGACCTGGCCCGTAAAGCCGACGGTCCCCACCCCTTCATAGCGGACCAGCACGCGGAAGTCGACGTCACGCACGATTGACTGGGAGTCCCCGCTGGTGCGGCCACGCTTTCTGACCGCCATGTCGCGTTCTGGTGAGACGACCTTCCTGGGCTTGGCCGCGCCCCAGATCTCCTCGTCGATATCACTCAGACGGCTGCGGTCGATCTCGGCCAGCGCCGCGTCGACGGTATTGGTGAAGCTGTCGCCCGGACGGAACGGCGCAAACCCGCTGAGTTTTGCCACGACGTTGCCGGGCGCCTTCCCGCCGTCGGCTACGCCCGGATACAGGATCGCATCGCCGATCGCACCCAGGCCGGAATTTGCCAGCACATGCGAATTGCTGAGGATGAACCGCTTGCGCCCCTTGCGCACGACGGCGCCCAGCGTGCCGGCGGTCACGTCCTGGTGCCCGACGCTGAAGCCGCTCTGCAATGGCGAAGCCTTGATATTGGCCTGCGGCACGATATCGCCAATTTCCACGACATCGGTAAAGACGGCCTTGCCGTTGGCGGCCGCCATGACGGGCGGCAGGATCTGGCCGGCCTGCAGGTTTGCGGCAGGCACCTTCTGCCGGACGTAGAAAACGATGCCAAGTTCGTCGGTGCGCTCGTTGCCGGTGACCTTCCTGGCAATGCCGGCGCCGACGATGTTCTGGTCTTCGAATATGGTGCGCACCCGCTGGTAGTGCTGCCGCGTGGCCAGCGCAAGGGTCTGCGGCTCGGCCAGGTCGGGCGCGGTGATGCAGTCAAGGATATCGAGCAGGGATTTCGGTGTTGCCACAGGTCCTCCTTCTTGACGAAGTCACGCGCGCAGCTTACCCGATCACATATGTCACCGGCATGACCCGCGCGCGCAGAAGCACCAGTGTGCAAGCGCGGCGCGTCCGCGAATAGCGGACAAATCTGATTTTTGCCCTGTCTGCCCCTGCCGGGACAAACGGTACGCACAATCCATCCGCGTACGCCACCCGGCACGCGGCGGACAGCAACCGCCGCGATTTCGCAATGCCGCGCTTCCGGCCGCTTATCCCCGCTGCGGCAGCTTCCAGTCCGGACGGATGAAGTGGCAGGTGTAGCCGTTCGGAATCCGCTCCAGGTAATCCTGGTGCTCAGGCTCGGCTTCCCAGAACGGGCCGGCCGGTGCGATTTCAGTGGCGACCTTGCCGGGCCACAGGCCGGAAGCATCCACGTCGGCCGCGGTCTGCTCCGCCACGTGCTTCTGCTCGTCATCCAGATAGAAGATGGCGGAGCGATAGCTGGTGCCGATATCGTTGCCCTGGCGATTCTTCGTGGTCGGATCGTGGATCTGGAAGAAGAACTCCAGGATCTGGCGATAACTGATCTGCTTCGGATCGAACACGATCTCGATGCCTTCCGCGTGCGTGCCGTGATTGCGATAGGTGGCATTGGGCACGTCGCCGCCGGTGTATCCCACACGCGTGGTCAGTACACCGGGAAAGCGGCGCAGCAGGTCCTGCATGCCCCAGAAGCAACCGCCGGCCAGGATTGCGGTTTCCGTTTGTGTCGTCATGATCGATTTCCATCGCAATGCATCAAGCCCCGTAATATACGCACACCCCACGGAATCCGCTTGCCACCATGAAGTCCCCCCAACGCGCGCAGGGTGTCGTCCAGGCCCTTCAACGCGATATCGCCGCCTGCACGCGCTGCGCCGCCGATCTGGCCGCCGGTCCACGGCCCGTGCTGCAGTTCAGCGCCACGTCACGCATCCTGATCATCGGCCAGGCGCCGGGGTCGCGCGTGCATGCCAGCGGCGTGCCGTTCGACGACCCTAGCGGCGACCGCCTGCGTGACTGGATGGGGATCGACAAGGATGTGTTCTACGATGCCTCGCGCATCGCCATCATGCCGATGGGATTCTGCTACCCCGGCAAGGGCAAGAGCGGCGACCTGCCACCACGGCGCGAATGCGCGCCACTGTGGCACGAGCGCGTGCTGGCCTGCCTGCCCGAAGACCGGCTGACGCTGCTGGTCGGCACCTATGCGCAGGCGGCGTATCTGCCGAATCCCGCCAAGCTGTCGATGACCGCGCAGGTGCAGGACTTCCGGCGCTTCGGGCCGAACGTCATTCCGCTGCCTCACCCCTCGTGGCGCGTGGTGTTGTGGATGCGCCAGAATCCCTGGTTCGACGCCGGGCTACTGCCTGTCTTGCAGGCGGCCGTACGCGCCCGCCTGTAGCGTCGGCAGCGGGACGATGACCGGTCAGCCCAGTGGCAGCGCCGTACTGTAGAGCACCTGCTTCAGCGCAAAGCTCGAACGGATGCTGGCCACGCCTGGGATACGGGTGATCTGGTCGATGATCAGCCGCTCCAGCGCTTCCACGTCCGGCACCACCACGCGCAGCAGGTAGTCGGCATCGCCGGACATCAGGTAGCACTCCATCACCTGCGGCAGCGCGGCGATCTTTCGTTCGAAAGTGTCGAGCGTTTCGCGGCGCTGCTTGTCCAGCGACACCGAGATGAACACCACCACCTTCAGGCCCAGCCGGCGGGCGTCCAACAGCGTGACGCGCCGCGAAATCACGCCAATCTTTTCCAGGCGCTTGACGCGCGCCAGGCACGGCGACGGCGAAAGGTTGATGCGGCTGGCCAGTTCCACATTGGTCAGGCTGCCGTCGCGCTGCAGTTCGCCCAGGATTCGGATATCCGTGGCATCAAGATCGATGTCCAGCATCTTTGTCTTCATTGATTTGGTTCGGCAGCATTCTATGCTGGTCAGCGCATGAATGACAGCGTGATGCGGACAATGCTGCGGTGCGATGAATCGTAGACTTTTGCACCTGGGGCGGGCCGTCGGCCTGCCCAGGGAAAGTCAATCTGTTCATGTCCGTATCCACGTCCGCAGGCAGCGCACGCTCTGCCAGTTTCAAGTCATTTCTGCCGCTGATCGGCGCCGTCATCATCTGGGGCGGCAACTGGCCCGTCATGAAATTCGGGCTGTCGCACGTCAGCCCGCTATGGTTTGCCGCCTTGCGCTTTGGCTCGGCCGCCGTGATCAGCTTTGTCGTGCTCGGCGCGCTGCGGCGGCTGCGTCTGCCTTCGCGTGAGGAATGGCCGCTCGTCTTCGGCGTGGGGCTGCTGCAGATGGCCGCGTTCACGGCGCTGGCCCTGTGGGCGCTGCAATACGTGCCGCCGGGCCGTGCATCGGTGGTGGCTTATGCCACGGCCATCTGGGTGATTCCGTTGTCGTCGCTGGTGCTGGGGGAGCGGCCATCGCGCTGGCAATGGCTGGCCACCGGATTCAGCTACGCGGGCATCGCCGTGATCGTGGCACCGGCGCTGGGCGGTTGGGAAATCCACACCGTATTGGGCCTGACCATGCTGCTCGGCGCGTCGCTGGCCTGGTCGGTCAGCATTATTCACTTGCGCTCGCATCGGCATATCCGGCTCGGCGCCGAGATGATCCCCTGGGAGTGCGCCGTGGCCACCGTGCCCCTGGTGCTCCTGGCGGTGCTGCGCGATGGCGCGCCAGATCTGGCCGCGATGGCAGGAATCTGGCCCGCGGTCTTCTACACCGGCCCGCTGGCGACCGCGCTGACCTTTATCGTCGTCCTCAACGTCACCCAATCGCTGCCGCCGGCTGCCACGTCGATCGCCATGCTTGGCGTACCGGTGATCGGTCTGGTGCTGTCCGCCGTGGCCTGGCATGAGCGGATCTCGGCGGACCTGTCGGCCGGGCTGGGCCTGATCGCGCTGGGCGTGGTCACCACGGCGCTGGCGCCTCGGCTGGGACGACTGTCCGCGCGCTGAGTGCCAGGCGCATCGTTCAAGGTTCCACCGAGAGTTCCCGCTTCAGCGTGCGCAGCACGAACGTCGAGTGGCTGTGCCGCAGGCCTGGCAGCTTGTACAGCTTGTGGCGCAGGAATTCCTCGTAACCCTCGGTGCCGGCCACGGCAACCTTGATCAGGTAGTCGTACTCGCCCGTCAGCAAGTGGGCTTCCAGCACTTCGGGCAATTGCGCGAGCGCCTCGCCAAAGCGGTGCAGCATGTCGTCATCGTGACGGTCCAGCGTGACTTCGATCAGCACCGTGTCTGGCAGGCCAAGCGCCTTCTGATTGAGCAGCGCCGCGTAGCCGCCGATCACTCCCGCATCTTCCAGTGCCTTGACACGATTCCAGCACGGCGTGGCGGACAACCCCACCCGCTCGGCCAGCTTGGCGTTGGAAATCCGTCCGTCGCGGCGCAGCTCGCGCAGGATGCGGCGGTCGATGTCGTCGAGTTTGGGAACGTTTGTCACGGCAATCCAGATCGCAAAGATGAAACACCCTAGAATGTACACCCGTACGGATGATTATTCTCCAAACGACCAGCGACTGGAGAAAAATCAGAAGCTCATTTTGCGGCATGGCTGGTAAATTTACCGGACTCCTTGCGAATCACTTCGCGCTCCTGACCGGACCCTGCCATGCCCGCCCTTCAGCTTTCCCTGCAACTCGACCGTACCGACGTCTTCGGCAGCCTGGAATGGGTGCTGGCCAACGCCCGGCGCACGGGTTTGTCTCTTGGGCAGATGACGTTCGATGCCAGCCGCGCCAACGCGGTGCGCCTGCAGTGCGAAGCGCCGGCGCTCGAACTGCTTGAGCTGTTCGTGCGCCGCGTGGCGCATGGCGTGGACCTGGAGATCGTCGACGCGGAATTTTCCGAGGACGCCGCGAACCTGGACACGTGCGAGGCGCTAGCTGCCTGAGCGTTCCGTATCTTCCAGCAGCTCGATGCCATCGAGCTCCGCCGCGCAGGTCTCGCGGACGATCGACACGAAATCCGCCACGTACGGCCGGTCGGCCATCGCCGATGGCAGCACGGCATAGAGTTCGCTCCACAAGCCTTTCGTACCAATACGCTTGGCCAGCACATAGTCGTGGTCGACGTAGTTTTTGACACCCCAGTTCGGCAATGCGGCCACGCCGCGCCGGCTGGCCACCAATTGCAGAACCGCCACGGTCAATTCCGCCGTGCGCCGTTCCAGGCGGATGCCGGCAGGCTCCAGCACCTCGCGGATCAGGTCGATCCGCTGTTCGGGCACCGGATAGGTAATCAGCGTCTCGCCCGCCAGGTCGGCGGCTTCGATCCGCCGCTTGTTGCGCAGCCGGTGCTCATTGGCGATGACCGCCAGGATCTCGAACTTGAACAGTGGCGCCACGGTCAGCCCACGTTTCGTGGGAGGCTTCGACCCGATCACCATGTCCGCCTTCCCTTGCGCCAGCAGCGCCAGCGGATCGGCGTGGAAGCCTGCCACAAGATCGATTTCCACTTCCGGCCAGCGGCGGCGGAATTCGTCCATCACCGGCATCAGCCAGTCGAAGCAGGTGTGGCATTCCAGCACCACGCGCAATTCGCCACGGGTATCGCTTTTCAGGCGCAGCAGGTCGCGCTCCGCGGCGCTGATGGCAGCCAGCGCCTCGCGCGCCAATGCAAGCAGCCGGTCTCCGGCCGGCGTAAAGCGCAGCCCCTGACGTGTGCGGTCGAACAACGCCATGCCGTAGTGCGCCTCGATGGCCTTGATCTGGTGCGACAACGCCGACTGGCTCACGTGCACGCGCTCGGCGGCGGTCGCCAGCTTGCCCGAGTCCGCGATAGCCACCAGCGAACGGAAATGCCGGACTTCAATCATGGCCGCCGCCTCGTGTGAGTTGAATGAAATTCATACTTTGTTTAAAACATCTCGCTTGATTCATTCTAGCCGCGAACCGACACTGTGCGCCACATCAGACTTCATCGGAGCACGGGCATGGCACGCACACACGTATTGGGTTTTCCGCGCATTGGCGCACGGCGGGAACTGAAGTTCGCGCAAGAGGCATTCTGGCGCGGCGAAACATCGGAAGCGGCACTCCGCGAAACGGGTGCCACGCTGCGCCGCCGCCACTGGCAGCTGCAGGCCGATGCGGGTCTGGCCACGGTGACGGCCGGCGACTTCGCCTGGTATGACCAGATGCTGGGCCTGACCACGCTGCTGGGCGCCCTGCCGAAGCGTTTCGATTTCGATCCGTCCGCGCTGACGCTGGCCCAGTACTACGAACTGGCGCGCGGCAATGCCGCCCAGCCGGCGATGGAAATGACAAAGTGGTTCGATACGAACTACCACTACATCGTGCCGGAGCTGGACGCCGACAGCACATTCAACGGCGGCGCAAACTGGTTCTTCGATGAAATCGACGAGGCGCTGGCGCTTGGGCTGCCAACCCGCCCGGCACTGATCGGGCCGGTGACGTACCTGTGGCTGTCGAAGTCTCACGTTGCCGGCTTCGATCGCCTGAGCCTGCTGCCGAAGGTGGTGCAGGCCTATCGCCGCATCCTGTCGCAATTGCAGGCGCGCGGTATCGAGTGGGTACAGATCGACGAACCGGCGCTGAGCCTTGATTTGCCGCCCGAATGGCTCGATGCCTACGACCAGGCCTACCCGGCGCTGGCCGATGCGGGCGTAAAGCTGCTGCTGGCCACCTACTTCGACACCGCCGCGGACCATGCGGCGCGTATCACCGCCCTGCCCGTGCATGGATTCCATATCGATCTGGTCCGCGCGCCGCAGCAACTGGATGCCTGGCAAGCTGCGCTGCCGGCCCACGCCGTGCTGTCCGTCGGCGTGATCGACGGCCGCAATATCTGGCGTGCGGATCTGCGCAAGGTGCTCCAAACCGTGGCACCGCTGCATGCGCAGTTGGGTGACCGCCTGTGGCTGGCGCCCAGTTGCTCGCTGCTGCACGTTCCGGTATCGCTCGATGCGGAAACCCGGCTCGATCCCGAGCTGAAGGCCTGGCTGGCCTTCGCCACCGAAAAGCTCGACGAACTGCACACGCTGGCGACCGCGTTGAACCGTGGCGAGGCCGCCGTGGCGGAACAACTGGCCGCTTCGGACGCCGCGCAGGCATCGCGCCGGACATCGCGCCGCGTGGTCAATCAGCAGGTGCAGAAGCGCCTGGCCGCCGTAACCGCCGAGATGGCCGAACGCGACAGCGTGTTCGATGTCCGCATCGTCCGCCAGCGCGACGCGCTGAAGCTGCCCCCGTTGCCCACGACGACCATTGGCTCCTTCCCGCAAACCACGGCCATCCGTCAGACCCGGGCCGCCTACAAGCGCGGGGAAATCGGCGCGCTCGATTATCTGGAGCGGATTCGCGGCGAAATCGAACTGGCCGTGCGCAAGCAGGAGGCCCTGGGCCTGGACGTGCTGGTCCACGGCGAAGCCGAACGCAACGACATGGTCGAATACTTCGGCGAGCAGCTCTGTGGCTATGCCTTCACCGAGAACGGCTGGGTGCAAAGCTACGGCTCGCGCTGCGTCAAGCCGCCGGTGATCTTTGGCGACGTGTACCGGCCGGAGCCGATGACCGTGGAAACGGCGCGCTTTGCCCAGACACTGACCGATCGGCCGATGAAGGGCATGCTGACCGGCCCGGTGACCATGCTGCAGTGGTCTTTCGTACGGGACGACCAGCCGCGCGCCCTGACCACCCGGCAACTGGCACTGGCCATCCGCGACGAAGTCTGCGACCTGGAGGCCGCCGGTATCCGCGTGATCCAGATCGACGAACCGGCCCTGCGCGAAGGCCTGCCGCTGCGCCAGGCCGACTGGGCTGACTATCTGGCCTGGGCCGTCAACGCGTTCCGCCTCTCGGCATCGGGCGTCGACGATGAGACGCAGATCCACACCCATATGTGCTATGCGGAGTTCAACGACATCCTGCCGGCCATCGCCGCGATGGATGCCGACGTGATCACGATCGAGACGTCGCGCTCTGCAATGGAACTGCTCGAAGGCTTTGGTGACTTCGACTATCCGAACGAGATCGGCCCGGGCGTGTACGACATCCATTCCCCGCGCGTGCCTTCCGTCGAAGCCATGACGCGCCTGCTGGCGCGTGCTTGCGAAGTCATCCCGCCGGAACGCCTGTGGGTCAATCCGGACTGCGGCCTGAAAACCCGCGGCTGGATGGAGACCGAAGCCGCGCTGGCAAACATGGTGAACGCGGCGCGCGCCCTGCGTGAGAAGCTGGCCGGCCAGGCGCCCGTCACGTGGAAGCGCGTCGACCGTGCCGCCGGCAGCGTGGCCGGCAAAGCGGCGCACGTGCATGGCGCGGCATGCGGCCCGTCGTGCGCAGGCCAGGCAACCGTCTAGGAACCTGCTGAGCTTATGCGCTAAAGCGCACGTTGCGTCGCTGTGTCGCATGGCGGCGCGACGTGCGCGTACGTATCCTTCCGGTCGAGCCAAACAAGAAAATTACGAGCTGTACCGACCTCCGGGGCGGTCCTCGACCATCGGAATGAAACGAGCCACACCCTGGCGCCGCGCTGCGGTGCTTCCTGCCGCCGCACTCACCGGCGCAGCCTTTGCGCAATCCGCGACGGTCACCGCGCCGGATGCATCCACCGTCCACACCCTGCCAACCGTTACCGCCACGGCAAATGCCATCGGTTCGCTGACCGTGCCCAGCGTGGCCCGGCAGCGCCAATCGCTGTTCCAGTCGGCCGGGTCCGTCGGCTTTGTCGATGCCCAGTCATACACGAACACCTATGCCTACGACCTGCGCGATGTGCTGAAGGATTCGCCCGGCGTCTACGTGCAGGAGCGTTACGGCCAGGAACTGCGCCTTTCGGTGCGCGGCTCGGGCGTGGCACGTGGCTTCCACACGCGGGGCATCGAAATACTCCAGGACGGCGTGCCGACGAATTTTGCCGACGGCAGTGGTGACTTCTACCAGATCGATCCGTTGTCGCTGTCGGCCGCCGAGGTCTACAAGGGCGGCAACGGCCTGGCCTATGGCAGCACCACGCTGGGCGGCGCGATCAACTTCACCACGCCCACCGCGCTGACCGCCGATGCCCAGAACCTCGTGCGGCTGGATGGCGGCAGTTTCGGCACCGTGCGCGGCAGCGGACAGGTGTCGCGGCAGCTTGGCCAGTGGGACTTCCTGGTCAATGCGACGGTCAGCCACTCGGAAGGCTGGCGCAATCACGAGCGGGGCCAATACGAGCAGATCAACGCGAACGTCGGCTACCGCTTCAGCCCGGCCGTGGAAACGCGCTTCTACTTCGGCGCATATATCGTCGATCAGTTGCTGCCCGGCGCCCTGACGCTGAACCAGGCACTGACCACACCGCGCATGGCATCCGCCAGCGCGCTGGCTGGAGACCAGGCGCGAAACACACGTACCGAGCGGCTGGCCAATGTCACCAGCGTCAAGCTCGACAACGGCCAGATCGACTTCACGACGTGGGGCATCCACAAGAGCCTGTATCACCCGATCTTCCAGGTGGTGGATCAGGACAGCTGGACCTACGGCATTGCGCCGCGCTACACCGGCAATTTCACGCTGGGCGGCATGCGCAACCAGTTGATCGCCGGCGCGCGCTTCTTCGGCGGCAACAACGACGCGCGCCAGTACGTCAACGTCAATGGCAATCGTGGCGCGCAGACGCTGAACGCAAGGCAGGACGCCTACAACTACGAGGCCTATCTCGAAGACCGCCTGTACGTGCTGCCCACGGTGGCGCTGATGGCCGGGGCCAAGGCCTACCGCAACCGCCGCGAATACACCGACTTTGGCGGCCTGCCCGCCAACCCGACCGCCAAGGCGGACGCCACCACCTATAGCGGCGTCAACCCGAAATTCGGCGTGCTGTGGGAACCCAAGCCGGACATCCAGGCGTTCATCGACATTACGCGCAGCGCCGATGTGCCCGACTTCTCGGACCTGAACCAGACGATCGGCACCACGCAGCAGTTCGTGCCGCTCGCCGCGCAGCATGGCTGGACGCTTGAGCTGGGGACGCGCGGACGGACGGACCGCTTTGCCTGGGACATCACCGCATACCGGTCGCTGCTGCGCGACCAGTTGCTGCAGTACACGGTGAGCCCCGATATTCCGGCGTCGACCTTCAACGCCAACAAGACGGTGCTCCAGGGCCTGGAGCTGGGCGCCAGCGCCGACGTGCTGCGCGACTTGGCGTCCAAGGGCGACAAGGTGACCGTGTCGCAGATCTGGAACTACAGCGATTTCCGCTTCGATAACGATCCGGTCTACGGCAACAACCGCATTGCGGGCGTGCCGAAGCACGTACTGCGCACCACGCTCGCCTATAGCCGCAACAGCCGGCTGCGGGTGGCCGGCACGATCGACTGGGTACCGACCGGCGCCTATGTCGATTACGCCAACACGCTCAAGGTGCCGTCGTACGTGCTGTTCGGCATCGAGGCCAGCTACGAGTTCGAGCGCGGCGTGACCGTGTTCCTGGACGCCCGCAACCTGGGCGACAAGCGCTATGTCAGCGACTTCAGCACCGTCACCGATGCACGCACGGCCAACACCTCGGTGTTCTATCCAGGGGTCGGCCGCGCGTTCTATGCCGGCGTGAAGTATCGCTTCTAGCGGTTGCCAGGCCGGGGCATGCGCCCGGATACGCGCACATCCCGTACATCCCCGCCAATAAAAAACCCTTCCGCAATGGAAGGGTTTTTTGTTGGAAGCCCGACGATACCTTGTCAGTTCACGCGCTGCACCGCCGGAGGCATCCACTTGCCATCGAGCACTACCTGGTCCGGCCAATAGGCACGCATCATCAGGTTGAACGCATCAGGCGGTGCCGGCAGCCAGTTGGCCACCTGGTCCGGCGCCGGACGCTCGTACTGGATGTAGATATCCAGCGAGCCATCGCGGTTGTACCGCAGGCGGTCGCGGCTGCCAATCGTGTAGCGCTGCAGCGGATTGCTGGCGAATGCCTGCTTGTCGTTGTAGGCGCTCAGCGACCAGAACGCCTTGGCGGGCGGCAACTGGCCCTTTTCGAAATGCAGCACATAGCGGCTGCCGCCGTCGAACGGACGCCCCGTGGCATCCGCGCGTGCAATCGGGTAGACCGCGTCCTCGGGCAGGTTCGCGCCAAGACCCGACAACGCAACCGCGGCGCGGCGCTCGTAGTCGGCACCATAGGTGCCGGTGTCGTGCTGCACGCGCCAGCCGGTGCTGCCCGCCGCGCTCTTGCGGGCATTGGCGCCGATTGCCGCCAGCGCCGCCGTCGCGCCTTCCTGGACTGCGCGAGCCGTGGACGGCTCAAGCACCGTGGTCTTGAACGGTTCCCCGGCCTTGATACCCATGCGCTGCATCTTCTCAAGCATCGACACATCGTCCGGGCCGGGCGGATTCGCCTGCAGCAGCGCCGCCATGCGGCTGAAGAACGCCTGCGCATCCATTGCAGCCACCTGCTCGGACGGCGGCGTCTCGGTATCAACCAGGCCGACGCGCGGCGTCACCGGCGCCGCCACGCGGGAGCCCTTGCGCCAGGCGGACAGTGGCACCAGGCGGAACTGGTCCTGCAAGCGGTGCACGTTGGGGTAGTCCGCCTTGCCGTTGGTCTGGATTCGTCCGATCAGCCAAACCATGTTGGTGGGCGCGCGAACCTCGGTGATCCCCTTGGGCAAGGTTCCTTGCCAGTCCGGCCCGACGATCGCGAACGCGCCGCGACGGGTGCCGGTGGTACGTTTGCCCGGCGACGCGAACACATTGGTCCACGCATCCAGCATCTGCATCACGTAATAGCGTCCGGCCGTATCGGGCACGGACAGCACGACCGGTTCACTGCCGACGTCGACCCAGGCCGACGAATACAGCGTATCGGCATTGGGGCTGACCACTTTGGTAAACGTGGCATCGGGGAACGCGCGAAGATGGTTGAACGTGTTGACCGGCGTCCGGGCCGTCATCACTTCGCGCGTGACATCCATCAGCACGAGCGGATAGCCGTAGGTAAACACCTCGGCCGAAAGCTTTTTCATCGCCTGGTCCGACGGCGGCTGCTCCACGGCAGGGGCAGTCACGGGTTCGGGCGTGGTCGCGCAAGCGGAAAGGAAGACGGCAAGCGCGAGGACGCTCGCCAGTTGGCGTATCGATCGGTTCATGACCCCGTTTCCCAGTATGGTGGCGACCTTCCGGGAGCAAACTGGCTGACGAGTCGGGGGACGCGTGTTGCTCCAGAGGCGCATCTATTCCGAACGAATAATGTGCCTGCCGCTTGGCCCCTGTCAATGATTCCAAGGGCTGCTTCCGGGGGCTACCGAACACTCCGCGGGAACTGTCGCTACGTTAGCGGCGCATGAGCCTCATAAGGCACTTGCATCAGCCGCCCGGTGCGCGAGGGTTGCGATGCGCCGACCGGCGCGTACCCGTCGCGCCTTCGAACACTACTGGCGGCGCGACATGCGCCACGGCGGCGTCGGCCCCAGCGCTTTGCGCAACATCTCAACAAAAAGCCTCGCGCGCATCGACGACTGGCGTGACTGCGGCACCAGCGCCGTCACGTCGGCGTCGGGCAATCGATATGCGGGCAGCAGCGCGACAAGACGTCCGGCGACCAGGTCATCGGCCACATCCCATTCCGACCGGGTCATGATGCCCTTGCCTGCCAGGCACCATTGATGGACGACATCGCCGTCATTGCTCTCCATCGTCGGGCGCACGCGTACTGTCTGCTCCCGTGAACGAACGGGCCGCGTGTTCTTGCCGATGCTTCGACTGTCTCCATCCGATGCGCCGTCCTCGCCCGGGCTTCCTTCGCCGCCAGTAAAGCGCCATAGCGTGACGTCCTCTTCGTTCTCCCTGAGAACCAGGCAGGCGTGCCGCTCAAGGTCAGCGGGTGTCTCCAGCGGGGGCGCCTTGGCCAGATATTCCGGCGCCGCGCACAGAATGCGCCGGTTCGGTGCAATGCGATGGGCGATCCAGCGCGAATCCGGAATCGTGCCGATGCTGACCAGCACATCGAAGGCATCACGACCGTGCACCGGCTGGCGCGGCAGCATGAGGTTATCCGACAGATACAACTGCACCTCAAGATTGGGATGCGTGGTCTGAAACTGGGCCAATAGCGGACCAAGGTAGCGACGCCCGAAGCCAAACGGCCCATGTATCTTGAGTTTGCCCGCGACGGAGTGGCTGCGCTGCTGCAAGGCCTCCTGGATTGCCTGCATCTGTTCGAGGATTCCGGTCGCCTGCTGGGCCAGTAGTAACCCCTCGTGCGTCAGTTGCAGCCGCCGTGTGGTCCGCTGGGCCAACCGCACGCCCAGGCGCGCCTCAAGCAGATTCAGACGCTTGGTCACGGCAGGCGGTGTGACATTTTCCTCCCGCGCCAGGGCGGCCAGGCTACCCAGGCGATCCAGTGCCAGGACGAACCGAAGGTCCTCGATATCCAGCTTCATTCTTAACCTTTAGGTGAATTAAGAAATTCTAAGCCATTAACCACATGCGGACATCGCGCACCTACACTGGCAGCTCGCAAACAGGAGAGCGCCGCCATGACCGAGCCAACAGGCCAAACCGTGCAGACCACGCCGCCAGCACGTCAATACGACTTCGTCCTTTTCGATCTGCTGACCGCCCTGCTCGATTCCTGGTCGCTATGGAACAGCGTCGCGGGCGGCGAGGCACCGGGTCGGGCGTGGCGTGCCGCGTATCTCAAGCGCACCTATGCATGCGGCGCGTACCGCCCCTACGAGGCACTAGTGCGCGAGGCCGCGATCGAGACTGGCTTGCCCGCGTCGATGGCGGATGCGCTCGAAGATCGATGGACGGAACTCGCACTCTGGGACGGTGCGGCCACCGTCCTGGAATCGCTGCGTGCGTCGCATTCGCTGGGCGTGGTGACCAACTGCTCGGAACGGCTGGGGCGACTGGCCGTCGAGCGGCTCAATGTGTCGATGGACGTCATCGTGGCATCCGAACGCGCCGGCTTCTATAAACCAGATCCGCGCCCTTACCGCCAGGCGCTTCAGGAAATGGGCGCGGACCCTGCGAAGACGCTCTTCGTCGCGGGGTCCGGTTTCGATCTGTTTGGCACATCGGCCGTCGGCATCGATACCTACTGGCACAACCGCGTGGGGTTGTCGTTGCCCGACGGCGCACCGGCCCCGTTACAGGAAAGCCCGAGCATCTTGCCCGTGCTGGAACTCGCTTCGATGCCTCGCCGCACGACCAGCTCACACGGTTGATTCGGAGCGCCATCGCCACAACTCCGCTGCGCGGCTCGCTATACCAAGGGTAGCCACACGGCGCACCCTTCCCAAAGGAATCCCATGAACTTGCAAGAACTCGAAACGCCGGCGCTTCTGCTGGACCGAATCAAGATGGAGCGCAATATCGCGCGGCTGAAAGACCGCCTGGCGCCCTCTGGCGTGACATTGCGCCCCCACGTCAAAACCAACAAGTCGGCCGACGTCACCGCGCGTATCGGCGCGCCCGGTACGCCAATCACCGTGTCCACGTTGAAGGAAGCGGACTACTTCCTTGAGCATGGCTGGTCCGACATCCTGTACGCGGTGGGTATCGTGCCGTCGAAGCTGCCGCATGTCGAAAAGCTCGTGCAACGCGGCGCCAAGCTGACCCTGCTGCTCGATAACGTGGAGGCCGCCCAGGCGCTCGCCGCGTGGTGCCGCGAGCGCGCACTCGACCTGCCCGTGCTGATCGAAATCGATACCGATGGCCATCGGTCCGGCGTCAAACCGGAAGATGGGCTGCTGCTCGATATCGCCGCGGCGCTCAGCGCCGAGGAAGGGACCGGCGCCTGGCTCGCGGGAGTGCTCACCCATGCGGGCGACTCGTACAACTGCCGCTCGGCCGAGGCCATCGAAGCGCTGGCCGAACAGGAGCGCGCCGGCGCCGTACGGGCTGCGGAGCGCTTGCGCGCGGCAGGCTATCGCGCGCCAGTGGTGAGCGTCGGCAGCACGCCAACCGCACACTTCGCCCGCTCGCTTGAAGGCGTGACAGAAGTGCGCGCCGGCGTATTCGTGTTCTTTGATCTGGTGATGCACGGCATTGGGGTCTGCGCCGTCGACGACATCGCGCTGTCTGTGGTGTGCACGGTCATCGGTCATCAGCGCGAGAAAGGCTGGCTGATCACGGATGCGGGCTGGATGGCCATGTCGCGCGACCGCGGAACCGCAAAGCAGCCGGTCGACCAGGGCTATGGACTGGTGTGCGATGTCGACGGCAAGCCGCTATCGGACCTCGTATTGATCGACGCCAATCAAGAGCACGGTATCGTGCGCCACCGCACGGACCCGTCGGCCACGCCAATGCTCCCGGTTGGCACATTGTTGCGTGTACTCCCCAACCACGCATGTGCGACGGCGGCACAGCACGACAGCTACGCGGTCATCGCGGGCGGCACTGAATTGGAAGCGCGTTGGACTCGCATTGGAGGATGGTGAGCGCGGTGACGACGGTGCTGCCTTATTCGCCATAGTGCAATCCCAACGTACGCCAACAGACAGATCGAAGTCTCAGGGTGGAATTCCATGCAAACGACACGCGCGATCCAGGTGTCGGGTGCATCGTCCCAAGCCGTGGCCGCTGCATGTGGCGTTGCGCGTTTGACCACGCGCCAGCACGCCATGACATCCCGATCACAACACATCGAGGAGCGGCGACATGAGGCTGAGATTACTTGCTCTTGTGGCGTTACAGGCGTTTGTGAGCCAGGCGCACGCGCAATCGAGCGTGACGCTATATGGCGTAATCGACGCCAACGTCGAGTACATCAATCACCTTGGCGCAGTACCGGTGGCCGCAAACGGTTTCAACTCCGGCCCGTCGCACAGTGTCGTGCGGATGGATTCGGGCGGTGTATCGGGATCGCGTTGGGGGTTGCGCGGCACGGAGGCCCTGGGCGCGGGACTCAAGGCAGTATTCGTGCTGGAGAGCGGTTTCAATGTGGAAAGTGGAACCTCGCAGCAAGGCGGCCGACTGTTTGGCCGTCAAGCCTTCGTCGGTCTGCAAAGCCAGTACGGCCAGTTGTCGCTCGGCCGCCAGTACACCTCGATGTTCGAGTCGCTGGCGAACTTTGCGCCGGCCGCCTATGCCACGCAATACGAGCCTGCCGTCGTTCTGGCCGGAGCCAACTTCCGGGAGGACAACACCGTCAAGTACACCGGCACGTTCGGTCCGGTAACGGCACTGGCGCATTGGTCGTTTGGTACCGGCGTGGCCTTGCCACCGACGGTTGGCGCGCCGTTCATCCTCGGCGGAAATGGCGAAGTACCGGGCCAGTTTCGCCGCGACACCGCCTATGGCGCGGCAGTGATCTATGCGGCCGGACTGCTGGGACTGGTCGTCAGCTATGACCAGTTGAATCCGACCATCGCGCCCGCGTCGGCACCGGCCAACGCGGGCACTGGCACGTTCAAGAAGGCCGCCGTGGGGGCCAGCTACCTGTTCGGCGCCGCCAAGATCATGGGCGGCTACCGCTGGGGCCAGAACAAAAACCAGAATGGCGGCGAGTTCCTGCGTGACAACTTTTACTGGATCGGCGGGACTTATCAACTTACGCCCGCAATCGGCCTGACGCTCGAATACAACTACGACGACGTCAAGAACCAGTTCGGCAATGCGAACCAGCCCAATCCCTGGCAGATTGCCGTTATTTCAAACTACGCGTTCTCCAAGCGTACCGATGTCTATATCAGTGCCGCCTATGCGAAGTATGCGGGCCTCGGCCTGGAATCGGCGGCAATCTTCTATGCCAACAGTCTCTCGCTCGGCAACAGCTATGCGCTGCCCAACGGGCAGAACTCGATGCTGGGTGTCGCCGTGGGACTGCGCCATAAGTTCTGAGTGACGGCTTGCGGGCGCGCATGGCATACCGGCGCAAACCGGCCACCGTCACCCCGCCCCCAGCACCGCCAACGCCCGCCCCACCACCGGCGAACGATTGCCCGGTTGCCACACCACCGAGTACTCGGCATGCGCAGGCTCCCCTGCCAGCGGCTTGAGCACGACACCGGGCAACTGCGCGCGGTCTGGCGTACGTGGCACCAGCGACACGCCTCGGCCAAGCGCGACCAGGCTGGCTACGGACAGCAGATGTCGGGCGTAGTGCCGCACATTCGGGCTGAATCCCGATCGCAGGCACGTCGCTACGATCAAATCGAAATAGGCCGGCGCACTCTCGCGCGGAATCACGATAAACGGCTCGCCGGCCAGATCCGCCGGATCGATCTTCTTGCGCTGCGCAAGCGGATGCGTGTCCGGTAGCGCAGCCATCAGAGGCGTGCGCGCAATCGGATGAATACTCATCTCTCCAGCGCCGCTCGCCCCTGGCGACACCTGCGCCAATCCGAGGTCGATCCTGTCATGCCGCAGCGCCTCGATCTGCTCCGAAGAACCCATCTCTTCCCATATCGTCTCGACCCCTGCCAGATTCCGCTCCAGCCGTGCGATCAGCTTCTCCATGCCGATGTACAGCAGCGCCGCCACAAAGCCGATTCGAAGCGTGCCGGTTTCTCCTTGCTCGGCGCGTCGCACCACCTCGCGCGCCATATCGGCCTGACCGATGATTCGTCGCGCCTCCTGCACGAGCGCGCTGCCCGATGCCGTCAACCTCACGCTGCGCTTGTTGCGGTCGAAAAGCATGACGCCCAGTTCGCCCTCCAATTGCTGAATGTGTTTGGTCAGCGGCGGTTGCGAGATCCGCAGCCGCTCAGCAGCGCGGCCGAAGTGCAATTCCTCCGCAAGAGCGAGAAACATCCGAAGGTCGCGGATTTCCATGATGGCGAGTGAGGGTTGAGGACGCCGAGGGATGGCGGGGATTCATTCTAATTCGGAATTACTGTGCTCCCAAAAATATATTGGACGATGCCATCGGCACTCAGCAGAATGCATCCACCAAACCTACAACGACATGGAGACAACCTTGCGGGGCGCCATCTCACCGCCACTGGAACCAGTGGTGAGCGCCCGTCCGCATGCCAATCTCCTTGCGTACCGTAGCCCTCGCAGCCCATTCGACGAGACCTGTGCATGACCCGCATTCAGCCCCTCCGCCCCGAAGACATGACCGAAGACCAGCGCGCAGTGCATGCCACCATCGTGGCAGGCCCGCGCGGACAGGTACGCGGCCCGCTGGCCGTCTGGCTCCATCGGCCCGGCCTGGCCGCCAAAGCGCAGGCGCTGGGCCAGTACTGTCGCTATGACTCCTCGCTTCCACAGCGACTGTCCGAACTGGCCATCCTCGTGATGGGCCAATTCTGGCGTGCCGAGTTCGAATGGTGGGCGCACAAGCCAATCGCACTGAAAGCCGGCGTCGACGAAGCTGTGATCGAAGCCATTCGCACTGGTGCCGAGCCCGCCTTCACTCACGATGACGAAGCGACGGTCTATGCGGTCATGCGCAGCCTGAACGAGGCACACAGGATTCCCGCCCCTCTCTATGAGCGCGCGCTGGCCGTGCTCGGCCAGGACGCCGTGATCGACCTGGTTGGGCTTGCGGGGTACTACACGCTGATTTCCATGACGATCAACGCGTTCGAGGTCATGCCGCCCGATGGCACGCCCCTGGAACTCGACCAGTCCGCCGCGCGCTGAGCCAGCACATCGCCCTTCATGACCCCATCATCCCCATCAGGAAGCATCAATATGTCGCAACACACCCAAGGCAGGCTCGCAGGAAAGGTCTTAGTCGTGACCGGTGCGGGGTGCGTCGGCCCCGGCTGGGGCAACGGACGCGCGGTCGCCGTGCGCTTTGCCGAGGAAGGCGCCAAGGTCTTTGCTGTCGATAAAAGCGCGGAGGCAATGGAAGAGACGCTAGCCCGCGTACGCGCCATCCCCGGTGCGCAGATCGAGTCGCACACATGCGACGTGACCCAGGCATCCGAAGTCAAAGGCATGATCGACGCCTGCGTGGCACGCTTTGGCCGCGTCGATATCCTCGTGAACAACGTCGGCGGATCGGCGCGCGGCGGTCCGGTGGATCTCACAGAAGAAGCGTGGGACAAGCAGATCGACTTCAACCTGAAGAGCGTGTTTCTGGCCTGCAAGTACGTGCTGCCACTGATGGAAGCACAGGGCGGCGGCGCGATCGTCAACACGGCGTCCACCTCGGGCATTCGATGGACGGGCGCCGCGCAGGTCGGTTACGCCTCGGCCAAAGCCGCGGTGATCCAGTTTTCTCGCGTGGTCGCGGTGGAATACGCCAAGAAGAATATTCGCGTGAACACGGTCATCCCCGGTCAGATGCACACGCCGATGGTGGAGGCACGCCTCGCCGGACAGCGCGCGGGCGGCAACGTCGATGCACTGCTGGCGCAGCGCCAGGCTCGCATCCCGCTGGGCTTCATGGGCGACGGCCGGGATACCGCCAACGCCGCACTGTTCCTCGCATCGGACGAGGCGCGGTTCATCACCGGTGCGGAGTTGATCGTCGACGGCGGCATGAGCGTGCGCTGCGACTGAGCGCGACACACAGGTCGACGCTCGCCCTGAAGCGAATACGCCATCAAGACAGATAACGGAGACAACGCCAGCATGCCATCCAACCAACGCACACATGTATCGCGCCGGCGCGCGCTGATCCATGCGCTTGCCACCTCGGCCGTGCTTGCAGCCCCGATATGGCTGACGACACCGGCGCAAGCGGCGGCCTATCCTGACAAACCAGTGCGAATGGTAGTGGCCTTCTCGCCCGGCGGCCCGACGGACATCATCGCGCGCGTGATTGCCCGCAAGCTCGGCGAACGCCTGGGCCAGCAGGTAGTGGTGGAAAACCGCCCCGGCGCGGGCGGCAACATCGCATCGGAGCAGGTTGCCAAGTCACCGGCCGACGGTTACACGCTGCTCTACAACAGCTCGTCGATCGCGATCTCGCCGGCCCTGTTCCGCAAGCCCGGCCTTAACCCGACCGAAATCTTCACGCCCGTGGCCTACGTGGCAACGGTGCCGCTGGTGGTGATCGTGAATGCGGCCAGTCCAATCAAGACGCCGGAGGACTTTCTCCGGCAGTTGAAGGCCAATCCGGGCAAGCTCAACTTCGGTTCGTCGGGCAACGGCACCATTGACCACCTGACCGGCGTGCTGTTCGCCGCGAAGACGCAGACGACGTTCAACCATATCCCCTATAAAGGCAACGCCGCGGCGCTCCCCGACCTGCTGTCTGGCCGGCTGGATTTCATGATGTCCGGCAGCCTGAACGCGGCACTGCCGTTTATCAAGGACGGAAAGCTGCGCGCCATCGCGGCCACCACGCGCCAGCGCGTCTCAGTACTGCCCGACACGCCAACGCTCGCCGAAACCATCGTGCCGGGATTCGACTCCGGCACCTGGCAAGGCATCGTCGCACCGGCCCGCACACCTGCCGATATCGTCAACCGGCTTAACCGCGAGATCGCCGCCGTGCTCAAAGATCCGGACGCGCTGGCCGCGCTCCGTGCGCAGGGCGCCGAACCCACGGGCGGCACGCCCGCCGCCTACGGACAGCTCATCAAGACCGAGTACGCACGCTGGACGCAGGTGGTCAAGGAAACCGGCGCGCGCTCGGACTAAAGCGGCTGCAACGCTGTCAACGACGCCGGGCCGAACTCCACCGACGATGCATCGCCCCTTCCTTCTTCGAGAACCGGGATGAACACACGGAACCATAACGAGATACCGGCCGACGCCGGTATCTGGGATTGCCACACGCATATCTTCGGCCCGTATGCCGAACACCCCCTGCCGCCGAATGCCGTATACCGCCCGCCTGCGGCACCGTTCTCCGCACTGCGCGCCTTGCACCGTTCGCTCGGCATCACGAACGGCGTACTTGTGCAGGGCGCGTGCTATGGCGACGATCACGATGCGGTGCTGACCGCGCTCGATGGCGCTGACGGCATGTACCGTGGCGTGGCGCTGATCTCGCCCGACGTCGACGAGGGCACCCTGCAGCAGATGCATGCGCGCGGCATTCGCGGCATCCGCCTCGGCTTGATGTCGCACCTCGGCGGCAAGCCCGATGCGGGCCGCATGGTGGCCCAGCTCGAACGCATCCGCTCATACGGATGGCATGCGCTCGTGCATGGCGAGGTCGGCGACGTCGTCGATGCGCTTGATGTGCTGGCGCCGCACGGTGTCCCGCTGGTGATCGACCACATGGCCCGCGTCGATGCGGCCAAGGGTATCGACTATCCGGCGTTCGCCGCGCTGGAATGGTGCCTCGCGCTGCCCAATGTCTGGATCAAGCTGTCCGGCGCGGATCGCATCACGGCAGGCGTGGCGCCGTACGACGCCGCGCACGCCATCGCATGCCGGCAACTGGCCATCGCACCCGAGCGTGCCATCTGGGGCACGGACTGGCCGCACCCCAATATCGCCTATCCCGTACCCGACGAAGGCCAGTTGCTTGGATGGATTCGCCGCGTGTGCCGCGATGTGTTCGGCAACGAGGACGGCGCCGATGCCGTGTTGCGCGTCAATCCATCGCGTCTGTACGCATGAGCCAAACCACCGGACCAACCATGAACATGAACACGATCCCGACCCTTGCCATGCCCACCGGACGGTATCCCGATCCCGCAGTGCAGGTTCTTGCCCCCGCGTTCGAGAAATATCGCCTGGTCCTGGCCGCCGTGGAACGTATCGCGTCCGGCTCGCGGTGGGCCGAAGGGCCCGTCTGGTTCGGAGATGGCCGCTACCTGCTCTGGAGCGACATCCCGAACAACCGCATCCTCAAGTGGGATGAAGAGACCGGCATCGTCAGCGTCTTTCGGTCACCTTCCGGCCACGCCAACGGTAATACGCGCGACCGGCAAGGCCGCCTGATCAGTTGCGAACACGGCGGCCGGCGCATCACGCGCACCGAATACGACGGCAGCATCACCGTGCTGATGGACAGCTTCGACGGCAAGCGTCTGAACTCTCCCAACGACGTCGTGGTCAAGTCCGACGGCTCCATCTGGTTCACCGACCCGCCGTTCGGCATCGCCGGCTATTACCAGGGCGAGCAGGCCCAACAGGAACTGCCGGAGCGCATCTACCGGCTCGATCCCGACACCGGCAAGGCCACCGTGATTGCCGACGACATCAGCGGCCCCAACGGACTCGCGTTCTCTCCCGACGAACGAACGCTCTACGTGATCGAATCGCGCGCGCGGCCTCGCCGCATCCGTGCGCTCGCCGTCGACGCCGACGGTATGCGGGTCGGCGATAGCCGGGTGCTCATCGACGCGGGTCCCGGCACGCCGGACGGCTTTCGCGTGGACGTCGACGGCAACCTCTGGTGCGGCTGGGGCATGGGAACGCCGGAGCTCGACGGCGTGCGCGTGTTTTCGCCCGAGGGCGAAGCGATCGGCCATATCTCGCTGCCCGAGCGTTGCGCCAACCTCTGCTTCGGCGGTCGCCATCGTAATCGGCTGCTGATGGCGTCCTGCACCTCGATCTATTCGCTGTACGTGAACACACAAGGCGCGGCGGGCGGCTGAACGCCACGCCGGCACCATATCAGGAGACATCGTCATGCACATCCAGTACACGCGCCGCCGCGCCATGTCCGCGCTCGCCGCCACCCTGCTCGCCACCGGCGCGGCATGGACGGCGCTGCCCGCCTGCGCTGCGCCTATCACCCGGCTGGTAGTGGCCTTCCCCGCAGGCGGCCCTGCGGACACGCTCGCGCGCACGCTGTCACGCCAGCTGGAGTCTGAACTCAAGCAAACCGTGGTCGTCGACAATCGGCCGGGCGCGAACGGTGCCATCGCCATCAACGCCGTGGCCAAGGCGCCTACCGATGGCTCCGTGCTGTTTCTCACCAGTGCTGGCGCCATCGTGATCAATCCGGCGCTGTATCCCAACCTGCCCTACGATCCGCAGAAAGACCTCACGCCGATCTCCCTGGTGGTCAACACGCCGGAGGTTCTGGTGGTCAAGCCGGACGACACCGTTGCCAACGCCGCTGCGTTCGTCAAGCGCGCACACGCCGCCGGCAAGCCGCCCAGCCTGGCTTCCACTGGCATCGGCAGCATGCCGCACATGGCTATCGAGCTGTTCAAGATTTCCACGCGCGTGAACTTCCTGCACGTCGCGTACAAGGGCGCGGCGCCGGCCATCACCGATACGCTAGGCGGCCAGGTGGATGCATTCATCGGCGACGCCTCCGGGCTGATGACCTACATCACGTCGAAGCGGCTGAAGCCGATCGGCGTAGCAGCGCCGAAACGCCTTCCGTTCCTGCCCGATGTGCCTACCCTGGCCGAGCAGGGCATCGCAAACGTGGAAGCCAGCAACTGGTATGGACTGATGGCCCCCGCAGGCACTGCGCCGGATGTGGTCAAGAAGGTCAACGATGCGCTGCGTCGCACGCTGGCTGCGCCGGAGGTCCGCAAGAACCTTGAACAGCTTGGCCTGGAGCCGGCACCGGGGACGCCCGCGGAGTTCACCTCCATCATCCGGGCGGATACCGCCAGATGGGCCAAGGTAATCAAGTCGCAGAACATCCGTGGAGAATGACATGACGACCGTGATCGCCCCGACAGACGAAGCCTTCAGCACTGCCGCGCGCCCCGGCGAACTCCGGCTGTGCTGGTCTCCGCGCTCGCCGTTCGTACGCCGCGTGATGGTGGTTGCGCACGAACTCGACCTTGCCGCGCGCATCACTTGCATTGACACCGTCGTCGGCATGACGGGCTGCCATGCGCAGCTCATGCGGATCAATCCGCTCAACAAGATCCCTACGCTGATTACCGACGATGGCTTCGTGCTGTCGGACACGGTTTTGATCTGCGAATACCTCGACAGCGTGGCGCCCCTGCCCCGCCTGTTTCCGCAAGCCCATACCGCACGCATGCGCGCCATGCGCTGGCACGCGCTTGGTCACGGTCTGACCGATCTGCTGGTGCTTTGGCGCAATGAACGGCTGCGCCCGGCAGAGCAACAGCACGCGCCGACCATCGCCGCCTGGCATGCCAAGTTCACCGCCACGCTGGCCGCGCTTGACCGGGAAGCGGGACAGCTTGCCGACGCACCGCCCTGCATCGGCCAGATCGCGATTGCCTGCGCGGTCGGCTATCTCGATTTTCGGTTCCCCGACCTCGCGTGGCGCGACGGCGTTCCGGCGCTATCCGCGTGGTTCGCGCAGTTCGAGCAACGTGCATCGATGCAGGCGACCTTGCCTTCTGGTGGATAAGAGATACCGAGGGACGTTGGTACAGGTCCGCCATGCCACGGACTAGTCCGACTTCGCTCCGGCGTCGAGCGTGGTCTTGAGTTTTTGCACCGCCGCAGCGGACTCCTCATCGATCTGTTTGCGTAGCGCCGCCCAATTGAGTATCGAAAACAGCAGGGTCGGCGCTTGATAGACAAAGTCGCGCTCGAACCGTGTACCGGCGCCGCTCGGTGTCAGCCTATAGGTCACGGTTCCAGCATTCCTACCCTCAATCGCGCCATCGATACGCCAGAATGACGGTGCCTGGCGTCCGGTAACGGTCCAGACAACCGACCCCTCCCGACCTGCCACCCTGAAGGCCTCGGTCACCTGTTCCCCTACCTGCAGCGAATGATCGGTGGCACCTTGCACGGCCAGCGACGATGGATGCCACGCCGGCCAGTTCGCGGGCGTCGACACGTACTCGAACACTTGCGCAGGCGACCGCTGAATCGTGACCTCGCTGTGAATGCGCGTCATCGATTGCCAAGGCAACGGTGCAAAGAGCAGCACCGCAATCACGATGACGGCCGCAAGTGCACGGAAAGCAGTCCTGCGAGACAGCATGGTCGAGCTCCGGAACGATGCCTCGCTGCAACTATAGGTAAAACGGGAGATATCCGGCAGCAGGTCGGCGTCCGGCTCCGAACCTCCGCCGCGCGGGGCTTGACGTTGGCGTCGTTGGAGTCGACGGCCCCGACCCCTGGCCCACCACCGCCGCCCCGACGACTTTCGGCCGGCCTGGAGACAGCGGCCCGGCTCTGGGGCTAGACTAGCGCTGTCCCGCAACGGGACGGCTACCCAAACGCTGCATGCTTACGTTGGCGCTTCACAATCGGAGGAAGCAGGATGGCAAAGCTCATGGCGCTCTACAAGAAACCTGCGGACAGCGCAGCGTTCGATTCACACTACTTCACCAAACACATCCCGATTGCCAAGAAAGTCCCGGGCTTACGCGGCTATGAAGTAAGCGCCGGTCCGGTTGCGACCCCAGCCGGTGATTCGCCCTTTCACCTGGTTGCGCTGCTGAGCTTCGATTCCCTCGCGGATCTTCAGCGGGCGCTAGCCTCGCCAGAGGGCGCCGCAGCGGCGGCGGATTTGGCAAACTTCGCGCAGGCTGGGGTGGATCTACTTATCTTCGATA
This sequence comes from Cupriavidus sp. 291-E7, assembly GCF_057798835.1. Lineage (NCBI taxonomy): Bacteria > Pseudomonadati > Pseudomonadota > Betaproteobacteria > Burkholderiales > Burkholderiaceae > Cupriavidus > Cupriavidus sp. 291-E7. Next base: position 50,279 of record NZ_JBYOJV010000027.1, read on the forward strand.
CAAAGGAAGTCTAGATCGTTGGCGGACGTATGCGCGGGGGCTTTGGAAGGCCCTGCGAGTACGCCAGAATTCAGACGGGGCCGGCGGGCATCGGCCGCCACCGCTACTTGCACGATCCGGCCGGGCTGACCTCCACCACCTTGGAAGGATCGCTGAGCGACGTGATGTTTACGGTGCAGCTTCTGGCCAGTTTCGTACCCATGAAGAACGCCTCGTAGTCCACGTCCTTCTCCGGCACGAAGGACACGGCAAACCAGCACTGATAGACGCCGCTACCGACCATGTACTTGAGGGTGATCGGCTGATTCGCGCGGACATAAAATTCCGCCGAATCATGGTGCCGCACCTGCTCCCTCACCGGCATGCCGAGGCTCTGGTCGCGCAAGCCGCGGCTGCCGGGGAATCCGCCGATCACGGTGCCGGAGGTCTCGGCGCCCCAGTCCATGCAGTCGCGCTCCGGCGCGCCCCAAACCGCGCCGCCCGAAGGATTCCCCGTGGTCATCACGCGCAAACGGGCACGATCACCCCCCACTGCCTCCTGCATCGGGTTGAACTGCGTGTGCGTGATGCCTGCGATACCGCACGCCCCAAGTCCAAACACCGAGGCCACGAGCACCAGCACCGTTCCGCATCGAAGCGCATTGGATGCGTCGCATCAGAACTCCAGTCCAAGTTGCGCCGCCACATTGGTACGACGGGTGCGGAAGTTCTCGGGCTTCTTGACCGGCATGCCGAACGTGACCTCATACGAGAGCGCCGCGAGGCTACCCAGGCGCCAGCGGCCGCGCGCACCGATCACCGCGCCCATCAGGGTCTGGCCCACCAGAAATGCCGCCGATGGCCCACTCACCTGCCCCATATCGAAACCGACAAACGCTTCCTGCCCGGTATTGCCAATCTGCCACGCCAGGTCGTTGCGCATCGTGACGCCGTTCTCAGCAGAAAGCGTGAGTTGTTCGTCGAAACCACGCACCGAGTAGCGGTTGCCAATCACGAAATAGTCGGACGGCAGGATGCGCGTGAGGGCGTATTGCGCGCGCACCGTCCCCTGGTAGCGCAGTCGCTCGCCGCCGATCTGGTACGGCGCCATCAGGCCCACGTTCCCTTGCAGGATCTGCGAGCCTCCGTCCCAATTTGCATCGCCCAACACGAAGCCCGGTGCCTTGGAGTGGTTCGGCATCGACTGACGCCACGCCGTGCCGACGTCGAAGACGCTGCTACCGAAATACTGCCGGTGCGACGCGCCGATCTCGAAACCGACAAAATCCCGGCGCTGGACGCTCAGATCCAGCCCATCGATGGTGCTGCTGGCCGACTTGCGGAACAGCTTGCCGTAGACCGACGTCTTGCCTGACGCATTCCGGAACGGCACGTATCCCACCCCGGCCTCGATTTGCGTGCTGCGCCCCCCGTAGACAATGTCGCCCTCGAAGCCCGCCGCGGTTTGCTTATAGCGCGATTGGTTGGCGTTGAAAAAGGCGTTCCAGTAACCGAACGGGACGCTGTAATTGATCGCCGACGAGCGCGTACCCGCAGCACCATTGCCATAGTTCGCATTGGTGTTGCCGGTGATGGTGAGGCTGTCATACAGAAAAAGCGGCGAATCGATCGTAAACGTGCCGCCCAACTGGTACTCGCCGGTGTTCTGCAGACCAGCGTTGTCTGCCGTGACAAGGCCGTGCCAGCGCTTGCCGGTACCGGGCTTCACGACCAGATCGGCCTCGCCCGGATTGTCGCCCGGCACCAGGTCAATCGTGGCATCGGCCTGACCCTGCAGACGCCTGATGTTCTCCAAACTCTGGTCGAGGTCGCGCTGGTTGACCAGACCGCCCGGCCCGGTCGGCAGCGCCGTCCGCCACCAACCGATGGTGTTATCGGATTTGACGTGCGCGATATGCCCGGCCACGAGTTGCAGACGCAACGTACCGCTCGCGAGATTCTGGCCTGGAATCATCACGCGGGTCGTGACAAAACCCAGGGTTACCAAGCGCGCAGCGAAGTAGTCCCGGACCGCCTGCAGCCCCGTGGTGCTCGCGCATTGGCCAAGCAGAATACCGGTCTCATCGTGAAGCCAGGCGAAATCTTCCGCGCCCTCCCATACGACTTCCGTGATCGGGAAGCACGGCGATTCCGTGGGCAAGATCAACGGCCCACTGGTCGGTGCGCTGGCCGCTGGCGATAACACATCGGGCCGCGCCATCGCACGCTGTTTATCGGCCTCATTGCGCTGTTCCTGCAGACGCTCGATCGCACTATTGGGCGTGAGGTTGGGAAGAGCAGGCAAGCCCTGCGCCCTGGCCACTGGGGGCATCGCTAAGAGAAGCGGGACAAAAAGGAAGACACCACGCGCCCCACGGCGCGCGTTTCGAGGTTTGTACGGCATGCAGGCGTTAGGTATAGGAAAGTATGGTCGGGTTTCTGCTGACTTGCGCGGACAGAGAATCGACTATTTCCTATCGCTCGGATATCGGATATATGCGATATCGTGGGGGATCGTGCTATTTAACGCGTTTTGGACTGGAAAAATAGCTGGTTAGCAAATTTTCGGCGTGCTAACCATGAACATTGATTGCATCTGACGAGATGGGAAATTGAGCATTGCGAACGGTCTCCACCTCATCGAGTACTTTTGTCTGTCGCATCTAGACGAATCTTACTTTTTCGCCAGAGCACGAGATACCAAATTGCTATTCCGGTGGACCAAGCAGCGCAGAGTACCCCCATAGCTTCGAAATGATCTGTCGTAACGTTCAGTCGAAGTACTCGAAAAGCCACGAGCGGCAAAAACAAAATCCACGGAGCGAGGATTCCCTTCAAAATAGCTTCTTTTGCTGTCATTGGTTCGGCCTCCGCGATTTCGATATTATATAGTGACTTTTACGTTATTTCTAACGTAGGCCTCATGAATTAAATCTCCACATTGCAAACAATCCAACCATCGAAATTAGTATCATTGCCCCAATCGCCTTAATTACGCTCCACAATAGGTCAGTTGTTGGGCGCTCGTACGGGAGATTTGTGAGCATTAACCAAATAATTGACCTGGCTCGCCGCGATGCTACCGCCGTCATTAATGCTCGAAATAGACTAATCTATTAGACCAGCCTTTCGTAGATGCGGAGGAAGAACAATGATGTGAATAATCAGCAATATAATGAATACTGGTATTCCAATCCAGATAAAGCAGAATTTCTCTTCCATTTCCGTCACGAGCCGTACCGCGCCTGCAAAAATAAATGCATACAGTCCGCTAGAGGAAATTGATATGCCTCCGATAATGGTAATGTTTCGTTCTATTTTGAAAATTTTTCGAAAATTCATTGATTTAGAGCCTTCGTTACATCGGTTACTACTGTGGCAGCCTTAGCCCCTGCCCCGAACAGCAAAATATTCTGTGTTGTCCCATTCGGCTCCGCTCGCTTCAAAAATGGAGTCAGCGTCGGATTGTTGAACCTTGATACTGTGACATTGAACATAGAATTCGGTCTACCAAGGCCATCTGCGACGCCCATTTTCAAGGGAACTTGTGCTCGCATAGCGCCAACATTGAAGAGCAGATTGAGACCATCATAGACCGTTGTCCCCCATGTCGGACTCAATTGATCGAACCCATATCTAAGAACATTAGTCCCAGGGGAATTTATTCCATTGAATCGATTGTAAAGACCATCCGCGCCAGCTCCTACATCGCTAAGCCCGAACGCAACCATACCTCCGCCACCAAGAAGACAACCCAGCCCCGTGGTGGTACATATAGTCGCTCCGGTCTTGGCAACTAGCCCGCCCGTTACAATTTTTGCCGAATCCTTTGCTAGGCCGATAGGGTCGCTTTTGATGGCATCAATTGCCTTCTGCGCAGGCGCATAGACGAAAAGTTTCGCCTCTTGCTGACGATGGACCCAAGCCAGTTCCTCTTTAAGCTGACCCGCCTCCATCACGTTCACGTAATTCTTGTTGTAGAGATCGCTGCCAACGGGGTATTCAGCCCAGCATTTCACTTCGTAACACGCGGCTTTCGTCAGGCGTTCTTCGAGCGCTTTGTCCCCATTCGCCTGTGCTCGGATCTTTTCCTTCTCACTTTCATGCAGCTGCCGGTTGTAGGCATCCACCGTACTAGCCACCGCCGCCCCAGCCCCCCCACCCGCCGCCGCCCCAATGCCCGTCGCCACTGCATTGGCCACCAAATTTCCAAGCACCGCGTCAACCTTGTCATTACCGGTTTTCACACCACTGGCCACAGCATTGCCGAGGTTATTGAGCGTCGGCGCCGCAAATGACGTCAGCCCGGCGGCGGCGGCTCCGGCCAGCGCGCTGCCACCGCCCAGCCCCGCGACCAGCGCGCCGCCTGCCATATGCAGTTCGGCACGGTAGGCACCGCCTTCCTTCCATCCGGCGACATCCGCTCGCGCTGCATCGATAGCCGCCTGATTCTCGGGACTCGGGTCCGCGTTGAAGTTGCCCTCGGCAATCTTCAGTTGCTTCTCGGCGTCCTTCTGCTTCGCCGTGGCGTAGTCACCAACCGTCCGGGCAATCGCCGCGCCGGCCGCCTGCGCTGCCGCCATCGTATCGGCCTGCTTGTCCAGCAGGTTCTTCAGATCCGGATTGGTGCCGACCTGCTTGTTGGTGTCAGCGGTATCGCGCTTCAGGGCAGCAACGTCCTGCACTTGACTGCTCTGATCCTTGATCTCGATCGTGCCTTCGGCAACGGCGGACCGTGCCGCGCCACTCTGGCTGCCGCTTTTTCAACTGCCGGTTGGAGGCGTCTGAACAACCCGACGCGCTTTCTCGCGGCGATAGCTCTCCAGCCCAAACGAAGCACGATTACTTATAGTCAAATATCCCTTGAAAAAATGTCTAGTCGGATCCGAGCAAACCTTCTATTTGTTACCGTCGCCTCGTATGGACGTAAGAATAAATGTGCAAAGTACCGTCAGAAGGCCGATTCCAATTGGAAGAAGAACTCCTACCGGTGTAAACATTCGCTCAGAAAATACTCTGACCGCCTCCGAAACTCCAACCCTCCTTATTCCCTCAATCAAAATATAAATGTAAGAAAAAATCCACCCGAATAGAAAAATCATTCGGTATTTGTATCTTGCCGCCCATTGCCGAATGGGCGCCCCAAAAATCCCGCCAAGTATTCCGCTTAGAAAGCCTCTGATGATATCGGGACTCATAGTTAATTACCTGCGCGATTTTCGTCTTGCTGCTTGACAGCCGCTTGCGCCCCTCTACCAGCGGTCTGTCCAAATGCTAGAGAGTTGCCTCGAATTACAACGCCAGGGACAGTGAACATATTTGCCGCTCCATTTGGAACACCCGCCCAACCAAACATTGCCGTTGAAAATGTCCCAGTGGTCGCCCCAACTGTTGCCGAAACTGCAAGTCCGGGAAGGGAGAATCGGTCAGAGAATGCGGTTCCAAAATTGCTTCCATTGAAGTACCAATCCGCGCCAGCACCCAATGCAGCACTGCCTGTGAACAATGTAGCTGAAACAGTAGCACCAGTGGCCGCAGCTGTTCCAAGTGAGTAGCTAGCCTGTGCAGCTTTGTATGTTGCAAACGCCTTTCCTGCGAACTCACCAGCCGCCGTTGCGGCCGCAACGATTTCCGGGGCAACCGCTGCGGCGGCTAGTCCACCTGTAATGGCCGCAGCCAATCCCAGCCCGACTTTCGGATTTGCGATGGCTCCAGGCAATGCTCTTTGCTCTGGGGTTAAGGTTCCATTTGAGTTGCCATTCAAGAACGGATTGCTATATTCAGCCGAACTGGCGGAGAATAAACCACTACCATTCTGACTAATGTAAGCAACGGCGGCGGAATCCCCGCCCGGACCTTTGCTGGCCACAGCGTCAACTAATCGGTAACCATTTGCCAGCAACATGCTTTCAGCCTGATCGGCCGTCAATGTCTTCCCAGTGGTACGCCCATAGTATTCAGCAAAATCCTTTGCTTTGTCCTTAGCCCACTTGCGTTCATCCTGATGCAACTGCCGATTAAACGCATCCACCGTACTAGCCACCGCCGCCCCAGACCCTCCACCCGCCGCCGCACCAATACCCGTCGCCACTGCGTTGGCCACCAAATTTCCAAGCACCGCGTCAACCTTGTCATTACCGGTCTTCACACCACTGGCCACGGCATTGCTGAGGTTATTGAGCGTCGGCGCCGCGAATGACGTCAGCCCGGCGGCGGCCGCTCCGGCCAGCGCGCTGCCTCCGCCCAGACCCGCGACCAGCGCGCCGCCTGCCATATGCAGTTCGGCGCGGTAGGCACCGCCTTCCTTCCATCCGGCGACATCCGCTCGCGCCGCATCGATAGCCGCCTGATTCTCAGGACTCGGGTCCGTCTTGAAGTTGCCCTCGGCAATCTTCAGTTGCTTCTCAGCGTCCTTCTGCTTCGCCGTGGCGTAGTCGCCCACCGTCCGGGCAATCGCCGCGCCAGCCGCTTGCGCTGCCGCCATCGTATCGGCCTGCTTGTCCAGCAGATTCTTCAGATCCGGATTGGTGCCGACCTGCTTGTTGGTGTCTGCGGTATCTCGCTTCAAGCCGGCCACGTCCTGCATTTGACTGCTCTGATCTTTGATCTCGATCGTGCCTTCGGCAACGGCGGACCGTGCCGCGCCACTCTGGCTGCCGCTTTTGCGCTGCGGGATCATCGGACTCATGGCGGTCGGACTGGTGCCCACCGTCGCGCCAAACGAGGTGGCGCTGTAGTCCGAATGGTTCTGAACGTCGCTAAAGGTGAGCGTGCCGGTGGACAGCTTGTTTCGATCCTTGCCCGCGTCACTGGCAATCACCGCGCCCTTGAGGTCGGTATTGCCCTTGACGTTGATATCGAACCCGCCATCGCCAGCGTAGATGCCTGACTGTTCGGCCACGTTGGCATAGTTGCCGCTGGCCTTGCCCTTCATGAACGATGCACTCGCACCGCCGCCGCCCATCGTGCTGAAGCTCGCCCCCGCGCTCATGCTCTGCTGGTCGGCGCGCATGACGTTCGTATCCTGACGGCTGGCAAGGTTCAGGCTCCCGCCTGCGTCCAGGCTCACCTTCCCGCCTGCGACCGTGCCGCCAAGGAGGTTCGTGTCATTCCCCGACACGATGGTCACGCTTTCGCTGCCGCGAACCTGACTGTTCGATTGAGACGTGCCCGTACTGTCGGAATTACCCTTTGCCTTTGATACGGACGCCGAGACGCCATAGCCGCCGGTGCCGACCGACACGCCCACAGTGAAGCCGCTGGACTTGTTGGTGCTGCGACTTTCGTCGGTATCGGTTGCCGACACCATGTTCACGTCATGCTTGGCCTGAAGCACCACCTTCTGCGCGTTGATGCTCGAACCGATAACATTCAGGTCCCCAGCGGTCTTGTTGCCATCGGCGTCGATGCCGGTCGCAACAAACGCGGCAGTGCCACCGGCCTGCACGCGCGATCCGCTGTGGCTGGTCGAATCTTCGGTCAGCGTCTGCTTGCTCTGGCTGCTGCCCCAACTGAGCTGGATATTGGCGCTCGGCTTCTTGTCACCGGGCGCGCCACCGCCCATCAAATCGCCGATGGCGTTGACCCCATCGTAAGCGTCACGCGCCGCCGCAATGCCCCAGAGGGCCGCCGCGCGGCCATCCTGGCTCTTCGACGCATTGCTGACCTTCTGCGCGGCGCCCATCACCTGGCCCACTGTGCCGCCGACACCCAACGTAAAGCCACTCTGCTTCACCTCATGCGTCTCATCACGATGCTGACGATTCTGTGCCGCCTCGATGTTCACATCAGCGCCCACCCCCGCGATGTTTTGCTTGGCGATCAAGTCGCTGCCCTTGACGGTCAGCGTACTGCCCGCGTTCAGGCGTACGCTGCCGTCGGTCGATCCCACCAGGCTGCCTGCCTGCGTGATGCTGTTGTCGTTCGTCGTGTCCTTCTGATTGCGGTTGCCGTATGACAGGCCCGAGCCGGTCGCGCCGAAGCCCGATTTCTTCTCTTCCTTGAAGGTATGGGCCGACGCCTGGGTTTCCGTGGTCGTGATAGTCAGATTGCGCACAGCCGACAGGTCCACGTCATTCGTACCCGCCACCGTGCTGCCCGCAATCGTCATGTCGCGGCCAGCCTGCAGCGCCACCGCATCGCCGGAGAAGGTGCTGCCCACGGCATTGGTGCGAGCGTTCGCGTCGATGGTGTGGGTCGACTTCGACGACAGGAAGCCGCTCTCCCGGTAGGCGTGCTCATCGCGCGCGGAAACAGATGCCTCGCCGGCCTTGATGTTGAGATCGCGGCCCGCGCCGACGCCCAGCTTACCTTCCGCGTTCACGTAGGCGGCCGTGGCGTTCACATCGCGCGCGGCGAGGATGGTCGTGTCCTTGCCCGTTGCGATCTGCGTGCCGATGTCCGAACTGCGCGAGGTGGCCGAGTTGTTCTTGGCGTCCTTGGAGGCGGTCTGCGATTCGCTCAGCCGCACGGTGTTCAGGTTCACATCGCGGTCCGCGCCCAGGGCAAGGCTTCCGGTGGCCTGGATGCTGGCGGCCGTCGCGTTGATATCGCGCCCGGCCACCAGGGCGCCATCGTCCACATCGATACGGGACACACCGGCAATCACTGTACGGCTTGCCGTACCCTTGGCATCGCTCGCCGAGCCGGAGGCCGTCGTGGTGGTCAGGTTGATGTCGCGCCCAGCACTCGCGGCCAGCGTGCCTGCACGGATCGTCCCGGCCACGTTGTTGATGTCCTGCGCCGCGTTGAGCACCAGCTTGCCGCCATTGAGCGTGCCGCCGTTGTTGGTGATGTTCCGCGCGTCGATCAGCGCGAGCTTGCGGCCCGAGATCGTGCCGGTGTTGGTCACATCGCCGGTGGTCTGGATGCCGACGGTGTTGGCAGCCATCAGCGTGCCATCGCCCTTCAGTTCGCCCACATGCGACATCAGGTAGACCTGCGGCACCAACACCTGCTGGGTCGTGCCATCGGGCAGCGTGACGGTCTTCTCCACCAGCCACACCATGTCGGAAGTGAGCTGCTTCATCTGCTCGGCCGTCAGTTCCGTGCCGATGGTCAGGTTGAACTGCTGGGCGAAGGTCACCCCGGCCTTCATCAGGCCGATGTACTGGGCCTCGTTGTCCGCATAGTCCCCCACAAAGCGCTGGCCCGTTCCGAGCATCACGGCGTCGGCCACCAGCCGAGCCTCGTAGAAGCCATCGCCCAGGCGCTTGAGCACGTTGTTCGGGTCGCGGCCGAGCTGGGTCAGCATGAAGTCGCTGGACAGCCACTTGCGCTGGTTGGTGAAGCGTGGATCGGTCTCGATCAGGTAATGCGCACCGGGGGCCGCGTTGACGCGGAACAGCGCGTTCTGCGGCATCGCCAGCGTCGGCGTGACCTGACGGATCGTGGCGTCACCGAGCCGCCCGTCGCCCTTGCCTGCGAGCGTCAGTTCGCGCAACGTCGGTACCGCGGCGACTGGCCCCGGCCCGCTTGCCGCATCGGGCGCGCTGCCGGTGCGGCCGATCGCGCCGACGTTATGAAGCGTCTCGCCCTCGGCGAGCCTTGTGGGAATCTCCACATGGACCGTCGGCGCGACCATCGTGTCATAGCAACGGCTGAGCTTGCACGGGCGCGTGTACTGGGTCGAACCCGAAGTGTCCTCGAAGCGCGTGGCCTCGTAGGCGAGATTCTGGACCGGAGCCGGCACCGTCAGCGTGCCGCCCACGAGGATCTGGCTCTTGTCATTGACAACCGCGCCGCCAAAGCTCGCATTGCCGCCCACGAGAATGCGGGCCGGGTCGGAGGTCTTGACGATTTCGTCCTGCACGCGGGTCTCGCGCCGTTCAATGTTCCAGGAGGCCACCAGGCGCGACTGGAAGTCGTTGTTGAACGCTACGATGTTGCGATCCAGCTCGGCATAGCGGTCGCGGTTGGCGTCCTCCCATGCACGGAAGGCGGCTATCTGCTTGTTGTCGGCAGGCGTGCAGTCTTCCGGACGGGTCCAGCAGGCTGGGATCGGCGGCGGGGCGCTGTCCGGAGGTGCCACGCCGAGCTTGCCCCAGATCGCGTCGCCTGGCCCGTAGACATAGGTGGGAACATCGACATCGCAATTGCCGTAGACCGAGCACACGTACCCCGGGGCGTAGTGGGCCTTGCCGACAGGCCAGGTGGTCGAAGACCGGCTGTCGACCTGCCCCGGCGCGCCGTTGAGCTGACGAGACCAGTCGAACGGCGGGCCGAACTCGGAGAACGGGTACTGCGTGGACGGCAACACCAGCCGCTTGTAGTCGTCCGCGCCCAGGTAGCCGAGATCGCCGCCGCCACTGGCAGTCTTACCCAAACCGGTGCCAGTGGTGGTCGGCAGGAAGATCATGGTGGTCGCCGGGTCGATCTTCTCGGTTGATCCGTTCAGCCGGTAATAGAACTCCTCGACCGTACCGGTATCCACACGTTCCGTACTGAAATGGTCATTGCGATTCGTGACGAGTGCCGCGTTGATGTTGGCATCTCGCGCCACGTCGATGGTGGCCGACGCATTGATCAGCGTATCCGCCCGGCCAGTGGCCGCGCCGTTCTCATCGAGCGCGCGGCCCACGTTCAGATCCCGCGACGAATAGATCAGCGCATGCTCGCGGTTGACGATATCCGGGGCGCCGAGGTTGATGTCACCCGAGCGCGACGCGATCACACCGCCCTGGCCGGTGGCTGCGTTCTGATCGTTGACGATCCGCTGCCCGGCGCCAATGGAGACGGCATCGCCGAAGATCCGGTGGACGTTGGTCACCGTGGTCCCTGCATCGATGCGTACCGCGCCGCCGTCAATCAGCCCCGCGTTATAGATCGACTGGTCGGCACGCAGGCGATTCGATACTCGCCCATACAGCTCGCCCGTGTTGCCGATATTGCGCGCGCGCACGTCGAGCTCGTTGCCCGCGGACATCGTGCCGTCGTTGGCAATATCGCCCGAGGTATCGACGCGAAGATTGCGGCCGGCGGCCACCACTTTCGTATTGCGGAAATCGCTTTGCAGGCCAATCGAGACATCGCCTTGCGACTGGATCTTGCCATCGCCGGTGAGACTGGTGCCTGTCACGCCGAGCTTCTGGTTGGCCGCCAGCAGGCCATCGGTATTCGTGGTGGCGCCCACATCGATCTGCGCGGTGCCGCCGGAGGTCACCTCACCCAGGGTGTTGTCCAGCGTTGCAGCCGTGGCCGTCAGCGCCGTGTCGGCGCGCAGCGCCCCGTCAGTGTTGTCGATGGCGTTGGCCGTCACCTTGACCGTACCGCCTTCCATGCCCAGCGGCTTGCTGTCGGTGCCACCCCGTGTGTTGGCGTTCAGGATGGTAGCGGCCTGCGCATCGAGCGTGCCGCTGGCGTGGATAAAGCCAGCGGTGTTGTCCAGCGTATTGGCAACGCGCAGTGTGGCATCGGCCTTCGATGCGAGCTGGCCGCCGGTATTGGTCAACTCGTCGGCTGACACCACAAGATCGTCACCAGACACGATGGCGCCCTTGGCGTTGTCTACGCGCGCGCCCGTAATCGTCATGGCCTTGTAGGCCGATATGGCGCCCGCGTCGTTGTCCAGCGCGTCCGCATTGATTGCCACGTCGCCGTTACCCGCCAACACGCCCTGGCGGTTGCTCAATGCCTGGCCGGCGGTATCGACCGTCAGGTTGCCACCCGCCGACAGTTGCCCCAAATCGTTCTGGACAGCGCCACCCGCCACGCTCAGGCTGCCTTGTGTCGATCCGATGACGCCTTCCCGATTGACGGTGCTGCCCGCCCGAATCGTCGTGGCACCGGTGCCGGCCACGGTGCCGCTGGTGTTGTCGAGCGACTGCGCGGTAACAGCCAGCGCTCCCCCGCTCGAAATACTGCCCCCTCGGTTCAGGATCGATACCGCTTGCAGCGTGCCGCCATTCGCGCCCGCCGCAATGGTGCCCTGACGGTTGTCGAGCGAGCCGCCCGCTGCTACCTGAACGGCATTGCCTTCAACGCGCGCGGCCTGAAGGTCGATGTCACCTGACGCGGACAGGTTGGCGGTGCCGTGCGATACGAGCGTGCCGCCGTTCAGGTTCAGGTTCGGCGCCGACAGGTTGGCGTCACCGCCGCTCAGGATGCTCCCGCTCGACTGGATGCCGGTGCGCGCGGCGATGTTGGCCGCGCCGGCCTGAGTCACGTTGCCGCTGGCATCGGTACCTGCGCCGATGGTCCCGGTGTTGGTGATCTGATTGGCCTGCGCCAGCAGGTTTCCTCCCGCCGACAGCAGACCGCTGTTGGATAGCGCGCCCGCAGCGATGGCCTGGATACCGCCACGCGTCGTCATGGCGCCAGCGTTATCGATGTTCGCACCGGCCAGGACGCCAGTGCCTTGGGCCTGTAGCCGCGCGGCCTGGAGGATGCGCACGTCGCCATTGGCATCCACGACGATGTCGCCCGTGCTTGCGGCGATATTGTTGCCGAGGTTGAAGCCAACACCCTTCTCCGTGCCGACCAACCGGATCGCGCCTGCGTACATCGAGCCCAGCGCCGAGGCGTCCAGGGCAAACTGTGGCGCCGGGCCAGTACCGGCCTGCGCCGTCGCACCGAGCGTCTGGTGATCGATCTGGTTAGCGCCTGCAATGGCGGCCAGGTATTGCGACCAGATCTCGCCATTGACCTGTATCGAACGCGCCATGAGATCCACCTGGGCCTGCGGACTGGACAATCCCTGCGCACCAATGGCGATGTTGCCCTGGCTCACGTCGAAGCCCGAGAGGCTGCCATCCGGCCCATACAGGGCGCGCCCCGTCGAGAGCGTGAAGCGGTCGGCATTGATGGTGCCGCACCCCGAACACGTGATACCAGCAGGATTGACGATCACCAGTGATGCACGATTGCCGGCGATCTCTTGCATGCCGAGCAATTGCGAGGGATTGGGCGCCGTGACTTGCTGGACGATCGTCCCCGCATGGCTATTGCCCAACTGCATGTTGCCCTGCACCCAGCCCGCGATCTGGGTCTGGCTGTTCTGGCCAGAGTTGTTGATGACGACGCCGGAGGAACCCACGTTGTACTGCGTGAAGTTGTTCACGCTCGTGCCACCCGGCCGGTTCGGCGCGGCGATATTGACCACCGGTGTCCCGTTCGCAGCCGTGTTCACATAGGGACGCGCGCCCGGCGCGCCCTTGTCCACCTGGATCGGCAACGTCTGCGCGCGCGCATCGGGCGCTGGTGGCAATCCCATCATTGCGGCGACCAGCGCGGTGAACCACAACACCGGCACGAACACCCTCGCCCCGCCTGCGGCCCTCGTACCGGCGTGGCGACCCTTGCCACATCCCACTGCGCTTTCCTGTACCGCGACCAGCATGCCGCGCACGGCGTTGAACACCAAACGGTAGAAATTCTCGTTCATCGATTCTTAGGAACTTATTGCTTGAACTGCGAACTCGTAGGCATCCGGCAATGGCCAAATGTGACGACGCTTGCTTTGGCGTAAGCCAAAAAAAATCCCCAGGCCAACGGCGTAGCCGACCTGGGAGAAGCGAACGAAACGGGCCGCTGAGAAAGACAGGTCAGCGACGCCGAGACAGCAGCAATTGCAAGGCAAAAGTTCCGCGGGATCTATAGCATGTGTCCGAAAATGCTCCCCAATTGCAGAACGAACTTAGGTTCTTAAGGGACCGGTAGATTCGGACTTGTCTGAGTGGTGAAACTGGTTGGGATGGCAGTCGTGCAGGTCGTCGAGTACCGACCTGCCCCGCCAGGTTTGCGAGATTACGTCGCAGCCTTCGAGCGTGATTTGCAGGCAGACTCAGATCGCACGGTGGAAGCCCTGGCAATAGGCCAAGTCGCGGCGATGCAGTCGGATGTCGGACGGGCACGCGCAGATCGGCATGCCGTCGTTTGCCTTACGGAAACCGGGGAGCTCGGAGAACTAGGGGAACTGGGGGAACTAGGAAAGTTCGGAATTGATGCGGCGTTATAAGCACCTGTCGGCCAAACATCTGGCACGCCCTGTGCTGACCGCCTCACGCGTTGCGGATTTGGCGGGTTCCGATCGCTGCGCAATGCTGGCGCAGACGCCCAAAACGACGAAGGGCTTCCATTGCTGGAAGCCCTTCTAATAGGTGGCGCGGCTGGCAGGATTCGAACCCACGACCCCTTGGTTCGTAGCCAAGTACTCTATCCAACTGAGCTACAGCCGCACGCGAGGGACGCATTGTATCGCAATTCGTCTCAGGCGCAAGTGCTTTGTGAAAATTCTTTCACTGTGGCAAGCACGGGCCTTCGCTCAACGGTCTACCAGCGATATCTGGCTCCCACCGTCCCGCCCGCATTTCTCCCGCCCCGGGCCTTGACCCATAGCTTGAGTCCCGTTGGCGAATTGCTGTGCGCGCCGACGTTGAACGAGAACAAGCCGCGCAGCAGATCGGTATCGATACGTGTGCCATTGATGTTGATGGACTTCGTGCGGCTGTCCTGCCACCAGTCGGCCTCGACGAACGGGTACACACCGTTAAGCCGCGTCGGCGCGGCGCTGTAAAGCCGCACCGCAAGGCCGGTGGCACTGACCTCGCCCGGCGCCGCATCCCAGTTGCCGGGCACCGGCGCCATGCCGGGCCGATAGGCCATCTCGACGCGAGACTGCAGTGTCAGCCCATTGCCGCTGCGTGACAACGGCGCGTCGAGCGCCAGCGCCATGCTTCGCGTGCGGCTGTCGACGATGCCTGTCGCGGTGGTTGCGTCATCGAGATGCAGAAGTGGTGGGCGTGGTGCGCTACTGAAGCGCTCCACCACGCGATCGATCGATGCCAGATTGATCGTCACGCGCTCTACATCGCCGGAGGCCTCCGGTAGCGTCCGGGAGGCATGCACCGGGATCGGCAGGTCCGGACTGTCGTCGATGACGACCATGCGCGGCGGCGCAATCGATGGCAATTCATCCGCCGCTGCGGCTGCGGGCGCGGCATGGTCTGGCGGTGGCGGGTCCACTGCGCGCGCGTCCTGGGAAACGGACGGCACATCATGGCCTGATATGCCGTCCAGGGACTCCTCGGCATGGACCACGGCGCAAACCAGCAGCGCGAGTACGAAACACACGGGGAGACCGGAATGCACGGGATGCGCGTAGACGCAGTGCACCCTGCCAGACAGGTGTCCGGCACACTCCTCTCTCCCGTACATCAGCTGTACGGACATGGCGACCACCTCGTCGGGCGTTGTCTGCACCATGCCCGATCAGCTTGAGCATAGGTCAAAGGCCGCGTGATCGTTAGAGACGAATGTGGGATGGCACGCCCGCTAAATGGCTGACGGCATGGATGAGAGAGACGACGTCGGATAAGCGCTTACGCATGACACGCATGACGTCGGGGCGCAGCTTGTCCGCGCCGGAAAAAAAAAGGTTCTTCGGAGAATTCCGGGGACTGAATTGCCACATTCCGTATCCTAATGGCCGTTAAGACGGCTGTTGAGGAACGGGATGCTGGATCGGAAGACGCTGCAGGCCTTGGGCTGCTGGGATGGCTACAGGCTGGATCGGGTGGTATGGCCTGAAGGGGAGAGCCGTACGCTGGCGCTGTACTTGAAGCCAGTCAGCAAGGTCATGTACTGCGAGGAATGCGGATCGAAGTGCCGGCAGGTCCATGAAACGGTGGTGCGGCGCGTGCGCGATCTTCCGCTGTTCGAGTACCGGGTGGTGCTGCATGTCCCCCGCAGGCGCGTCTGGTGCGATCAATGCGGGGGGCCGCGACTCGAGCGGCTCGAATGGCTTGGGCGCTACCAGCGTGTCACAGCCAGGCTGGCGCAGGCCTGCGGGCAGTTGCTGCGTCACTGCACGGTGCAGGCCGTGGCGGCTTTCTATGACCTGGGCTGGCATACCGTCAAGACGATCGACAAGGCGCGCCTGCGCGAGGCAGTCGTCGAGCCGGACTGGTCCAGCATCCGCTACCTGGCCATGGACGAATTCGCGCTGCACAAGGGCCATCGCTATGCGACGGTGGTGGTCGATCCGATTGGGCGGCAAGTGCTCTGGATCGGTCAGGGCCGCTCGCGCGAGACGGCGCGCGCCTTCTTTGCGCAACTCCCGGCAGGCGCGGCAGAGCGCATCGAGGCCGTTGCCATCGACATGACGACCGCCTATGAACTGGAGATCCGCGAGCATTGCCCGCAGGCTGAGGTGGTCTTCGACCTCTTCCACGTCGTGGCCAAGTACGGGCGCGAGGTGATCGACCGGGTCCGTGTAGATCAGGCCAACCGCCTGCGGCACGACCGTCCGGCCAGACGGGTACTCAAGTCCACGCGCTGGCTACTGCTGCGCAACAAGGAGAACCTGAGCGACCCTCAAGCCGTGCATCTGAACGAGGTGCTGCAGGCCAATCAGCCGTTGCTGACGGTCTACATCCTGAGAGACGAGCTCAAGCGGCTGTGGTTCTACCGCCGCCCGGGATGGGCGCAAAAGGCGTGGGAGCATTGGTGTGAACAGGCAAGCCAGAGCCGGATTCCGGCTCTCGAACTGTTCGCCCAGCGCCTGAAAGCCTATTGGCACGGCATCATCGCCCGATGCCGGCACCCGCTGAACACGAGCGTCGTAGAGGGCATCAACAACACCATCAAGGTCATCAAGCGTAGGGCCTACGGCTACCGCGACGAGGAATACTTCTTCCTGAAGATCAAGGCTGCCTTCCCCGGAATTCCTCGTTGAACC
>NZ_JBYOJV010000028.1:0-58853 GCF_057798835.1 Cupriavidus sp. 291-E7
TGAACGGACCCCGTAAAGTTGGACGGGTAACTTAGGCCGCCAAGGGCTGAGTTCTGTACTTCACGGGACTCAGCCCTTTTAGTTTGAGCTTGATGCGGTCGTGATTGTAGTAGTGAATGTATTGGCGCAGGCCTTGCTGTAGCTCCTCGACGCTGGCGAACTTGTTCAGGTAGAAGAACTCGGACTTCAGGGTCCCGAAGAAGCTTTCCATAACGGCGTTGTCAAGGCAATTGCCCTTGCGTGACATGCTGGGACGGATATTGCGCTGCTTGAGCATCCGCTGGTAGGCCGGCATCTGGTACTGCCAGCCTTGGTCGGAATGCAGGACCGGCCGGTCCTGCGGACATAGGCGCCGGAACGCTTTCTTCAGCATGCTGCTCACCATCTCGAAGGCCGGCCTGTGGGCGGTCTCGTAGGCGATGATTTCGCCGTTATACAGGTCCAGCACCGGGGAGAGGTACAGTTTCTCGCCAGCCACGTTGAATTCGGTCACGTCGGTTACCCACTTCTGATTCGGACGCCTGGCCCGGAACTGCCGTTGCAGAACGTTGGGCGCGACACGGCCTACCGTGCCCTTGTAGGATCGGTATTTCTTTGGCCGTACCAACGACTTCAGTCCCATCTCGCTCATGAGGCGCTGGACCGTCTTGTGGTTGACGATCATGCCGCTTTGCCGGATTGCTGCTGTGATGCGGCGGTAGCCATAACGGCCCATGTGTCGGTCGAAGAGGTCGCGAATGCGCGCTTTCAGGCCCGCATACTTGTCTTGGGCCTGGAGCACCGCCTGCTGGTAGTAAAACGTGCTGCGCGCCAGCCCCGCCGCCTTCAGTAAGCCGACCAATGGATACTGCTGCCTCAGCTCAAGCACTATTTGCGCTTTTTGGGTTGCGCAGATGTCTTGTTCGCTTGAACCAAGGCGTCGAGCTTTTTTAGATACGCCACCTCCGCGCGCAGGTTCTCGATCTCCTTGAGCAAGTCCTTGCGGGAGCGCTCGTCGTCGGGGACTGGGGTGTCGGTTGCAGGCTTGCGAGGCGTGGCTTGTGGCATCGTCTTGGGGCGCCCGCGAGGTCGGGGCGACAGGGCATCCATACCGCCACTATGATAGCGGCGCTCCCAGACCCCAATGCAGCCAGGGCTGCGAATGTCGAACAAAGCGGCCGTCTGTCCGATCGACAAACCATCTCGCCACATGCGCCGCAGCACCGCCAATCTGAATTCGGCGCTGTAGTGGCTGAATTTTTTGCGCAGCCCGTCTCGGCCATGCTGTCGGTAGCTGGCCACCCAACGCTCCACCAGACTATGGCCAATACCATGCTCGGCTGCGATTGCGTTGAAGCCGGCTCGACCGGCCAGGTACTGCCTTACCACTCTGAGCTTGAATTGCTCATCGTACTTCGCCATGAAAAACACCCCAAAGGTTGGATGGATGTCCAACTTCTGGGGTGCAGTTCACCGATAGCGTCCATTTTTTACTCTACAGCCGTAAAGGCGATGGGTCTTCGATGCTATGCACGAGTCATCTTTTGGCGTCATGGGGTGATACCGCCAAGAGTATTGCGTCAACCTCGACATCGAAATCCGCGAACGAAGAGTGCACGAGCGTTCTGGCGGGCGGCAGGTTGCCCACAAACTGTGCGTATATCATGCCAAATGTCTTGGCGTCGGCGGGGTTACGTAGGAACACAGTGACTTTCACGGCGTCTCTCAGCGACTGTCCGGCTGCGCGGGCGTCGGCAGTCACTGATTGCGGCACCGAAACGTGACAACTCATTCAACCGGAACGAACGTTGGCGCCCTGGATTCGACCCCGCCGGCCGTGTACTCGGTCTTCAAAGAGCTCTCAATGAGCGAGTTGTCTGCCTCAGCCTTCGCCGGTTCATGTGGCAAGCAATGACGAAATCGCCTATCGCGCCCGGCTTCACAGAAACAAGAAAAATCTTGCTTTCGACTGCCGGACTGCTGACTACTATTCCCTTTCTCTGCTGAGAAGTTAGCGGCGTGTCGTGAGGTCTTCTCAAAGGGAGTAGCTAGGGGCTTTACTCGGCTTGCATATCAGCAGGCCGAGTATTTTTTTGGCATGCCAAGTGACAATGACTTCCATCGCGATGACGTAAATTTCGCCTGAAATTGGAAGAAAATTATACAAGAACGATCGCGGAAGCCTTGTTCTTATAGAGATTTCATGCGTTTCGTATCATATGCACGGCATCCGACGCTAACGGCGACACAGTGCAGTCAATTTTTTCTTCATCGATCACGCTTGCTCGTTCTGTTTTTGACGCTTTGCTTCGGAAGCCTTGTTCTCCGAGCGGTATCGATTGCCGGGCCTGAGAATAGATTTTATCGCCGACAGGGTGAGATCCGCATCGAACGTCGGCTTCCATTGGTGGGACTTCGCGGAAACATTGTGGATCGTCGAGGTGTTTTGTTGGCTCAAGATTTGCCCGCTTACGGCATATATCTGGATCCAAAGCGCATAGATTTTCGTCAGCGTGACTATAGTGACATAGAAAGCTCACTAAAAATCAGTGATAGTAAATTCAGATCCCTCGCAAAGGAAGATAAGAGATTTGTCTATCTAGCACGTCATGTCGATCCGGAAACTGCGATCAATATTATTGACTTGAACCTTCCTGGCATTAATTTTGCGAAAGAATCGTGGCGGGCATATCCGCGAGGTGAGGCGTTTAGTTCGTTGCTTGGTGCCGTGGATACCGATGGGAACGGAATATCTGGCCTGGAACTTTCCCTGCAGCCCCGGCTTACTCCAGAATCCTCTTCGCGCATTGTTCAGCGCGATCGCATGGGACGTGCCGTGGGAGAAGTTGGCGATCAGGCTACTCCAAAGAATGGGCAGAATATCGTCCTTTCGATCGATGGAAGATTGCAGGAGAGCAGTTATGAAATACTGTCTAGGCACGCTCGAGAAATAGCTGCTAAGTCCGCAATAGGTTTAATCGTCGATGTTCACACCGGTGAGATTCTTGCGGGGGTAAGCTGGGAGTCGAAGAATGAAGCGTCCAGAAACGCCAGCATCCGAGATTCCATAAATTATCGAGTTTTAACAGATTCTTTTGAGCCTGGATCTGTTATCAAGCCATTGATCGTGGGGGCAGCGATGGATCTCGGTAAGATTACACCAGATACATTATTCGATACCCACGAGGCTCATCTTATCGGAAGGGCACGAATCACCGACGTTCATAATTATGGGCGTCTTGACGTATCTCAGATCATTGAAAAGTCGAGCAACATTGGTATGGCAAAGATATCTGAGCGACTCACCTCCGCGGAAATGTGGGATGCTCTATCAAGATTTGGTTTTGGTCAGAGAATTTCCGGCGTAAAGTTTCCGGGCTTGGCAGGAGGGGTTTTGCCTCATGTTGATTCGATAAGTGCTATTTCCAAGGCGACTATGGCATATGGATATGGACTTACGACTTCGGCGGCGCAACTAGCGAGAGCCTATGCCGCCCTAGGAAACTCTGGGCTTGCCCCCAATTTGACGCTTGAAGTAGTTAAGCCTGGAGCATTTACGAAGCCAACCAGAATGTTCTCTCCTGAAACTGCGCAGGCGGTGATGCGCATGCTTGAGAGGGTTACGGAATCAGGATCCGGTCGTGAGGCGCAGCTGAAGGGATACCGCGTAGGAGGGAAGACCGGTACTGCATACCTTCATGTCATCGGGAAAGGCTACGATCATCACCGATATCGCGCATCTTTTGTTGGCATTGCCCCGATTCCATCTCCGGACATGGTCGTGGTGATTAGTGTAGAGGACCCAAAAAAAGGCAGTCATTTCGGGGGGAAGGTTGCCGCACCGATTTGTTCGGAGATATTGGAGCAAGCACTTCGCTTTCGCCATATCGTGCCGGAGATTGGCATTGAGTCCAAGTCAAAGAATTGAGGAAGTTACTTTTATTAATAATATCTGTAATGTTTGCGGCTTCAAGACCCTGTTTTTTGTTGAGGATTTTCTCTTTTGGCATCGATACAAAAGGCTCTTTCTTGATGGTTGTGTAAATTCAGGTTGAGGTAGTATGATGAAGCAAAAGTGGAGGGTGCGATTGTTTATTGGCGGCATGATAATTGTTGCCGCTATTGTTTTTAAATTAGATTATGATGCGCATAATCAAAAGATCTGTGATCATGCAGCTTCGCCAGGTGTGGTTCATCTAGACAATAGAGAGGCAATTCTGTTAGGCCGCTATTGTGCCTTGAGTGATGATTGTAGAAATGCTGACTATCTTGATGAGCGCTCGCGCTCTTCGTGCGTAGAGAAGAGAGAATAACGATATGTCTATATGCGTTACTACTCTCTACAACTGGTTACCTGGTTGCAAGTGTCGTGCAGCCTTTACGAACGGAGGGTGCGCACGCCGCCGGCGGGCGGATAGGCTTCGCGGCATCTTGGCGTGGTTGTGTAGTCCGGTGTCTAGAGCACAATTTGTCAGACCCCCGAAATGGGGGTGATATAGTTTAACTTTTTCGGGCGTAGCTTAGTTGGATAGGTTAATATCTGCCTAGGCTCTAGGTCGCTGGCTCAAGTCCAGCACGTCCCATTCTGCGGGCCTCTAGCTCATGGTGGTTAGAGCAGCGAACTCATAATTCGTTGGTGCCGCGTTCGACTCGCGGGAGGCCCACCAAATACCCGAGTGGTGAAATCGGTAGACACAGGGGACTTGAAATAATTTGAGCCTTCGGTTTGGAAACGGCCGAAGTGAAATCCGTCAAAGTCGGCGAAATCCCTGGATGCTTCTCGCGTCCGAGCCAACGCCGAGCCAAGCCCAAATTGCGTACCGGGAAGGTGTAGAGAGCAGACGGCGGGCACCTAAGGTCGCGAGGCTACGGTGAAGGCGTGCTCCAGACCACGAACAGCTTACTGCGAGCTGGCGGCGAAAGTCGAAGTGGGAAGAAAATCCCTAGCCACATGGCGTGCCGGTTCGAGTCCGGCCTCGGGTACCACCGACCACTTCCATTTGCCACATGGAACGTATATTGACTGCAGCAGCTCAATTCTCATAGCGTATTGGAGCTTTGCGCGGATGAGTTTATCGGGCAAGCGTCGTCGAGAGCCAAAAGACGACACGCTGATGGACCGTACGGCTTCTCGACGATCATGCTAGTGGTCGCCAGTAGCAGCACGCCTGCGAGCATTGTGGCAAGAGCGTACGCGGTCCATTGAAGACGCCCCTCAGATAGGGTACCGATGGAACGGTAGGTGTGATACGTGGGGTGGTTCAGCGTAGGTGGACGGGCATCTTCCAGGGCAGCAGTGCGTCGTAGTCGTCGACGGTTTCGGCCAGCGGGAGTTGTTGGAATAGCCAGCGAAGGTATTGATAGGGATCGATGCCGGTAGCCTTGCAGGTCTCCACGAGCGAGTATAGGTTGGCACTCGCATTCGCACCGTCCACGGTGTCCGAGAACAGCCAACTACGGCGCCCGACGCAGAATGGACGAATCGCGTTTTCGCAAGGATTGTTGCAGATCGGCCAGGCACGGTGCTCGACGTAGCGCACCAGCTTCGGCCACTGCCCGTGCATGTAGTGCAGCGCTTTGCCCAGTAGGCCACCGGGGACGACACCAGGCATTTGCTCACGCATCAGTTGCTTGATGGTATTGAGCACACGAACACTGTAGCGGCGTCGCAAGCGCTGCCGTCGCTGGGCCGCCCAGTCCGAACTTCGCGCCTCGGCTGCATAGAGCTTGCCGATCAGACTGATGAAGCGCGTCGCGAGCAGGTCCGGCGTGCGCGCGGCCTTTGGCACGCTCGCCTCAGCCTTCACGAACCCACGTCGTACGTGTGTCCGGCATCCAAGATGGATGAGCTGGTGATCGTGCGCGATGCCATCGTAGAGCGTGTAGCCATCGCTCATCAGGACCGCGCCGCGGCGAATACCCTCGAACAGCGGTCGCCCCTGTCGGGTGCTACGCCCAGGCGTATAGGTGAACAGACGAATCGCCGGCCCAGCCGCGCTCATCATGCACCAGAGCTGGATCTTCGTTTGCGCTCGACGACCTTTCTCCTTCAGTACCTGGAACGTCGTCTCGTCGTAGTAGATCAGATCTGCGTCGAGCACGCCGTCGCGCATCAGGTTGATCACCGGCTGTTGATTTGCACTGAATCCTGACCCACCCACGGTCGGTCAATCGTCGCCGTGCGAAGGCAACGCTGGCAAAGCTGCATGCCCGCATTGCCGCCATTCGCTCGGATGCCTTGCACAAGCTCACGACGGACCTGACGCGCCGCTTCCATACCATTGGCATTGAAGATCTGAACGTGCGCGGCATGATGAAGAACCGGCATCTGGCCCGTTTGATCGCCGACATGAGCTTTTTCGAGCTGAGGCGGCAACTGGAAAAAAGGCGGACATGCGCGGCGGCGAGGTGGTAGTGGCAGACCGTTTCTACGCCAGCAGCAAGACGTGCTTAGTATGCAGGCACAAGATGGACAGCTTGCTGCTGTCGGTGCGCGAATGGACATGTCCTGCATGCGAGGCGACTCGCGACCGCGACGTGAATGCGGCAGTGAACCTCTTTAACAACGCCGTGAGTACCACGGTGTCAGTCTGTGGAGAGGAAGGCGCCGGTCACAGTTGTAAGACGGTGGCGAAACCGGCCTCAGTGAAGCAGAAAGTCAGCTTTGTTCCTGTTTGGGCAGGAATGAGTAAGTCTGACGGAACGGTACTCATGTCAGGCCCTTCGAGGCGGGCATAGCATGAACATACGCCGCTCCACCGCAAAATGGGTCGAGGCATTCGGTATGAGGATATGACGTGGCTACCGCGAGGCTATCGAGGCGTGTGCCTTCGGACCAGTCACTGCGCAAGCCGGCGCATGGCCAGATCGAACAGCCGCCACTGGCGGTAATGGTCGGTAGAACTCGAGCATGGAGTCGGTGATGCCGTGTGCCCGCAGGCTCGTTCCCGTCAACAGGCCTACCGGCACTGCCGTGATGGCTGGGAACGAGAAAGCGCCAGACACGCGGGCGAGGCGCCATGCAAAATGCCGCCATAGCAAGTAGGCCCCTCGCACAATACCGTCTCAATGGCGGCACATCAGACGGCCGACGGTGGCCGCCAGCAGGATGGCCAGCAGTGCCACGATGGTGGTGGGCCGTGATGGTGCCGGTGGTGCTGCCGCCCAGACGTCGGAGCACTTGGGCTGCGGGCTTTGTTGGTGTGGTTAGCGTTGCTCACGTATGTTGCCTGTGTATCAGTTGCTGGAGGTTCTCGCGCCAGGCGATGGTCTCTCCCACGCTGTGCGCGATGAAGAACACGATCTTTCTGGCGACGGCCCAGATCTTGGCTAGCTTTTCCGGGATCGATTCGCGCGGTGCGCATTGAGTGCACCCATGTAGGCCATCCACCAATGGCTCGCGTGGACCATCAGCTAGCAAATATCTTTTGCAAAAAAAGTATAAAAAAATCAAAAGATCCAAATGATCTGAATTTCTACCATTCATACACATCGGCTCAAGATCTGCACCACAGCAGTGATTCTGCGGCGGTTCCTGGATTCTATGGGCAAGAGTTGAGGGTCATTTGCCCAATAGCCTAGCGGCAGCGGTCAAATGGTCATTCCGTCGAGGAGGATCGCTGAATGCCTTCTGTCGGGAGGGTACCCTTGTCTCCGCAATGTTAAACGCCGCGCCAGACCGCTCGCTCAGTACGTTGTCTTTGAATTCAAGAGTTTTCCTGTGCCTTCTGGGTGCTGATGGCAGTAATCTCGCGCCAAGAAAATAATGATAAGCGTCTCACTCCGACGCAGTCAAACGCTTTTGTGCGGGAGGAAGTGCGAGTGCGACCATTTTCTCCGAAAGTGATCAACAATCAATGGAGTATCTAACGCCTACATCCTATCTGGAATATATATCTGATCTGATTTCATCTAATGCGAATGATTTTGGGGAAAGTACAGATGTTGCAAGTCATATTTTTGCGTCGGAGTGAGTAGTTTTCGACCCAACCTAAGCAGCTCGGCTATCGCGAGAGGGCAAATGATTGCGGAAGCAATTGACACTGAAAGGCAGAAGCCATTTCCTTGGCGATGCGAGGGAGAACATCGTTTTGAGTGTCGCGGCCGCCAAGTAGAAGACTCTTGGATTTTTGGAAAACTTTCCACTGAAATCTCGATAACGAAAAAATACGAAAACTAGGGGTGTGCGCAGGGGTGGTTATGATTGGCAGCCAAGATGTTCGAATACGCAGCTTTCAAAGTGATGATCCGGACGAAGTATCAGCATTTCTCGCCGAGATTTATGCAAGTAATAAATTCGAGGCGCAAGATACGGTTAAGAGGGAAGTGAGAATTTCGGGATACGAATGGGGTGATATCGGGCTCTATGATGCAGATTTTCTCATGCCGCATCACTTCCGATCTGAGGGAGATCGCTCAAACTACATGATTGCGTCATGTAGGAGGGGAGTGGCGACTCATTTCCGAGGAAGCAATGAAGTTTGGTGTGCGCCGGGCGACGTTCTGCCGATATCGTCTGTCGGAAGTTCTGTGTGTTCAACCGGGGATGACGGTGTCGGCTATGTGTCGCTAACTATGAGTGAGCGACGAGTTAACGACTTTCTAGCACAGTGGATTGGGCAACCGTTAGCGGAACCAGTCAAGCTAGATCTTCGCCCGCTGTCGCCCACCACGGCGAAGCAATGGAATCTTGCCACCGAATGCCTAGGCCAGATGATGCGTATGGAGTCTGTGCCCCACGCGGCATCCGATTCTTTGTTTGAGCATATGCTGAAACTGCTCCTGATGGAGCATCCAAACAATTACAGCATGCTTTTGGCAGAGGATCGTTGGGCTCGGGAGAAGCAGGCACGTAGCGCGATCTGTATGATCACGGCTGAACCAATGCGGTGGAGAACTCTAGGCGCGATTGCGCATGCGCTCAATTGCGGAACAAATGCCCTAGACAAGGGGATTAGAAGACTGACCGGTAAGAGTTCGGCAGAGATATTCTATGGCGCCCGATTGGATCATGTGAATCGAGCGCTAGCAAATGGCACAGACGATAGTTTTGTCGGCACGTTACATGCATTTGGATTCAGCATTTCCGGGCGATTTGTGCAGGAATATCATCGCCGCTTCGGTGAACTCCCGAGCGCAACTTATCGTAGGAATTCAAATGCAAATACCGACGATGAGCATGCGGTGAGTCAACCAGTTCCCGACGCTCTGTGCGAGCGATCGATTAATAAGTTTATAGACGACTCGCTGGGAACGGCGATTTCAGTGGCCGACCTTGCCGCTCTTGCAAATATGCCGGAGTACGCTGTTATCGCCGCCTTTAAGGATCGATTCTCCCGAACGCCGATGCAGTATGTTATTGAAAGGCGCCTCGAACATGCTAGATCGAGATTGGAGAATACGTCTGCGAGCATTCTAACTATTGCCATTGAATGCGGGTTCGGAACGCAGAGCTATCTTACAACTACGATGAAACGCCATTTCGGGGTGACACCCGGGCAATTGCGTGCCGCCACTGGTCGCTTTGAGTCTCGATCGTCAATGGGGCCATAAAAATTTCCATAAGTTATATCTAACGCTATTTGATGTGGTTCTTAAATCGAAGCAAGGTGCTGATTGCAAAACTAGGCAGATTGCCGTGAAGAAATATGTGGTTATCCTGATATGTGCATTTTCATCGTGGAATGCATTTGCAAATAGCTGCGGTGGGGAATTGCAGCTAAGTGTGGCGGAAAAGAAGTGGATCGAAGAGAATCCAGTCGTACGATTTTCAATCGATCCGAATTGGAAGCCGTTCGAATACTCGGTGGACGGGGCGGCGCAGGGCCTGACAATGGCCTATCTCCGATGTATTGCGGAGAAGACAGGGCTCAATTTCAGATTTGTTCCAAGCGATTCATGGAAGCAGTCCGTCTTAAATTTGACGAGCGGAAGAGTGGAGCTGCTCCCTGGGGTTCCGGATTTTCTGCTTCCAGATGAAGCAAAGGAAAAACTACTAACATCGATGCCCTATTTCGTTGCGACAACTATTGTTGTTGCAAATGCAAAGAGAAGAGGGTATTTCGAGTTCGATAAACTGTCACATACAGATATTGTGGCGATCAAGGGCGGTGGCGCGTACGAAGCTTGGCTAAGGGAGTACTATCCTACGATAAACACACGTCTATTCGCCACCGACGCCGAAGCTCTCGCGTCAGTGGCGGAGGGACGTGCGACGGTGGCGGTTGGTTTCGAACCTATCTTGCACCCGATGATTCGGCAAAGATACGACGGTATCCTGTATGTCGCTGGTACGATCGAGCGACTTCCCGTTGCGTTGCGAATGGGGGTGCATTCCTCTCTGCCAGAATTGAGGGCACTCATCGATAGAGCTCTAGCATCAATTGATGCGAAGCAAGCTGACGAGATCCTTCGTAAATGGGTAGAAGATGCCGATTATGGTCGGCCGTCTCCAGCTGTGCTATTGAAGTATTACGGCTTTAGGATGATGGCCCTATTTATATTCGTGGGTGCCTTAATTCTTGCTCTATATAAATCTGTTCAGGCCAGACGGGCAGCATTGGAGGTGGCGCGTCAACGCGAAGTGTTCGTCTCGATTCTGAGTCATGAAATTAGGACGCCGCTTAATCAGATTCTTCCATCCCTGGAGCTAATAGATGTAGAAGGCCTGCCAGATAATCAAAAGAAATTTATGACCGCGGCAAAAGATGGCTGCGAGGTGCTGTTTTGTTTGTTGAATAATGTACTAGATTACGCCAGAATAGAGGCTGGAAAATTATTAATTGAAGAAAGCAGCGTACATTTAGGGGGAATGGTTAATTCGGCGTGTAATCTTGCGGAAATTTCTGCAGAAAGAAAAGGGTTATATTTTAGGCGATCAATTGCCGCTGATGTTGGTGTAATTGCGGCTATTGATTTCGTTCGGGCGAGACAAGTTATCGGAAATATACTTTCTAATGCAATTAAGTTCACCGATAGCGGCGGCATAAATGTGTCGGCTAGTATCATGATGAATAATGACGGGAAGCATTTGATGTGTGAAATATCTGATACGGGGATCGGAATGAGCCCGGAGGATATTGGCCATCTGTTTCAGCCATTTTCGCAATTTTCTCACGCTGGGTATGGTGGTAGTGGATTAGGGCTTGTCATTTGTCGTGATATTGCTAAGGCGATGGGCGGAGGAATTGAGGTTGATAGCTCGTTAGGGGGCGGCACTACAGTTAGAGTCTGGTTTGCACTCCGCTCTCTTACAGGCACAAGGATGGAGCCAAGTGCGACTATTACGTCTTATGATTTTTCTAAATATAAGATACGTGCTTTGGTCGTAGAGGATGTTCCCGTGAACCAAGTCGTGCTGCGCGAACAGCTACAACGGATTGGAATTTTTCCGACAGTGGTGAGTACGGGGTACGATGCAATATCTTCCGTGCAGAAAATGCAGTTTTCGATTGTATTGCTCGATTGTCATTTGCCTGATATGTCTGGGTATGACGTTGCAAAAATAATTCGTGGTGATCAGAACGAAATAATTAAATCCATCCCAATCATAGGAATATCTGCGGACGTTGGGCCTGCGCATCTGCGCCGAGGGCTTGATGCCGGAATGGACGGGATTCTCCCAAAACCGATTGGAATCGAACGTTTAGGGGAGACGTTAGCATTATATTTGAATTTACATGATTTCAAGAATGCGAAGGTTGATGATAAACCGCAGAATGAGAGTCCGTCTGACGCGGAAGGGATAATTTGGCGAGAGGTGCCGGTGGAGACCGCGGCGGTGCTCCAGCATGCACGACTACGTGATATACGTATGGCAAAATTTCATCTACATCGTTTGAAGGGATTGGCGCTAATTGTTAAAAGCGAAGAACTATTGTCGGTGGTAATGAAAATGGAGATGGCTCTGTCGTCTTCTGAGTGGGAAGTGCTTGATCAAGAACTGGATAAGCTCAAGGAGCGCGCAGCTCGAATTCAGTGTGAGCATACTAGAGTTGACCCTGTGATTCAGGACGCCCGGACACATGAATGTCGTTGACGATAGGTTGCTGACGAGGCGACACAGAACACAATGGCGGATGGCGTAACTGACGGCCCCGAGCGCCAGAAGCCCGCGGCAACAATGAAAGCTGAGTGCCTTCGCGCTGTTCTGGCCAGTTCAACGGAGGCACCGAGGCACTAATTTTCATCCCCGGCCCGGAATCGGCGGCTACCGATTCCTAGTCGAATATCCGCACCGTCTAGGAGCAACCATGTGCATCAAGTTTCCGGCTCAAAAGAGCTGCGCTGGGCAAGTTGGGGTTCGGCGAAGGCATCCTGGTTCCGGGCAACGATCGCAGGGTTCAGTCGGTGCAGTCCACCATTCAGTCGCTCTACGCCAAATAGGGCTTGGTATCGCGCGAGTTCTCGCAGCGCAAGGCGCTGCTGATCCTCGACGAGCACATCGTGCCGGCTCCGGTCATCGTCATTACCCGCCAACCGCTGCCGGTCGAAGAGGCGCCGGCATGAGCAACCTCGACGCATGTGTGAAAGCTAAGGCCATATCGATCCGGCGAACATATTGCCGATTTGAGCAGCAGAGCAATCGCACTTCTCTATACGGTGGGCAGATCGGTCAGTTGGGGGAACAGCTTGCGGCAGGTGGTCCAGCGTCCTGTAATAAGTAGTTCACACGCTTTTCCGCGCGGCGAACGAAGAGGCGACCTTGCTGGAGCCGTCCGCACTGCTGTCTTCTTTAAGCGAGCTTTCCTGTATTCCTTCCAATGATGTCGAGCTTGCTAAGAAGCGCCCTGCGAATCGCGTCACATACCCCATCTTCCAATGCAACCTTTGAAACGCCGGCCACGGTCAAGGCTGCTGCGCAGTAGACGCCCAATAGAACCCACCCCGGCACGACAGCTTCCAGTCCCAGTTTTGACATCAAGTGCGAACCGATACCAAAAATTATCTTGTGTGATAGGTATAGAGAAAATGAAATATCGCCAAGCCACACCAACCAGCGATTCACGTTTGGTCGTATTTCTTTTTCCAAACATATCAGGGCGATAAACAGCGGTGCCAGAGTCATTCCCCAGCCTGAGAATCCATGTCCGTACCTGAAATGGCTCGCCATTTGCCATATTGAAATTGACACAAAAACAACCACAATCGCAAGACTTGCCCACGAAGGCATCCTTGCCTTTTGCTGTTGATAGATGCACCCGGCTAGGACGCCAAAGCCGAATTCAGCAATGAGCGGATTGGTCGCCATGTCCAGCAATGCAATATCGAAAATTGGCGCTCGATAAGGGCCTAGTGTCGGCACGCCATGAAGCAGCGGTGCGGCGACGAGCAACACCACAAATGCGGCAGCCAAGGCTCCCCACCTCGCGCGGCCAAACAGCATCGTAATTGCGAATAGGACGTAGAATAGTATTTCGTAGTTTAGCGTCCAGCCAACGTTGAGCGTTGCATATCCATAGAACGGAGGATAATCCAGCGATAGAGGGAGAAATGCGAGGCTTCTTATGGTATCGAGTACTGGGGTGGCGGATATAGAGCCTTTGCGGATAACGACCCATACGATGGTCCAAAAGGCATAGACGGGCCAGATTCTGCACAAGCGTTTGATGAGGAAGCTACAGACGTCAATCCATGTGGGCGTAGTGCCCCAAGTGGAATAGACCATTATGAATCCGCTAATCATAAAAAAGAGGTCTACCCCAATGGCCCCCGACTCAAGAAACTTTGCAAGCGTAGGCTCGTCTTGCAACGAGCCCAGCGCGAAGGCGCCGTGGCTCAGCAGTACAAGTAGTGCAGCAATCCCGCGCAAGGCTTGCAAGGAAGATAGCGGCGGCTTTTTCACGGCTGGATAAGGCGTTTGCATAGGTGAAGACGATGCCGCTCCATATGTAGATGGGTTCAAGCTGAAGGGGGCGAAATTGCATGTCATACTTCGGCCCGAAGAGAATTTGGGCCGTCTGGATCACGCTGTCGTGCGTGGAATGCGGCGGCGCTGCTCGTGCTGCGCCTGTAGGTCCGACACCTGTGCCTGTCCAATCGTCGATTCCGGTGTTGCCTTTGGAACGCCTTGCAGTGAGGCTGTGAGTTGGCACTGGCCTGGCGCTGGAAGAGTTGGTTCATCGCTGGATCTTTGAACGGGGGTCTTGCGCCCCGTCCTTCGTGGCGCGCGCATGGCTGCCAACTCTGTCGCCAGTCGTTGCGAATCGTGGCTGTGCCGATGGTTATCGACGGCCTCGATGATGGCCTTGTACTCGCTGCCCGTCAGGCGATGCCGCCGTTTATCTTTGATGTCCTGCAGCATTTGCCCGCAGTCTTCGAGAGAAAAGATGTTCATTTCACACGAACACCCGCACCAGCGCCCACGCCACGATGCCCAGCGGCAACCCAGCGAGCCAAGATAGGCTCGCGTCTCGAACGAACGGATCAGGCCAGTTCCAGTCGCACCGCGAACCCCACGCGAGTTTTACCAACATCGCCGGCACCACCAGGGCAGCCAAACCTCGCCAATGGTCATTCAGCACAAGCCCAATGCCTATTGCACTTACGACAGCGGGCATGACCAGGAGAAACGCAATCACCGTTGGGGCGATGAGGGTCTCCAATATCTTGCGCTCAGCATCGGAAACTTCACTGTTCCTTGTTTTTGTTTGATTTAACATAATTAAAATTCTGCATACGACCGGTGTCAAAGCTAAGTTGAAATGTCCGCACCCCCGAACCGGACAGGTACAACTTTGCTGCTACAACCGGTGTTGGCCATTATTAATGTCACCTTTGCGATGATTAGAGATGTCACCTCTGTTATCCCGTAGGCTCCCAGCTTCGCCGGGCGCCCACGGGAGGCAGCGATGCACGGACAGTGATTGGTGACCATGAGCATGTGCGAGGTTGACCGCATGAAGGTAGTCCAGGCGGTGGCCGAGGGCCATTTGGCGCGCTGGTGGGCCGCTGAGCGTCTGGGTGTCAGTGCCAGGCATGTCAGGCGGTTGTTCCTGCGGTTCCTGGAAGACGGCCGAGCGGGCTGGTTTCGCGCAAAGCGCAGGCGCTTCGGCAACCGCCAACTGCCGCTCGGTCTGGAATAACGTTTCCGTAGCCTATCCGCGACGGCTACGCCGATTTTGGCACGACGCTGGCCTGAGAGACGCTGCGCCTGCCCAAGGTCCGCCAGCCGAACATTCCACGAAAGGCCTCAGAAAGAAGACCATTCACACTGCACGACCGGACGGGCGCCATCGCGCAAACAAGCTCACCGCCGACAGAACCCCCGTCAAAACGACAACATGACCTCGAGACTTAAGTTGGCAGTGGCGGATTCTCGGGTAATGTGACATCAGGTCCAGTTGAGAAAACGTAAGTCTTGTCTGAGACATCGTCTCCGGTTGTGATTCCGGTCACATCGGTTGGGGACGTTAGTGTGTGCACAACAAGCACGACTTCATCGCCGACGCTGTACGCGGAGACCCGGTAAGACGTAGGGAGTCCGGCATCATCAACAACCGATACCTCCTTGCCAGTCAAGGCGCTATCCAGGTCACCTGTACCGAGCACCGTGGACCACTGAGCTCCAGGGGACCTCACCCATACGCCGAGCAGTCCCTGCTTGCTCACCCCGAATCGAGCTTCCTCGTGGAAACTCAATTCAGCGACAGCACGACCCTCTTCCGTTTGCCCAGTGATACAGGAGTCGGCCGATGCCAAGGCTCTTCCTTGAAGGGCAGCCTGAAGATCGACAAGGCTTTCTATCCGTTTCGCAGCATGCCCCTCAATCGCTACCGAATCGGCAGCAAGAAACCCCATGCCAATGAGATGGCCTGCGGAACACAGCGCCAGTCCGCTGCCCTGACTTATAATGACGTTGTCCTCACCTAAAGTCGCACCATTTCCTGACGGGGATAGATCCACCTCGACGCCGGAACTCGCTCCGACCACCGCCGGAAGACGCTGATCCCAGGCAACCGAAAACCAGTCTTTCCCAGCATCCGAGTATACTAAACCTGCGGAATAATCAAGAATGCCATTCTGCTTGCCAAGCGCCCCAAGATTGACTGTCTTCAAATCGTCCGATATCCAGTACCAATCGTAGATTGCCTTAATCCCGGCCGAAGCGATCGGCGGAAGATCGGGCGCATCTACTGGCTTCGGAGTGCCAGGCCGAGCATTCCCAACTGTCGATGGCTGCGTTGGAAGAGTAATCGGCATCGATGGACTAGAGGGTCCCTTGACAATCGCTGGCAATGATTGGCCTGAGACTTTTTGAGAGTCATCTCCGCCACCACAGGCAGCTAAGCTACAAGCAACCAATGTTCCCAACCAAGCATGAAACATGCTCATGGCCAACTCCAAAGTGTTTACTTAATTTAAGTTATCCATATTTTTGCGCAAACTGTTATAAAAAATAAAATAAATAAATCAAAAATAGATCGATGCGATATCATCTACGCCGTAATCGGTTGAGAGTAGTTAGCTATGGAGAGCATAGTGCTCTCGCCCCGCAAATGCTTGACCAGAGGATCGCCGACAGGTTGACCCCCTCCTGAAACAGTTCCCTTAGCGGACTGAGCTGCCTTCAACGCACCCTCGTACGTGGGAAATTGCCGCTGCCACCTCCTGTTCCGTGGTGAAGGCCGAGCGTGAAACGGATCGAGCTGGGCGTCAGCTCATCGCTGCGGCCCAGTGCTCGCAGCACGTACGACGGCTCAAGCGAAGCAGACGTGCACGCCGGCCCCATGACACGGCGATTCCCTTCAGCCCCATGATGATGAGCGACTTCCCTTCGACGAAATTGAAGCTCAGGTTCGGGTTGTGAGGGATGAGGCGGTCAATGCGGTCGTTCACGGAGACCTGCTCCAGCCTGCCGACGTCGTGCCACAGCCGGTCGCGTAACGCGCCGACTCGCTGCGCCTCGCTGCCCTGTTCCAGCCGGGCTAGGCGGAAAGCTCCGCCCATGTACCGACGATCTGATGGCTCGCCAGCGTGCCGGAGCGCATGCCGCGCTCGTGTCCGCCGCCGTGCATCCGTGCTTCCAGCCGGATGCGAGCGCTGCGCGTCGCACGTACAGGGCGGCGATGCCCTTGGGGGGGCATAGACCTTATGCGCCGTCACGGTGTAGGTCGAGAGGTTGATTTGCATCTTGCCTGCGGTCTATGCCGCGTCGCGTCCATATTATCGGCATTGAAGATCTGAACGTACGCGGCTTGCGAGCTGACGCGGCAACTGGAGTACAAGGCGAACATGCGCGGCGGCAAGGTGGTAGTGGCCGACCGTTTCTATGGCAGCAGCACGTGGAGAGGAAGGCGCTGGCCACAGTTGTAAGACGGTGGCGAAACCGGCCTCAGTGAAGCAGAAAGTCAGCTTTGTTCCTGTTTGAGCAGGAATGAGCAAGTCACTGACGGAACGGTATCAGTAGTATCTCGGCATGAAGGTAGTATCGTCGTAGATGCTGCCTCGGGGCTAATTGGAGCCGGCGCCAACGTCAATGATATGAAGCGGGCCGCCCCCTCTGTTGCAAGGGGACGACTTCGACGCACTCGCTGATGCGGGCCACCATGCATCCGCGCGCGAGGGTCGACAGTAAACCGGACGCAGTGCCGGTGGTGTGGGGTTCGTGCGTCTAGGAGAACATGGAGATTTGTCCACCACGCGAAAGCAGCGTAGCGGATCGTGGCCCCGGCCGGCTGGAACGCATGATGACGGGCGCTCGCGTCAAGATCTGGCATCCGTTCCGAGTCCCGCGAACCTGCAGTTCGGCTAGGTCATGGTTCGCTACTGGGATTGCGAATGAACACGGCGCAGACACGAAGCTATTTGCGCTATCCTGTCCTTGGATATGCGTGCAGGCAACCGCTGGCGCTTGAAAGTAGTAGATGCCCCATCGAAAACGCCTCAATGGACGGCGCACGTGGATGTCTTCAAACTGAGTTAATCAAACTGCTTCTATGCCAGCGTATTCTACGATTCCATCCATATGGAAGACTCGCCCCCGCTCCGCGTGATACTTAGTGCTCGCGAGATTTGGAGATTGTCATGGTTCGTCTGATCATGATCTTACTGGGAGTCGATTACCTTCGTGCCCGATGGAAGGGGCTGAAAACCATGGGGTGGATAAGCCTAGTGCTCGGCATGGTTGTCTTTGTCGACGCACTTGACAGCGCGCTGTACTTCCCTATGACCCCTTTTGCATTGATCCTCATGGTGGAAGGACTGTCCACACTTGCCGTGGCTTGGACGGGAATGGGGGGACAACGCACGCTGCGCTACACAAAGGGGGCCACCTTTTGCATTGCTGCGGTGCTCATCCTAGCCGGTCACCATCATGGCAACTTCGTTCTGTCCTTAATCTTCGGAACCCTGTTCCTCGCTGACGGGCTGCTGCAGATTGTATCAGCCAGACTTATCCGCTACCGGACGTGGCGCCTCGCCGTTCTAGGTGGCATTGTCGAGATAGCACTCGCGATCTTCTTCTACCAACCCTATCCCACGCACTATGTCGGAACAGTACCGTACGCCATCGGACTCGGCTTAATCTTCGGCGGCTGGAACATGATTTTGCTCGCGTCCCGCGTATGTAGGCTAGCCACAAATCCTGCTGTGTATCCAGAAAACGCGGCAGCAGACAAAGAGACTGCGTCACTGTGTACCCCTGTCCCACTGAGTGCCACGGAATGGGATGGCCCCCCGAAACCGGGCGAACGAGCGTTGACGGTCCACGTTTGGACTCCGATCGGATCCTCGAAAACAGAGCCTCGGCGCGCGATAATCATAGATCGCTATATCGCAGCTATCGACAAAAATGGCGTCATATCAACCGGGCATGCAGCACTTGAGACACCCGATGGCGTCTATATCAGTTTGTATCCCGCCGTCGAAATTGACAGGTCTCCCGATGAGTTTGCTCGCCTCCTCCAAGCGACACACGAGAACGACGTACCGGGGCACTTTCAGCCCGATTATCCGACAGAGTCAAAAGCATGGTGCCCGTCCACAGTTCAGGTGCGAATCCGGAATTACGATCCCGAGCGCCTACAGCGATTTTGGGGAACCTACCAGAAAGACACCACATACAATCTTACATACCGGAATTGCTCGAGCAGCGTATCGCGTGCATTGGAAGCCGCCATTGAAGGTGCTTCCGCGCGTGTCTGGGGAAATGGAACGGGTTGGACGGCACTCCTACGCATTCTCACTACACCCGAATTATGGGTCGCTGCACAGATAAGAAAGCGCGCCTCGACCATGGCATGGACCCCTGGGCTAACTCTGGACTATGCCCGTGCCATGAGCATGCTCGCGGATCCACGACCGTCGGGCTGGGTGAAGATGGCGCGACTCGCTTTTCGCAAGATGCGCCGATCTCGTCAACGCTGGCTTAAGGAACAACGGCACGCCAAAAATCTGCATCTCGGCGGAGCAACAAGCGTCAACTTCCGATGCAAACGTGCCAGCCCTGACAAAAATTGGAGCAAGAGGAGAATGCACGACTGATTGAATCCAAGGACACCCGACGCGTTCGACAAATATCTCGCTAGTTGGACTACGGCCTGGCGAGAAAACTGAATGGTGAAATACCTGGTAGGACGTCTTCTAGATTTTGACAACAAGGCCCGCTGCCGTTTGACGCGACAGGAACGCGCGCCAATGGCGCGAGATCTCCCATCGTCATAGGCAGCAATGGCGTTGAGCATGCCGACCTCGGGCCGATTCTTAGTCAGCACGCTCGGTGCGTCGAGCGGTGTCAAGATTGTAGATCGATCTGGATACCGATGTTTGATATCTCTCGACACCGGATGGAATCGTCGCGTTTCGAAGTTGGACAACAAATTTTCAATAGCGCTGGTGTTTGTGGTCTTGTAGAGTTACCGAATCGCTTGGTGTCAGCGGCAGCCAAAGTCCAACTAACCCCCGCGAAATTCACATTTTGCTGCTCAATGCTCCATATCCATATTACCGCATGTCGGCATTCTCCAACCGAACCGGATAGCCAGCATCCGCATGGTAAATCCTCCCATAAGCGCCACGATTTTCGCCACCCCGTCACTGACGCCAATATATAGCAATCCAACATATGCTGCTCCGGTCAGCAGTGCTACGCTCGCGTACAATTCCTCTCGCAGAATCAACGGCATCTCATTGCATAGCAAGTCACGCAGCATACCGCCGCACACTCCAGTGATTACCCCTCCCACCACGACAATCAATGGTGACAAGGAGGTTTGCATGCCGACATCGCAGCCGATGATTGCGAAAGCGGCTAAGCCTAGAGCATCAATAGCCATGAAGAACTTTCCCACGCGTGTCAATGAGCGAGCGATACAGGATGCAAACGTTGCCGCGATCAACGTGATCACAAGATAATCTGGATGGGCGATCCACCCGAGCGGATGATGGCCGAACAACACGTCGCGAACGGTTCCGCCTCCAAGTGCAGTTACGGCGCCCACAAACGCCATCCCAAAGCGATCCATACCTCGGCGCATGCCCATCAGCGCCCCCGACATTGCTTCGGCTACAATAGCGATCAAATAAAGTGTGTGCATTTCTAGCAACCTCACTCGTTCGCACGGAACAAGTCGAGCACGCGCTCCTTCTCCTCGGCATCGCCATTCGGCGGCTCATCGCGGCCTAGATTCTCCGCGCATGCGAGCGAGCTGTGGATAAAACGCGGTAAACTGGCCACGCACTCTCCTTTCAGGTACTCGTCATAGACATAGTCCCCTTCGAAGAGCGCTATGCCCGGGGGTAATTTGGCCAAAACAGGCGACCGTCCCTGGACGGCTACTTTCATATAGTCGAGCCACACAGGCAAAGCAACTGTCGCACCGGTCATCCCTCTTCCACCCGACAGGCTTCGCGGCGAGTCGTATCCGAGCCACGCGACCGCAACCACACCAGATGAGTAACCAGCAAACCAAACATCCTTCGAGCCATTGGACGTGCCAGTTTTACCTGCCGAATCAGGTCGTCCCAGTGATATAACACTATGTGCAGTGCCTGCTGTAACAACGTCACGGAGCATGCTGTCCATCACGAACGCATTGCGCGCAGAAATTACTCGTACACCAGACATCGCGGGCGCCTCGTACATCGTCGCGCCGCCTCGCCTCTTTATCGAGAGAATCAGTCGCGGCTCCTGACGGATTCCTCCATTCTCGAACACGGCATAAGCACTTGCTAGCTCCAAGGGGGTGACGGCCCCCGCCCCTAATGCGAGGGGTAGCGACACTGGATTGTACGAAGCATCGAAGCCGAAGCGTAGAACATGCTCGCGCACATACTGCGCTCCAGATGCCGCCATCAAGTTGACAGCAACAAGGTTCTTCGACCGCACGAGCCCCCGACGCACCGGGATAAATCCCTCATACCTCTCCCCAAAGTTCTTTGGACTCCATGGGAGCGCTCCAGTCTCTTCCTTGGTGAGCGTGCGCCGAGTGTCATCGACGAGCACACCTGGGAAAAGTCCTTTTTCCAGCGCGGCAGAGTAGATGAAGGGCTTGAAGCTAGATCCTGGTTGTCGGTGCGCTTGCAGCGCTCGGTCAAAAGTACTGGACGCAAAGTCCACACCGCCGACCAGAGCGAGTATGTTGCCATTCGATGCGTCAATGGAAACAAGCGCCCCCTCCAACTCAGAGGGGGCCCCGGATTTCCCAATGGTTCGCCCTTTCACCGCACGAAACACCGCTGATTCAGCCGCACTTTGCTCAGACATCGAGACGGTAGTCGTGATATCGATTCCGAGCGTATAGGCGTCGTCACCAAGCAAAGAAACTGCCAAGCTACGAGCTCGCTCTGCGACATACGGAGCAGCAATAACGGTAGGCGGCCGCCGTCCTTTGATAGTGACCGGAGTTGAAATCGCGCTCTGATACTGAAGGGCATCCAGATAGCCGAGCTTTAACATACGACCTAATACATAGTTCCTGCGAATTGTCGCTCGCTCAGCATTTACGACCGGATTAAATGCCGATGGGGCTTTCGGCAACCCTCCAAGCATTGCAGCTTCGGCCGGCGTCAGTTCTTCTAATGACTTACCGAAATATACCGTTGACGCCTGCGCGAAACCATACGCCCTCTCTCCTAAGTATATCTCGTTCATATATAGCTCGAGAATCTTGCTCTTACTATATTTCGCCTCCAATTTGTACGCCAATAGGATCTCAGCCAATTTTCGACTGAAAATCTTCTCGCGCGACAAATAGAAATTGCGCGCAACCTGCATCGTGATTGTACTCCCTCCCTGCGCTGGAGTACCCGAGAGCATGTTTGTAAGTAATGCGCGTCCGAGCCCTACAAAGTCCACCGCCCGATGCTCATAAAAATTAGCATCCTCTGCGGATATAAGAGAATTACGAACCAGTGGCGGAATTTTCTGAATGGGTACCACTTCCCGACGCTCGGGCCCATACTCCGCTAGCAACACGCCATCGGCCGAAAATATCCGCAATGGCATCAGGGGGCGGTGAACTGCCAGATCGTCCACCGACGGCAGTGCCCACCAAACGGAGAGCATTAACCACACTCCAATGCCACAGCACGAAATCAACATCCCGATTACACCGCCGAAAATGAACCGCCGCCATTGCAAGCGCTTCCCTTTATCACGGTTCGGTGCTTTGTCATTGCGAGCCACCATCACCCTCCCCCGAATCCAATCAACAACATCCACCAGCATGGCTAGTTCCGCCACAAGAAATGCCTAGCTCCAGGCGGACTTACCGCTCTTAGAGCGAAGCATTGCTTATACCAACTGTCGCCCGCCAATGTGACCAAGAATATTCTTGCTTACGATGGGTGCGCGCGCGAGGACAATGGAGCACTCGCAACTCCCGTGACAACATTCCTGAGCATTTCGCGGCGAAGCCATGATAGGCGTTGTGAATCGTTACCCGTTCATGGAACAGAAGCTACGCATATGGCACATCGAAGCACGCCGCCCACGACACCGCCAAGGAAAATGCCAGCGGTCTCTCATTATAGCGTGAGGATTTTCTGAAATCTTATCAATAGGACGCCGCATAATCTGCATCGTAATGCGACCGTACGCCAGCACTATTACTCTAGGAGTGTAGAGGGCTTGACATTACCCCCTCAGATTGAAACTGCATATGTCGACAGAATGTTCTGATATATTCTGAATGATTTTCTTTCGTCCACATTCCGTCAAATTATATCCACATGGAACGAGATTATATCTTGACAAGCATTCTCCTCGTTGAAGATCATCGCGCTCAGCAAATATCTTGCGAAGAGGTCTTTCATTTTCTGGGATTAGGAAATTATGATATTGCAGAAAATGGCGAAGAAGCCGCACGTCTATTATTGCATCATGACTATGATGTTGTGATCTGCGATATCAGCATGCCGGATTGTAGCGGCCCCGAACTAATCTCAAAGCTTATTGAGCTGTGGTCTCGCGGAATTTGTAGGCGCAAACCGCTATGGGTGTGGCTTAGCGCCTTGGAAGCGGACATTCTTGAGTCGCATGTCGCACTGGCGAAGGAATTCTCCTTCCCCCTTGTTCTCGGTTTAACCAAGCCCCTGAGAGTGGACTCACTGGAAGAAATTCTTCGTCTTTCGCGAGTACGCTATGCAGATCATTCTACGCAGAAATCGCATAATATAACTAGTGAAAATATCTTAGATGCATTCGATTCTTTTGATGGATTTTCGATTAATTTTCAACCCCAAATTGATCTTGCGACCAATCGCCTAATCGGCGCGGAAGCACTTTGCAGATTTGAGCACCCATCGATTGGAATAGCTCCGCCTTCGTTTTTCATACCAATACTTGAAACCAACAACATCGCCCACCGGCTGTTTTTTTTCTCTGTCGAAAGATCATTAGATTTTCACAGTGATCTATGCAAAACTGGCGTATCAATTCCGATTAGTGTGAATGCATCAGCACAAACTTTGAGTCAATCTGGGATACTGGAAAAGCTTGAAACTATAATCTCGAGGCGCAACGCCAGTGCTAGCAATCTAGTAATCGAACTCACCGAAATGTCGCCAATCTCCGATCCAATCGCATTAGCGATCTGTCTCAATCGTTTACGTCTGGCAGGCTATGGTTTAGCCATTGATGACTTCGGCATCGGGATATCTACCTTGAGATTACTCGCTGACATCCCATTCACACAACTAAAAATCGATGGAAATTTTATCGATTCAATTACGCATAACAATCAACGTGGAATTATATCTCGCAAAATTATAGAATTATGTAACGAGCTTAGCATGGAATGCGTTGCCGAAGGTGTTGAAAATGCTTCTCAACTTGAAATGTTGAAAAAGATCGGGTGCAAAATAGGACAAGGTCATCTTTGGGCCAGAGCTATGTCATCTAAAAACTTCCTTAGCTGGCTAGCTCTTAAGGACGCCCGAATAACCGATTCCGGCCGCACTTCGCTCTGACAACCAGAAAATGGCGGTCAGACGTTCTTTGTCTGCAAATCGAAACTCCGCTGTGAATGACTTACAGATAGTCGACTACGACATACTGCCGCCGCTACTATCAAACTGCCCCTTGGCTAGCATGTGCGTTAAATCATTCAAGATATTCCGCATCTCCGGCATAACAATCAACTCATCATTAATGCGTCGAAGGGTCAAATGCTCCTTTACGGCAATCAACGCCATTCTGAATTCTGAATACGATGCAAGTCCCTCACTAGTCAATGCCAGATCAATTTCGGAAATTAGACGTATTTGGTCTATGCCCATCATTCCTCCTACGATAGGATGCAATCTTCGCTCAATGCACGCTAAAGGGCGTATAACAGATTACGATACTCCGATCCTGCTGCATTGCAAATAATTTTCATCAAATAACAAAACTCATAACAGATAAACTGCATCAACAATTTTTAGAAAAACAAGATATGGAGCGTAGATAATTTTCAACCGATGGCGCGCTTAAAAGATTTCATGAAATGATCAAAGGATAACGAGTTCATGCAAAAAATAGTGAGGGTCATGATCCTTGATGATCACTTAATAATTCATCATGGAATGGTTAGCATATTGGAGAAAATAAACTACATTTCCGTGGTAGGTATGTACTCCAGAAGTCGCGAGCTTATGGATGCACTGCGCGCCAATCCTCCTGATGTCGTCATACTTGACTTTGAATTGCATCCAGATGATGCCGATGGCGCCACACTTATCAAAAGTATAAAGATCCGCCACCCAGATGTAAAGATACTCGTAGTAACGGCACATGCAGCTGCAAGTATCGCCATGCTTGCATTTAGGGTGGGTGCGGATGGATTTTGTTCTAAACGAGAGGATCTCTCGCAAATCGCTGTGGCCATAAAGACGATTATGGTTGGACGAAAATATATTCCAAAAGACTTAGAGGGAAATTATATTTCATATCTATCAAATACTGCAAATTTGGAGAATGAAGCGTCCGATTTAAATAAAACCATCTCAGGGCTATCTGTTCTAACTACCAGGGAGCGCGAGATCATTAATTATATATTGATGGGAATGTCGATATCAGATATTTCCAGTAAATTGGCGAGGAGCGTAAAGACGATTAGCGGCCACAAGATTCTCGCATATAGAAAGCTCGGAATAGCATGCGATGCGGAATTATTCAAAATGAAGGACTTATTGAAATAAACTCCAACCTAATGGTGGTTATATTTAGGAAATCATTCCAACAGCAGGAACATTTGTGTCACGTTTTACGGCTGTGCGCAGTTCCAGTTTTTTAGAGTTAATTTAAAAATGAGGGCGAGCGCAGGGACCCGGAGCCCGACATCGAGCGTTGTTTTTTGGTCCTGCCAAGGTGAAGTCATTATTTGTCACCAATCCACATTCAACGGAGTTCTCTCATGGAAACCGATGCAGGTAAGCCCATATTCATACGCCTTGTAAACGAGCACTCATCCTCGGCGAACGAGCACGGGAAGAGAACAGCGGGCCTGGATGTCACCGCTTTGAGGGAATCCTTGATATTTTGCTTCAAAACTCAAAGCACACCCCCACAGATTACTTTTAATCTTTTTGACGATCTTTCCCTGACCCTACAGACAGAGATCATCGAGCCATTCGGTGTTGATGGGGTTACGTGGCGCGGCGTAATGCCTGGCGCTTCGAATGTTCGTGGGTATCTTTGTTTAATCGGGTTGCTCGCGAGCGGAACAAAGCCGGTTTCGCTATCGGGCAGCGTGATCGTGGACGATACCTCTTACGTAATAACCCCCGGGCCGATTGATAGTACGGTGTATATTTCACGCAAGACTCCTTTCTCCTCCATACATTGCCCAGAAACAATAGTTCCGCAATCAGCGGAGAGTACCCGGCATCACGGGAAATATTATGAGAATGACGGAATAGACACGAGTCAATCCACCTCAGTCATTCAGGTGCTTGCATTGTACCCGCAGGCAACCGCAAAACAACACTCGCAATCCGTCGACGGAATGAAAGCGATCGCCGGGCACGCACAATCCCTGACCAACGAGGTTTTCTCAAACAGCAAGATAGCGGCTCGCGTTGAAATCTTGATACAGGAAGCTCCCGCTTTA
Source organism: Cupriavidus sp. 291-E7 (assembly GCF_057798835.1). Lineage (NCBI taxonomy): Bacteria > Pseudomonadati > Pseudomonadota > Betaproteobacteria > Burkholderiales > Burkholderiaceae > Cupriavidus > Cupriavidus sp. 291-E7. Next base: position 26,511 of record NZ_JBYOJV010000028.1, read on the forward strand.
CAGGCTACCGATACGCAAGCTTTGCTAAATGAAGTGTTGCGCGAAGGAAGTCCTGCTTTCGAGGCGGTATCCAAGGCTAGGGAGGCTATTCAAGCCGATGTCGTTGCTTTATTCGCTGCAAACCCAACGCAAAACGCACAAGGATTCATTCTTGGATCCGCAGGGGCGACTCCCGAACCTCCAACGGCAATGGTGTCAGGACTCCACCGATCGTGTTTTTCTATCGATATCGGCTCTGTCGACACCAACGTCTTCGCTCACGAGCTAGGGCATTTGCTTGGGGCTAAGCATGATAGATTCACCCGGCCATCCGGCGGCGACGATCCTAAGTACGATTATGTGCGCGGCTACGTCCCTGACGATAAATCGTTTTATACCGTGATGGCATACCCCAGTGCTTGTATTGATGGTGCATGCCAGCGTGTCCCAGCATTTTCCGCCGCGGAACTGACATGGCAGGGAAAACCCATGGGCATCCCGATGGGCCAGCCTAATGCCGCAGATGCTGCGCGTTTCCTGCGCCTAAGTACCCGAGTTGTTGCCGCTTATCGAGGGGCAGAAATACCGCGATGGACTCCTGTAACTTTGCACATTGACGTAGACCCGCCTCAAGGCGGCACCGCGATTCAGAGTGCCCTGGGACCGTATCCCAAAGATAGCACAGTCACCGTTACGGCGTTACCACGCGCAGGTGGATACAAATTTGATCATTGGGAACTTGATGGAAATCGTTACAGCAATGCAAACCCTGTGAGCGTTACGATGAACGCCGAGCATTCGCTTCGAGCCCACTTTGACCAGGGCAGTGCAATGCGGAGACTGGAGGTAACCCCTCCTGCCGCGAATGTCGCGATTATTCACCTGGATCCCCCGGGCCCATCTTATCTCGCCGGGACCTATGTTACCGCAACTTTACAAAATTTAGCGGCAGATCAAGATTTCATTTCTTGGCGGCTCGACGGGCAGCCGGCTAGCAATCAAAGCAAGCTAACACTAAGAATGGAGGCAGACCACCATCTTGAGGCAATCTTTAACGAAGACGCGCAACTCATAAAAGACAGCACATCGGCCATTGTCATCGAATCCGGAAAAATTGGAGAATTATCTCTTATGGCGCTAGGTCATCATGGAGGCTCCGGCATTGCCAATCGGTGGGTCGCGTTTACGCTTCAGGAAACGTCTTCCGGATCAAAACTAGATGGCCCATCGAGAGTTCAAACGGATTTGTACGGACGTGCGAAAGCAATCTTTCGAGCGGGACGGGTGGCTGAGACGGTAAAAGCTACCGCCACGTTGGAAAACAGTGTGGCAAAGCCTTTAGAGTTCGACGTAGTTGTTCCCAGGCGATTCATCGAGATAACGAAGGGCGACAAGCAACACCTTTTTGGGGACGAAACTTCGGGGGAGTTGGAGGTTCAGGTCCGGGATTTAGGCGTTCCTGTCGAAGCGGGCATAAAAGTCAACTTCTCTATCGATGCCGGTGGCGCGGGGTGCACCCTGACGAGCCCACATACGGAGACGGATGCGACGGGAAAAGCCCGCACAAGAGTGACCCGTACCCCCGCCGCCTATGGTGGCATGCGGATTATTGTTGCGACAGAAAATGCTATGCAGCAAGCACACTTCTTTCTCCGGAGCGTGTCCGAACGGGTACTTACATACATTGGCGGCGGAGGACGAACGCTCGTTGGGTCGTCCAATAGCGCCTTAAGCGTGGAGGTCACGGACGATGGCAATGAGGCCGGCAATGTGCCTGTTCATTTCAGCATAATGAGTGGCTCAACGGGCATCAAGCTAGAGACAGAAGACGCCATCACCGGTTCTGATAGCATTGCTACTGTCCATCTAACCCCAGCCACTGCGGTCGGCAAAGCCACCGTAGAAGCACACGCGCCGCACACCACATCTGCTTCTCAGTCCGTGACGTTCAAAATTCATGTCGTGTCAGGAACCGGAGCGTTGAAAATGTTCAGTGATGCATCCCAGTCAATTCCCATCGGCAAGGTTCCAGGACCATTGATCGTCCAAGCCCTCGAGTCAGGCAAACCGGTTGGCGCTGGCACCTTGGTACATTGCGTAATCAATAGTGGCACAACCGGGCTAAAGCTTGTGGCTACCAGCGTTCAAACGGACGCAAATGGCCTAGCTCACATTGGTTTTGATGGTGGTGCTGCCGGAATCGGGCACGCAGACATCAACATCACCCTAGATTCAGCTTTGGCGCCCGCGGTCTTTCGCATCCGCACTTTTAAAGCACGGAGTATCGAGTTGCACTCCGACGACTCACCAACGATCCTTGTCGGCCAAGCGCCCGCCCCTATTGTTGCCGCAGTATACGACGATGGCGCTCACATGCCAAACATAAACGTTCATTTTACGATGAATAGTGGTACAACGGGGCTTCAACTCGAATCAAATAGTGCTCAAACGGATGAGCGTGGCCGCGCATCGGTTAAAGCAGGAATTGCTACCGCCCCGGGTGAGGCTCAAGTCACGGTTAGCACGGAATATGCGGTCGCTGATCCTGTGCTAACCACTTGTCGAATAACGGTCAAGGCCAAAATCTAGCGAGTACGTTGGAGGCGATACCGGATTGGATGTTGCCTCCGACAAACACAACACGCAACAGATACGTAAGGGCTCGATCACTGCGTCTTCTTATCGGGCATCCATGGATTGATAAGGCTAAGGAATGTCTGCGCAACACGAACTCATGCAAGTCGCCGGCACGCGACGCCTGCGTGATTCCGACATGCGCTGTTTTCGATTGGTTGCCGTGCTGCCTGGAGTGCAACGGAGCTCTCTTGGCTGCGCTGCTGACGCCGCGGCGCTACATGGGGTAATCGTACTCTCCGTGCAAAATCTGGCGGCAAGGAACAAATTACCTTTAAAAATCCTAGTGTTAAGAAACCATCGAGTTCACGAACTCGCTTCCTTTCGATGCAGAATCTGGCGCCAACCTTGCCAGCAAACACCGCCCGAGAGCCCACGGACAACGCAGAAAAGCGCGCTATATACCTGTGTGCAATAGCCTGCTTACCCCTTGCTAGTCGCCAGCGCGGACGAAGTATTTCGTGAACAACCGCTCGGCCTCGCCTAGGCCCTCGTCGGTCAGCCACACCGATTTCGCACGGTTGGCCGGATCCCAGATGATCCCTTTCTCGTGCAAGCGATTCAGCGCGTCCCGGTCAAGGCTCTTCCAGGCACGATTCTCGTCGCATAAATTCAGGTAGAGCAGCGCGAGGACAACCTTGTCGACCGCATCGGTGTTGATGTCCATCCTGCCTCCTCCTTGAAGGTGGCCCTCACGATCCTGCCGCACGCTGCCAAGGCGCCGCTTCGAGCAGCATGTCCTGGTACTGCTCAAGGGGAAATCGCAACGTGCCCCGAAAGTTCACATGCGCCGAATGTGCCGGCCCCATTCGATGCAGCCAATCGTCGTCGACTCGCTGTCCCTTGCCGCGCCACGCGTCGACTGTCGATTGCATGCGCCGCGTGTTCCAGGCAATCACCAGGTTCGTCGCAGGGTCAAGGAGCCAGAAATCGCGAGCATTTCGTCACGACGACGGCCGCGCTCCGGAGCGACCTTGCCCGTATAGATCGTACGCTGGAGCTCGTGCACAGATTCACTTCGACTGAGTAGTGTATGTAGTTCTCGGCGAAACTCGACGTTCGCACACTGAATCCGCGGATGATCGTCATGGAAGCCTGCAGCACGGCGCATCACTGAGCACGGCGCTTCCAGGCGCTCGGCGTTGAGGTCCGCCTGATCAGCCTTCTGTATGTTTCGCCGTTCGTCAAAACTAGCAAGAATGACCGCAACGATGCCGAAGCAATCGTCGAGGCTGCCAGCCGGCCCGCGATGCGCTTCGTTGCCGTCAAGTCGGTCGAGCAACAGGACATCCAGGCCGGGCATCGAATGCGCACTATTCTGCTCCGCCACCGTACCGCCATGATCAACCAGATGCGCGGCTTGCTCGGGGAGCGAGGCCTCACGATTTCGCGCTCGCCAGATGCGTTCAAGCGTGCAATCCCGGACCTGCTTAGCAAGAGCGCCGACGAGCTGACGTCGTTCTGCCAGACGCTACTAACCGAACTGCTGCAGCAGCTGAAGGCCATCGAGGAACGTGTCCATCTAATCGAAGCCTCGATCCAGTCCTTCATGAAGCAATCCGCGCTATGCAAGAAGATCGCGCAAGTGCCTGGCATCGGTCCAATCACTGCCACGGCCATGGTGGCCGCCGTTGGCGACGCCAAGCAATTCCGCAACGGTCGGCACCTTGCGGCCTGGCTCGGCCTAGTGCCACGCCAGTACTCGTCGGGAGGCAAGTCTCGGCTGCACGGCATCAGCCGGCGCGGTGACACCTACCTGCGAACCCTGCTCATCCATGGCGCCCGAGCCGTCCTGCGTTACGCTATGAAGAAGGCCGATCCGCAGAGCGTCTGGCTACAGCAGTTGATTGCGCGACGAGGGCACAACTGCGCCGCGGTTGCGCTAGCCAACAAAAACGCGCGCGTCATCCAAGCGCTACTCAGCAGCGACTCTACCTACACATCGCGCTGCGCCACGGCATAGCCGCAAAGCAGCTTGCAAGGAGGGAGGATACCCATGCAGGTTTGCGAAGCTTCTCAAAGCGATGACGAAATTGGTTGAACCAGCATCCTAAGACCTGTTTTTCGTGCCGGCGACCGTTGTCAGGTACGCCGCGATCTTGCTAAGGACAGGGTGCGCGGATCTCATCAAGGCTGCGGGCGTGCTTCGGCAAGCGCCCATCGGGCAAGCCGGATACATGCATGCAGACCGTTTCAACATCACGAACAAGAAGCTTGCAAAAGGCGTTGGGTCCATACACGCACGAATAGTAGGATTGCCCCAGATAGCGAAGTTTGGCCTGCAGATCAATGAAGTCTGCGGTTGATGTTGCACAAGCCATGGTCTTCGGATTTCGCAAGCGGGGACAGAAGGACCAATTAAAGGTGTCCTTCTCGCGTTTTGCGCCCTTCATGACCGCGCTTTTGCTGCTCAGGACGGATGCTCCCCTCTGTCGTACAGCGCGTCTTCCAGTGCCTCGTCCAACAGCCCGGCATTTCGGCAAATGAAATGTCTTCTGGATCGAGGCGCGTCTCGATGCGCGGGAAAATGCGGGGCGAGATCAGTATCGCCCCTGGCACCTGCCTCCGAACTGACGAACGCGCTTGGTCTATCCCCTCAAGCATGATCGACACTGGGTGCATGCCGAGTTGCGTGCTTACACCTCTCCATGAAAGATGGCCTGAGGGGACCTAGTGTATTCAATGACAAAGCCAAGCTATTGGCAGCCGATCCGATCCTTCAGGAATTTGCGATACGCATACTCCACGTCCATGTCAGCTTCCTTCAGGGCATCAGCTGGGGTCGCGTGGGACTTGGAGCAAGTGTGAAGCCATTTGCTGCTGTCAATCTCAATCTTAAGCCACCCTCTATACCTACCGGCAGTCAGCTCCTCCACTCCGGTCATAATGCAAGTGCTTCCGCGTTCATAGGTCGCCATGTTGGACTCCTAGTTCCAGTGTTGCTCTGGTTTAACTGACAGGGATTTGTCAGCACAAAAAATCGCCGCCAAAGTTGAATTTCTTGATTGAGGTTTCAACCGTACACACGGTATACCGGCTACTTGTCGTGCTGCTACCACAGGGCGAAACGAATCATTCAACCTCCGCCTTGGTGAACAACTTATCCACGTAAAATCTTGGCTCAGAATGAGAGCAAAAACGTTCCTAGGAGTCGCCGCGCTAGCGTTTGCTCCTAGGCGACGTCACGATGCGCGTGCAAACGAGGAGCTCGATCGGGATTGCGCAACTTGCGTAGCGCCTGCCGTTCGAGTTGACGAACGCGCTCACGAGTGACGCCGTACTGTTGACCGATTTCTTCGAGGGTGTATTCGGTTCCGGTATCCATGCCAAACCGCATCCTCACAATCTTCGCTTCCCTAGGCTTCAAAGTTGCCAAAGCCTCTTCCAGATCAGCTCTGAGCGACACGCGCATTGCTGACTCCTCCGGGGAGGCCGAAACGGAATCGGCAAGTGTATCGCCTAGCAGCGCGTCGCCACTTTCGCCCATTGGGGTCTCCAATGAAAGCGGTTCCTTGACCAGATTCAAAATGGCCTTGATTTTTTTCTCTGGCATTGACAGACGCTCTGCAAGATCCGCCGGCGCGGGCGCTGCCCCCGTTTCATTGAAGAAATCACGGAAGGCACGATTGACTCTCGCGACAACCTCCACCAGATGAATAGGAATACGAATGGTAGGCCCCTTGTCCGCAATAGAACGGCCAATGGCCTGGCGGATCCACCAGGTGGCGTAGGTTGAGAATTTGTAACCTAGGCGATAGTCGAAACGGTCGACGGCACGCATGAGTCCCACATTCCCCTCCTGAATAAGATCAGATAGCGGCATTCCTCGGTAAATGAACTTCTTGGCATTGGAAACCACTAGGCGAAGATTAGCTTCGATCATTTCTGCCCGCGCTGCCTGAGCCTTTGCCTGTGCCTTTGCCACTCGCCTGCCAGCTTCCTTCAATTCGTCAAGCGACATACCCGATTGACGCTCGACTGCCATCAATTCCCGCTGGATTCCTTGAATCTCCGGAACAGCTCGCAACAGCGCATCCGGTGACCCGCAAGCGCACTGTCCAGCAAAGCTATTGGCCCAACCAAGATGAATTTCGTTTCCCGGGAAGCTCTGCAGGAAGCTCTCCCGACTGACTCCACATCGATCGACGACGACTGCTGCAATACGACGTTCAGCTTTGCGCGCGGCATTGATATTGCGAAACAGGGTCTCACTTAGTCGCGTAACGGCAGCGTTCGTCAGTCGGAAGGCCGCCAATCCCTTTCGCATCGCGTCCACGAGAGCGGTACTGGACGTTTTCCTCAGATGCTCAGGACCAGAATTCCACCCCGTGAACAGAGCACGAATGCTGGCCAGTCGGTCCAGAACGTCTTGTTGAGATGCAGTAGGAAACTTGGTTGGCGACGCCAACGTGGAAACTGTGCTGGACTCACCATCATCGGTATCTGCATCGTTGGTGCCCAATTCGTCCGTCACCATCGTTCGGCTCTCGACCTCGGTATCAACGCCGCCTATTGCTGGCACAACGCCCGACTGCTGACTGAACATGTCCTCGACATTCATCTCACCACGTTGGATCTCATCCGCGATGGCAAGTAACTCATAGATAATGACCGGACATGTAGCCATTTCCATGACTGCCTCGACCACAGCATCCTCAAGCCGCTTTGCGATGGCGACCTCCGCCTCACGCGTGAGCAATGGGGCTGCGCCAATCTCGCGTAGATAGAGTTGCAAGGGATCAACGGTACGTATGCCCCGTCCATCCTTTTGCAAGACGGCCGTGGCGGCGTCCTCTATGGCCGCGGCGTCAACAACTGAAGCATCTTTGAGCGAGTCAAGTTGAAGGGAGTCTCCCTCCGATATCCGCTCGACAACTTCGACACCAAACTGCTCCAGCATTGCCTGCATTTGTTCGACATTACCTTCTGGTATAGCGTCGCTGATTTCTCCATGTGTGAGAAATCCTCGCTCGCGTCCGAGGGCAACCAACGCGGTCAGGCGGGTCGTAGATTTGGCTTCATTCATGGTGCAATTACAAAGCGAAGAATCGCAGAAGGCAAAGGGCGAACCACAAGGCAGCGGAAATCCAGATCATCGCAATAGCCAGCACCGCCGTCCGGCAAATTGGCCGTTGAGCGGTACTGCGGCTCGCCGCGCGATGTTCCTCCAATACCTGCGCAGGAATCATCTTGACGACCAGCAGGATACCCAAAGGAATCAGAATGACATCGTCGACATAGCCAAGCACCGGCACAAAATCGGGTATGAGATCAATGGGAGATAGAGCATAGGCAGCGACTAGCGTGGCAAGCGTCTTCGCATACCAAGGGACGCGAGCGTCCTTTGCAGCCGACCAGATGGCATGAGCGTCAGCCTTGACTTCCGAAGCCCTGCCACGGATGCGATCGCCAAAATGAGCAAGGAAATCCTGGCGCCAAAAGCGAAGCCGCACGTCGTCGATGACTGGCACCGCGGCCAGTGCAAGCAGCATGACAGCCAGCGGCAACGTCATGCTGAACCCCACATGCTTGAATCCCAATGCTCCTGCTACGCCACCGAGAAAGAAGAGACCGACAAGGGTGACGAGGACGCGCAGTTTCTGGCGATTGGCCAGAACCGGGGGCTTACCTGCATCGGTCTTTGCCAGATTCCAGTAGAAAAGCTTCCCGAGTTCAATGCCGATATCGGTCACCATACCGGTCACATGCGTGGTGCGGATTTCAGCTTTCGACACCTTTGTCACCATCGCATTTTGTAGCCCCATGATGAAGCACAGGACCATCACCGTCGTGGGAATGAACAACCACTCATGACGCTCAAGATTGGTGCCGAGCAGCCCAAAACAAATGAGCAATGCTGCCTCCGCCATTAACGGCAGGGCATACGCGCTCTCTAGCCGCTCGCGCTGCCCCCAATTGATGAGAACGGCCGAGCAAGCGGCTCCACCCAAAAATGACAGCAAGGCACCGACGCTATCCAGCACAAGCCCTAGGTTACCGAGCGCCAAACTGTCGGCCATGGTGGACAGGATTCCAGACATGTGAGAGGTGTACTGCTGCACGGCCAAGAACCCGCCTGCATTAGTCGCTCCGGCAACAAAGGTGAGATAGCGAGCCAATCGAGTATTGGCATCGGGACTGCGCTCACTCCCAGTCAGCCGGCGCAGGTATGGGATGGGCATGTGCGCACTCTTGGTGAGGGTCTCTCAGGAAATGCACTGTTCAACGGCATCGCAGTCAACCGGCCAATCTCTGCCAAAAGACGTGATCTGATGCGAGGCGTTTGCCGCGCTTCAGTCGACCAGCCGCTGCGCGCAGGTTCAGAGGATGCATGGTCTCTAGCAAGCGAGCTCTTGTGACTAGCGTATCCAGCGAAGGAAGCTTCCACGCCCCCTTCCAAGCGAATAGCGTGTAGTTGCAACTGTCCTCTGTCAGTGACACGGAGAAGGAGTCGCCGAATACAGAGCGAATCTCTTCAAGGTAGAAGGGAACATCGGGATCCTGCTCCAGAAAATTGGCAACAAGAATGCCATTGTCGGCAAGCCGGGCGTGGCAGTCCGAATAGAAGGCGGCTGTCCCCAACTGCGCAGGCATACCATGCGCAACAAAGCCGTCCACCAAAATCACATCTGGTCGTGCATCCTGGCCTTTGACGTACTCCGCACCGTCCGCGCATATAACTTCGAATCGCTCCCCGTCCGCGGGAATCTGAAACGTGTTGCGTAAGGCGATCACTGCGGGATCAATTTCGATGGCGACCACTTTTGTAGCGGGAAGATAGTGATAGCAGTATTTGGCAAGGGATCCGCCGCCCAGTCCGATCATGGAGACCCGTGTGGGCGAGGGCCGCAGCAACAGAAAGCCCATCATCGTGCGCGTATAGCCCAGGACCAGCTTATTCGGGTCTCGTCGAGACATGAAACTCTGGGTCGCACGGATGTCGAAATGGAGCGAAAGTGCATCCTCTGTCTCCAGCACCACAGGTTTCCCATCGTCGGTGACTGTGGCAAGAAATCTTAGATATTCACGAAAGGAGGCTCGGGGGGGATTCATTTTGCAATTCTCAGAACGTTTGTTCGCGCAAATGGCTCAACCTGCCAGTAGATGGGCCAGGGCCATCACTGCGGCGGCCTCATCGGGACCGGCAGCCTGAATTCGGATGTGGGTGCCCGCGCGTGCAGAAAACCGCATGACCTGCATAACATCTTTGGCGTTTGCAGTGAAGTCAGCGCTGACGAGAAGAACATCGCACTCGAACTGGGTGGCCGCATGGACCAATCGTGCCGAGCCCCGACCCTGGAAGCCAAGATATCTAGATATTTCAATAGTTACTTCTACCACTATGCCCTCAGACGAACAGTCTCCGAATTGCAAGCCACCGATCAACCAAGGGCTTTTCGGGCCACTTTTTGTGCGCCGGTAGCCTGCAGTTTTTCCGCTTGTATAGTATGATAATTACATTATCATACAACACTATTTCAAGACACATGGAAACAAAGACTGCACGACTCACAGTCCTAATCGATCCGGTGAAGAAGAGCGCATTCGAGGCACTGTGTGCTGCGCAAGATCAAACGCCGTCCCAAGTCGTACGGCAACTCATTCGCGACTACCTGAATCATCACGGCGTCGACTATGCAACCCGGTCCAGTGTTGGGGCCAAGCCCTTGCCTCAGCAAAGCAACTTGTAGCCGCCGAGTCCGGACGAGATTCCAATCTTTCTTCTGAGTTCAGTGGAGTATTTGCGTTTGGGTTAGGCGCTTCCGCCAACTAGGGCACGTGGCTACCGAAAGCGGTGCCGCACGGCGCACCGCCTAGAAAGTTGCCGGGAAGGCTATTCCCATAGCGCACCGATTTTCCGCCCCCATCTTCCGGGAGAAACTACACCTCAATGACTGTATTCCAGGGGATTGGTGCCCTTCTCTCTCTCATTGCCATTTTCGGCGTCATCAACTTCCGTTTCATCAAACTTCCCGACACCTTGGGTATAACCGCTGTGGGCCTGCTGGCTTGCCTGTGCATGTCGATTCTGGGCTTCGAGCATCCGGAGATGGTCGTCCAGGCACGCAGGTTGGTAGCACAGATAGACTTTGCCGACCTGGTTTTCCACGGCCTACTGAGTCTTCTGCTATTTGCCAGTGCACTCCACGTTGACCTCTCACGCATGCACCGCCAGCGCAGTGCCGTGGTCCTACTCGCCACGATGGGAGTCATAATCTCCACTATTGCGGTGGGTTGTGGCTTCTACTATGTAGCGCAATGGCTGGGGCACCCGATCAGCTTCCTATGGTGCATGGTATTTGGTTCACTGATCTCCCCCACTGACCCAATCGCGGTGCTCAGCGCACTCAAAAATGCAGGTGCTCCCGAAAGCCTTGAGACCAAGATTGCGGGCGAGTCCCTGTTCAACGACGGTACCGCCGTAGTCGCATTCTTGACGCTTGTGGGGCTGGCCACGGGGGCCACAGAATTCTCCGCGCCGCATGTCGCGCTCGCACTAATTCGTGAGGTTCTCGGTGCTCTGGTACTCGGTGCCGCGCTCGGATATGGAGCATCAACGCTGCTTAGGGGTATCGACAGCTATCCCATCGAAATTCTGATCACTCTAGCACTGGCTACCGGCGGCTACAGTCTGGCCGAAGCAGTACATGTATCTGCGCCTCTCTCCGTAGTTAGCATGGGCCTAGTGATTGGCAACCATGGTGTCACAACCATGTCGGAGAAAACCCACGAACATCTCTTCAATTTTTGGGGACTGCTCGACGAATTGCTGAACCTGATTCTCTTCGGCTTGATTGGCCTGGAGGTCATCGCTCTGTCGTTGCAGCAACATATCGTCTGGCTCCGCTTGGCCGCTATTCCTGTCGTATTGTTAGCGCGTGGTATCAGCGTGGCCATTCCGCTACTGGCGTTGCAGAACTTCCGCCGGCTCAATCCACACTCAGCCACTATCCTGACGTGGGGCGGACTACGTGGCGGGATTTCGCTAGCGTTAGCATTGTCGCTACCAGATTTTTCTGGGCGCGAGATGCTGATTGGAGTGACATATCTTGTGGTGGTATTTAGCCTACTGATTCAGGCTACAACGCTGGGCAAACTCGTCAGACACCTGAACGGTAAGCAAGACCCTGCGACGCCGATTGCTTGAACCTGCTCCGGCCTTCGCCAAGTTGGGCGAGAAATCGTGCCGATTCCGAAATCTCGTGGCACTCACGTCTGAGAATGCGGACGCCGACCATGACGTCGCTGTACGGCCGTGACAATACCGCGCAGGATGTCAACAGGCGGTGGCGGACAACCGGGCACAGTGATGTCCACAGGAATCACGTTGGCGACACGCCCGCAAGTTGCGTAGTTTTGGTCAAAAATGCCACCCATACAACCGCAATCGCCCACCGCCACTACCAACTTGGGTGCCGGCGTAGCTTCATAGGTACGCCGCAGTGCTTCCTCCATGTGGCGCGAAACCGGTCCGGTGACCAGGAGCATGTCGGCATGTCGTGGGCTGGCAACAAACTTGATACCGAGCCCCTCGATGTTGTAGTAGGGGTTTCCAAGTGCGTGAATCTCCAGCTCGCAGCCATTGCACGACCCAGCGTCAACCTGACGAATCGTCAACGCTTGACCGAGAATATCGAGCAGGTCCTGTTGAATGCGCGCGATTGTGATTTCGTCATCGTCTGCCTGCGGCGCTCGTTCTGTAACGATGCCGGTGCGCGCAATTTGCTTGAGTATTTGCCACATCAGAGGTCGTGCCCTGCATAGCTGAGGTTGAAGGATTTGTTGATCAACGGGAAGTCAGGAACGATATTGCCGATGATCGCATGCTCAACTACCGGCCAGTTTTGCCACGAGGGGTCGTGGCAATGGCAGCGCAGGATGCGACCTTCAGCCGAAGTCTCCAGCGCCACGAAAACTTCGCCGCGCCAACCTTCGACCCATCCGGCACCCATCGCAGCGATGCTCGGTAGTTGCAGTTCACTTCGCGTCGCACCCTCAGGAAGCCCGGCGCAGATAGCACGAATCAGACGCAACGATTCAAGCGCCTCGTCAAAGCGCACAGCCACGCGCGCCGCAACGTCGCCAGCGCCATGAGTAGCCATCTTCACTGCTAGCTCGTCATAAGGTGCCCAGACGTAGTCGCAGCGCAGGTCTGCAAACATGCCGCTGGCCCTCCCGGCCTGCCCTGTAAGCCCGAGCTGGGCTGCAAGCAGTGGCGTGACGCGGCCGGTGTCGAGAAACCGGTCTTGCAAACCAGCATGCTCATCATAGATTGCGCGCAGCGCACGCACTTCATCCTCGACGATATCGCACTGCCGCGACAGGCGCTCCAATATGTCCGGCGGCACATCGATCGCTACCCCCCCGGGTACAACTCTATCCATCATCAGACGATGACCAAAGACTCGGCCGGAGAGGCGTTGCCAGTCTTCCCGCAATCGCGAGAACTGCGCGAGTCCGAAGGCGAGGCCAGCGTCGTTGCCGAGTGCGCCGAGGTCGCCTAAGTGATTGGCCACCCGTTCACGCTCCAGCATCAACGCGCGCAGGCCGGCGGCGCGCGGTGGCGGTATGACACCGCACACCGACTCGAGTGCCATGCAGTAAGCCCAAGCGTACGCCACAGTGGAGTCGCCGGATACCCGACCTGCCAGCCGAAAGCCCTCGTGAGGAGTGAATTCCGTAAAACGACGTTCGATACCCTTGTGCGTGTAGCCCAGCCGTTCTTCCAGTCGTAGTACTTTTTCGCCAACCACTGAGAAACGGAAATGTCCGGGCTCGATGATTCCCGCGTGCACCGGCCCTACCGCGATCTCGTGCACACCGTCTCCTTCGACCCGCACAAAATCGTAGTTGGAAGGAAGCGCATCTGCAGTGTGCACGTGCGGTGAGGTATGTCGCTGCAATGGTGGTCGTCCGGCCTCTCCCCACAGACCATGATCTAACCAGGGACGACAGTCGCACGCGCCATGTATGAGAATGCCCGACAGGTCGCTCATGGCACGCTGCATCCTGTTAGCACACGGGAAGACGCCCGAAAGATCTGGTACTGAGCCCTCTGGGTGATCGCGCTGCAGCTCCAGCCAGACCAGACCCTGCGATAGCGCATACGCGGCACATGCCGTCGCCCCGACATCACGTTCTGCACCCCACATCGCAACCAATCGCCCACCGGCTTCGGCAACTGCACGTGCAATGGGTAGCCAGGCATCTCGAACTGCTTGCCCATGCCAAATTGGCAGCGGCGCTGCCAGGCGTTCTACTTCTATACCGAGATCGGGAAGTACCATATGTTCAACCTCCCAACATGGCGGCTGCTTGGCGATACCAAGCGTCCAGATATGGCGGGATGTAGAGGCCGGCTATTAGCCCAAGTGCGAGATGCGCGAACACCGGAACAAGTGCCGGCGGATGCGCCAGCGGCTCGAGGGAGGTGTCACCGAACACCATCGGCAATACCCTGCTGAAGATGGAAGCAAAGGCCACTCCAAGCGCTATCAACAGAAATGGCGTCGCCCATGCGTGCTCGCGCATTGCGGTGGTGACAATCAGAAATTCGCTGGCGAAAACGCCAAATGGGGGCATCCCAAGGATGGCCAGGGCGCCAAGCATCAGCCCCCACCCTACGGTGGGGCTGACACGGAGCAATCCCCGTATGTCATCCATGATCTGCGTGCCTGCCTTCTGTGCAGCATGGCCCACGGCAAAGAAGATTGCCGATTTGACCAGCGAATGCATTGTCATGTGCAGCAGGCCAGCATAGGTGGCAATCGGTCCGCCCATGCCGAAGGCAAAGGTCATCAGACCCATATGTTCTATCGACGAATAGGCGAACATGCGCTTGATATCGCGTTGCCGGATCAAGAGAAAGGCGGCCACCACCACTGACAGCAACCCAAAGCCCATCATCAGGTAGCTTGTGAGTTTGTTGGTCAATGCGGCGTCAGTTAGCATCTTGCAACGCAGCACTGCGTAGAGCGCCACGTTGAGCAGCAGCCCTGACAGCACCGCGGATACCGGCGTTGGACCCTCGGCGTGTGCGTCTGGCAACCAGTTGTGCAGTGGTACGAGACCCACCTTGGTGCCATAGCCAATAAAGAGAAAGGCAAATGCCAGCATGGTGATGTCCGGGTCGAGCTGCCGCTTTACCGCATCCAGATTGGTCCACAGCAAAGCGCCGCCCTCGGCGCCAATCACTTTCTCTGCAGCCATGTAGAGCAGCACAGTGCCAAACAGTGCCTGTGCGATTCCAACACCGCATAGTATGAAATACTTCCATGCTGCCTCAAGACTGGCTGCGGTACGATAGACACTGACCAGCAGCACCGTCGTCAGCGTAGCGGCCTCCATCGCCACCCAGACGATACCCAGGTTGTTGGTAGTCAGCGCCAGCAGCATGGTGAAGGCAAACAGTTGGTACATGCTGTGATACAGGCGTAGACGCGGCTGAGTCATCTTGCCGTGATCGTACTCCACCTGCATGTATGGACGAGAAAAGACCGCAGTGGTGAGGCCGACAAAGGCGGTCAGCGCCACAAGAAAGACGTTCAGCGAGTCAATGTAGAATTCGCGCCGCCATACCAATAAGGGACCGTTTGAAACCACCTGTGTCGCCAGCACGCTGGCTGCAGCGAACGTGCCCAGACTGAATGCCACATTGATGTCGCGAGCACAATCGCGATGCCCTAGAAATGCCAGCATCAGGCCGCCGGCGAACGGTATCGCAAGCAGAAAGGCGAGCGCGATCAAGTCAATCCTCCTTCAATCGCTCGAGATTCCGGATATCTAGGCTGTCGAACTGCGCCCGGATCTGGAACATGAACACGCCGAGTATTAATACCCCGATCAATACGTCCAACGCAATGCCGAGTTCCACCACCATCGGCATGCCATAGGTGGCGGCAGTGGCTGCAAAGAACAGCCCGTTTTCCATGGACAGGAAGCCTATTACCTGCGGCACGGCCTTAGAGCGCGTGATCATCATCAGGAACGACAGCAATACGCAAGCGAGCGCGATGCCGAGGGTGCCGCTAGCAAGCTTAAGCGACAACCGCGAGATTGGCATGGCCAGGTTGAAGGCAAAAATAACTACGAGGATGCCGATCAGCATAATGGTTGGAATATTGATCAGCGTCTCGATATCCCAACGGATCTGCAATCGATCAATGATCCTATGCAGCAGGTAAGGTATCAACATCCCCTTGAGTACCAGCGTCAACACTGACGACAGGTACAGGTGAGGCTGGGCTGTTACATGGCCAACCACTGCCGTCGCCAGTGCCAAAGTCATTCCCTGCATGGTGAACAGATGGATCAGCGACAGGATGCGTCTTTGCGAAATCATGCCGAAGGCCAGAATCAATAAGACCGCGCCCAGCAGGTTGACGAATTGCGTCAGTAGCGTGCTCATGTCAGTGAACCAACAGGATGTGCACCAACAGGCCGATCACCGCAAGCAAGAAAGCGGTGGCGAGAAATTCCGGCACACGGAAGATACGCATTTTGGCATTGACCGTTTCCAACAGCGCAAGCAGCAAGCCGCCCACCATCAGCTTGGACACCAGCGTCGGCAAAGCCAGTAGCATTGAGAGCGGTGCATTGGCTTCTCCCACCCCCCAAGGCAGGAACAGCGCGAGGCCGATGCAGGAGTAGGCATACAGCTTCAGGCTTGCTGCCCATTCGATCAGCGCCAGATGGCGACCGGAGTATTCCAGGATCAGTGCCTCATGGATCATGGTCAGCTCCAGATGGGTGGCGGGGTTATCTACCGGAATGCGTGCATTCTCTGCCAGAGAAACCATGGTGAATGCAACCCCGGCGAAGGCCATACCCGGATAGATCGCAAGTTCCTGATGGGCCAGCGTCTCGACCATCGTAGCAAGCGAAGTTGAGCGGGAGATCAACGACGCCGAAAACAGCACCATCAGTAGGGCCGGTTCCGCCAGAAAGCCAATCAGCATATCGCGCCGCGCGCCCATCGTACCGAATGCGGTACCAACATCCATCGCTGCCAGCGAGACAAACACCCGTGCCAATGCGAACAGACCCACCAAGGCGATGGCATCCGCGGCCGGTGCGAGCGGCAGGTCGGTGGACAATGTGGGGATGATGGCGCAAGCCAGCATCATGCACCCGAACACGATATAGGGAGTGATGCGAAATAGCGGTGAGGCGTTTTCGGCCACCACAGATTCCTTGTTGAACAGCTTGTGCAGCATGCGATAGGGCTGCCAGAAGCTTGGTGCGGATTTGTTCTGCAGTAGAGCTCGCCATTGGTTGACCCAACCAGACAGCAGCGGTGCCAAGGCAATGGAGACAATGATCTCGAGTAGTTGCGACAGCAGGCCGGACAAGCTCATTAATGTGTCCTCACACCATCACCACCGCCAGCACTGCGATCAGCGTCAAGAAGCTGTAGAGCAGATATGCCGAAATGCGCCCCTGCTGAATCGCGCCAAGAATCCTTGCCAGATACAAGGCCAACCGGATCGTTGGTAAATATAGCCAGCGCCAGAAATGATCGGCCAGTTCCACGTGATAGCGCGGCTGATCGTCAAATGGCGACGGCAATTCTCTCCGCATCAAGAAGAAGGGCTCAAAAATCTGTCGGATTGGTTGGCCAAAGCCCTCTGCCGTGTCCTGCATGCGTGCAGTACCCCACGGGTAGCCGCAGGCCCACGGCGGACCGCGGCGCAGTCTGCCATGATAGAAGCGACGTACCAGCAGAAAAGCGAGCGCAAAGCTGGCCAGGATACCAAGCAAGAAGATGGCTGGGCCGTAGCTGGCGCGCTCCGCGCTGATGGGCGCAAGCAACCAACCACTGTCCGCGACGCGTGCGCCGAGACCGCTGCCAACCAGTTGCTGTGTAACGGCATCGATCTGACGGATTACATGGGATGGCAGCAGTCCGAGTACTACGCTTCCCAGCGCCAGCCACAACATGCCGACTCGTTCCCAGTGACCTGCGTCGTGTGCGACGATCAGCTTTGCCTCGCGCGGAAGTCCGAGGAATATCACTCCGAAGAACTTGACCATGGTATAGCCGGCCAGCGCGGCCACCAGCGCGATCAACGCGGCCACGACGGGAATAAGCATGGTCAGCAGCGGCATGGGCAAGCCCGTGGTGAACAGGAAGCTCTGCAGCAGCAGCCACTCCGAGACGAAACCACCCAGTGGCGGCAACCCAGCGCTCGCCAGCACACCGAGCAGCGTGAGCCAACCCACCCACGGCATCGGACGGATCAGGCCACCTAGCTTGCCAAGGCTTCGTTCGGCCGTGGCATGGAGTACGCTGCCGGTTCCGAGGAACAGTAGGCTCTTGAAGAATGTGTGGCTGGCCACGTGGTAGAGCGCGGCGGTCAGCGCCAGCGCAGCCAGCGGTCTCATGTCGTAGGCTGAGAAGATAAGCGTGAGCCCGATCGCAACAAACAGCAAGCCCATATTCTCGACCGACGAATAGGCTAGCAGCCGCTTCATGTCCGTCTGCACCGCAGCAAATACCACACCGTACAACGCCGTTGCCAGGCCAAACGCCAGCAGCAACCCTCCCCACCACCATAGGCACATCTGCTGAAGGTCAAGGACCACGCGCAAGAGACCATAGATGGCCGTATTGAGCATCACGCCACTCATCATTGCCGACACTGGCGACGGTGCTGCCGGATGGGCTTCGGGCAACCATATGTGCAAGGGCAGCAGACCAGCCTTGGCGCCAAAGCCAAACATCGCAAGCATGAACCCCAACGTTGCCCAAAATGGCGTTAGGGCCTGGGAGCGGATGTTTGCAAAGGTGTAATCGCCGGTATTGGCTTGCAACACACCAAAGCACAACAGCACCGCGATGGCACCGATGTGTGCCATCGTGAGGTACATGTACCCCGCGCTGCGGACTTCTGCGATACGGTGATTGGCTGTAACCAGAAAGAATGACGACAAGGCCATGGTTTCCCACATCACCATGAAGGCGTAAGCGTCGTCCGCGAGCACCACACCTGCCATGCTGGCCAAGAATAGATGGTATTCCAGACATAGCAGCCCTGGCGGCGTACCCTCCCCTTGCCGGAAGTAGCCGGCCGCGAAGACGGAGATGCCAGTTGCGGCGGCTCCCATCACCATCAGGAAATAGGCGGACAAGCTATCGAGCCGCAAATGGAATGGCAGCCCGGGCAATCCGATCGGCAAGACGGCAACTTCCGGCGTTTCGCCCAACGCGGAAAATGCCAGCACAGCAAGCAATAGTCCGAGCAGTCCGCCCAACGGAAAGAGCATGCGTGATACCACTGTCAGGCGATGCAACACCAGCAAGCCAGTTGCCCCAACTAGCAACCACAACACCGCGACAGCAAGCATCCAGTCGAGCAGCAACCACTGTCCGATCCCCGACATGCCGCTCACGATTCAGGCCCCGCGACGAGTGGTTTGCCGCCTAGCAGGGGGTGACCCGCTTCGTTTTGCCGACGCCTTCGCATCAGATTTGCTAAATCCGGTGGAGTTCGAAGCCACCACGTCTTCGCGACTCAGGCCACTAGGCACATACTCGACGCCGTGTTGGACCAAGTACTCCCGGATAAGCTGACGTATGACCTGCGATGCAGTCTGATCCTGTTGCGCACACAGGTTCTCGAAAGCAGCCTTCTTGTTCGGATCGATCAGGATCGTGAGCCGGGCAGTCTTGAGTTCCATGGTGCCTCGCATTGCAATACCATGATCATATGCATCACATGATAGAACCATGCTCCATGAAATGCCAACCGGCATCAATTTTGGGAGATAGCTTGCCAATGAGTGCGGCAGGATCAGGTAGCCTACCAATACAGCAACCTACCGGCGATTCTGCCATGAATTGTGCTCCATGCATCTCATGCCCCGAGCCAAAATGACGGTCTGGGCCACTTATCCAACTGCTGGACCACGACGATCCATTTGCGGGTACCAAATGCACATATGCGAGTCACCGCCGCCCAGGCATTGCATTCATCGGAGCACGCTAACAGCCTCCACCAGCCTCGTGGCCTATTGCTTGAGACTCTCTGCCGCAGCAGCACTCTGCTCCACTAAAGCTGCAATCTGCTCACTAACGTCGATCGTCCCGGTGATCGCCACCACTGCATTTGTGCTCCGCTGGGCGAGGCCGCGAGCTGCCCCACCTACGACGATAAAACTGTGACGCTGCTCGCTGGTGCGTGCCGCCTCTACTGCCGTATTGAGAGCCAGAATGTTGGTTTGGAAAGCACTGCCTTCGATCACGCTAATGATGTCAGCGATTCGCTTTGAACCGTCTGCGACCTCGCTCATGGCAAGGGGGTCGGCGCAATTGGGCAGTTAGAACAAATGACAAGGTCTTCCGGGAGGAGACCTCTTAACGATGAACCTCAACCTCGGCGTTCCAGCACGGTATCATGTAGCAATGCCAGCACGTCTTGTGAGTCGTCCCACCCCAGACAGGCATCGGTAATGCTCCGTCCGAATAGCAAGCGGGATGGATCATCCTTGCCCGGCACAAAGGTCTGGCTACCACCGAACAGATGGCTTTCCACCATCACGCCAAAGATCGCGCGATTGCCGGCGGCAATCTGCCCTGCCACGTCCCTTGCCACCAGCACCTGGCGTTCGTGCTGTTTGGCGCAGTTCGAATGGCTGAAGTCCACCATCACCGCGGCATCCAGCCCGGCAGACTTTAGCGCCGCGCAGGCACTGCCGACCGAGTCGGCACCATAGTATCCCGAGCACGATATTAAATTCATGGCAGTTCCTCCCGACTGAATACTTTTCAACCGGCTATCGACGGTCACCGCCTCGTTCCGAATCAGGCGGATATGCGCGAATAGAAAGGCAGATAATGTGGTGGCACCTGAAAGCCGTCTGGAGGGTGCTCACTCGTACCTTCACTATTGGCGGTAATGATCTCGAAAGTATGGCACTCAAAGAGCGGCAATAGCATTCATCACACTTTTGATGGGTAGTCAATTCGGACTAGTTCTGGTAGAAACAGCCCCGAAAGGATGTCTTGCCGTGCGTGATTTCTCTGCGATGCTTCCTTTGCATGTTCGATCTCAAATCGGAGAAGGAAGGTATCGGAATGGAGAAACGTCGTCAAAAGAGATTGCGCGCCCACATCAAGGAATTTATTCTTCCGCCGATCACTGACGGGCTTGTTCTGGGGCGCACTTCGCCAATTGGCCACGTCGCCGTTGGGCGCGCACTTGGCTTGCTTTCTACAACCCCGTTCGAGCATATCGAGATAGATGATGATGTGATTTCAGATATCTTGATTCGGAAAGCGATTCTCCGGAAGATTCCCGCAGCCGAGCTTAAGATATTTATCCTAGAGGAAATCAAGCCTGCTATGGGGGCAGAAGAAATCCTTCACCTAGCGCTTGAAGTTGAACTATTTGTAGATCGGAAGTTGGGATAGTCTAGATGGACACACTGCTTGTTTCAGATTGTCTCGACTTCCGTGCGCGCCGTGTAGCTCCTGACCAGCGATATCGCGATCTGGTAGAGTTCGACAAAAAATCTGCGACTGTCTTTTCCGTTTTTGACGAGAGCGGCACCTTTCTAGGGTTAGTGACAGACCGCCAGGCAACCCTTTTCCCGGGCCGAATCTTCGCAGATCTGCTTATGCGCAGGCCTCCCGAGCCGGTAAAAACGAATGAGAGCGCGCTGCGACTGCTAAAACGCATGCGCAGGGAAGACTGTGATCACTTACCCGTATTCAATACCAGCGGCGAGTACCTCGGCATCGTATCGATTACCTCCCTTCTTAATAAGCTCGTTCATCACAGCGATATCTATCGTCGAGAACGTGAGGTTCTCGTGGCCCAATTGCGCAGGGAACTCGAGAACCGAAGGGTGTCTGCCAATATTCTCGAGTCAACGAGTGACGCAGTGCTAATTATGGAACCCGGCCTGCGGATCCAGTATGTCAACCGGGCCTTTATAGCCGCAATGGGCTATTCCGACAAGGAAATTGTCGGACGAAAGGCCGGATTTTTGCGATCTGGACGGCATGAACGGAAGTTCTACATAGACATTCTTGTGGCCCTGCATGAGCGTGGGCACTGGGAGGGCGAGGTCTGGTTGTTGCGCGCGGACGGATCAATAGCTCCGGATTGGGTGACAATCAAGACAATTCGAGATGAGCGCGGCGAGATACTGAATTTCGTGGCAATGTTCGCGGACATCATGCAACGTGAGAGTCTGCGTGCCCAGTATATGCATCTTGCCTATTATGACAGCCTGACCGGCTTGCCAAATCGGCGCCTATTTCATGATCAACTCAGTCATGCCATTGAGCGTTCAGCGCGCAAAGTCGTACAATTTTCTCTCCTATTTCTCGACCTAAATCGTTTCAAAGATGTCAACGATACACTCGGCCACTCTTTTGGTGATCGACTTCTAAAAATAGTAGGTGACCGCTTCAAGAGATTGACGAAAGAAACGGATTTCGTGGGGCGAATCGGAGGAGATGAGTTTACGTTTATTCTCCACGAAGCGGATGGTCTGGATCATACCGAGGCTATTACGAAGCGCATTTTTGATGAACTGGCGAAGCCGATTGTGCTCGACGGTACTCAAAGCTATGTCTCAGCGAGTATTGGAGTAAGCCGCTATCCGGCAGACGGAGTCACGGCTGAGGCTTTGATTATGAATGCAGATGCAGCGATGTATAGTGCCAAGGAAGAAGGCATTGGTGCGTGCCACTTCTTTTCTCCGGGTTTGCATGACAAGGTGCTCAAGCGCCTCGATATATCCAACGCTTTACATCGAGCAATCGAGGCCAAAGAATTTTCCCTGGCCTGGCAGCCTCAGGTTTCGTTGGCTACAGGCAAAATCGTCGGCGCGGAGGTTTTGATACGCTGGATGCGTAATGGCATCAATCCTGTCTCCCCGGCCGAATTCATCCCAATCGCAGAGGAGACTGGCGTGATTGGTCTGATAGGAGACTGGGTATTACGTGAGACCTGCCGTCACGTAGCTGAGTTGGAGGCATTGTCCATCGACCCAAGCTTTCGCGTTGCAGTGAATTTCTCCCCGTTGCAGCTTCGCTGGCACAAACAGGAGTCAGTTCTGCGCACAATCGAGCGATACGGAATTGACTGCCGACGTCTCAAGATTGAACTGACAGAGAATTCGTTATTCCTCCACAAGGACGGGTTGCTCGAATTCGTGCATGAACTGGGCGCCGCCGGAGTCGGTGTTGCTATCGACGACTTTGGTACGGGGTACAGCAATCTATCTAGCTTGCGACACTTGCCAGTCACGGAACTCAAGATCGATCGCACGTTTATTCACGACATGCAAGGATCATACAGTGACAAGCAGATTGTGCAGGCCATGATTGGAATGGCCCATATGCTTGGCCTGCATGTCGTGGCCGAGGGTGTTGAACACGCGTGGCAAGTCGCAATCCTGCAAGAATTCGGATGTGACATGGCGCAAGGTTATCTATTTAGTCGTCCGGTTGAATTTGAGGCATTGCTCAAGCTACTCGCTGCCCCTACCGCCTGTATCCGCTCAATCCTTGCGGATACCAATGTTGTCGGTACCAACTAGAAATACTTGATTCCTTCTTGCACCCATTGGTTCGCCAACTTCGAGGCCGAGCGTCCTCGTAAAGGAAAACTGAATCGTTGGATGGTTGGCTAGGAAGCTGCTGCATTAACCTCCCAAATGGGAACTCCAGCGACCACCCTCCAGATACGGCTAAGGTTACCTGGACAAAAGCCCCTTGCTTAACGGATGAAGCTAAACCACTGCTAGTGGCAGGGCGCTCTTATTGAGAAATTACGATGTTCCTGCCGGCAGCTTTTGCTTCATAGAGCCGTCGGTCGGCAAGGTGCATGAGCTGGTCCGCCGTGTCACCGGTCATGGCACTGCCATCAAAGACCGCAACACCAATGCTGACACTCAGTTGTCCGATTGGGCTACCGAAGTTCTCCTTGTTAGTTGAGAGGAGCGCAGCACGAATCTTCTCCGCTACTTGAACCGCTCCTCGTAGGACCGTATTCGGCAGCAGCACGCAGAACTCCTCGCCGCCGTAACGGCCGACGAAATCGCCCGGACGACGAATACTATCAACGATACAGTGAGCGATGGTTCTTAACGCCTCGTCACCGGTAGCGTGTCCATACTGGTCGTTGAAACTCTTGAAGTTATCAGCATCTACCATCAGCACAGAGAGATGCTGCAAGTTCCTGCTTGCGCGTCGCCACTCGACATTGAGCGCCGAATCCAGAGAACCACGTGTGCCCACACCCGTTAGACTATCTGTGTTGGCGAGCAGATGAAGCTGCTGTTCCACCACGAGCCGCCTGCGAAATTGCGTTGCAAACAAAGCGGAAACCACGATGATGAGAAAATCGAGCACCGCCACAGCGCTACCGATAGCCCAAGCGCGTCGATTCCACTCGGCGTAGATGTCCTCGGTGGCGAGTCCCACGACGACAATCAACGGGTATTTCCCAATATGCCTGAAGCTGTACAGGCGCTGCGCACCATCCAGTGCCGCAGTCCCAATGTAACTACCTCGGTCAGCCTGAATCAGCGGCTTGAATGCTGGAACACCTGCAATGCTCCGTCCGATGTCCTGGGGATTGTACGGGCGTCGCATTAGAACCGTTCCGTCGGGTAGAAGCAACGTGAGCGAGCCGCGGCTGCCAAGAGTCATCCCGTCGAATAAGCGGCGGAAGTAGTTCAGCCGAAGCGTTCCCACGACGACGCCCGCAAACAAACCGTGTCTATCCGTCAACCGCTGGCTCAGCGCCACTGACATCTCCGTCGTCGTGTGCTGCGGTGAAAATGGCTTGCTGACGACAAGCCCGGCATCGGGCGACTGCTGTTGAATCGTGAAGTAGTCCCGGTCACTCAAGTTGACCTTTCTCGGAGGGACCGAGCGTGAATCAATTTCGACATCGCCCACACTGTTCGTGACCAGGAGCGCCCCAATATCCTTAGCATTGGTTGACCTGTCGAAGAGGACGCGCTGCCGAATCTTTGATGGTAATCGCAACACTGCCGGGTCGTTGACACCGTCAATGACAGCATTAATCGACAGTTCGTAGACTTCGATATTGCGTTCAATATCACGCTGCAGAATCAGGGAGAGATTTTCGGCAGCGTCGCGTGCCCGTGCGAACGCGTCCGAGCGCATTTCGTAAAGCGCTATTGCGGTGATGCACGCCATGGTCAAGGCGGCAGCAAGCGCCCCTAGGACGAAAAGAGTTGGGCGAGCCAGAAAGGCCGCAGCAAACTTCGTCAGCGCCATACGACTTTTATAGGTGACAGCCCCGAAACAAATGTGCTTCGGCGTTCACATATAGGGCGCCACGGAATGCTCGGAATAGGTGTGCTCGGATTTTAACGGCTTATCCCGAGCCGTCCTAGCGGAATGGAGAGGCAAATTCCCTGAACTACTTTCCAGTTGTATGACAACTTCGATTCGTTAATTTATATCTATTTTGCAAATTACATAAATTAAAACTAATTAATCCCTTGCCTCCACTCCCAGGCCCGGCGTGTCCGTCGAGGAGTCGACACTCACTCCAATACGGTACGTTGGTCCGCTAGGCCCGCCCTACGAATGAGCCACTTCAATATCAACGTACCTCCTGGCATTCGGCCTGATCCATACCGATATCAACTGACGCGACGCCAAGCGTCGGCAATCGCCCCGAAAACAATCGGTACGAAATCGAGGCCTTCGAACGACGCCGGTTGATCATCCGATGGGTACTGCAGCGCTGCAGGCGCACTCAACAAGTCGAGGCTCCGCTTACTATGACGGCCACTTGCAGCGACCTCGGCCAACACCTCCGACTCGATCCGGTGCAGCAGACCCCAGGTCAAGACACCCATCGCTCGATGACGCCGCACGACAACTGGCAGCGCTTTCCGTATTGCCGCTTCGGCAGCAAGCAAGGTTTCCATTTGCAATTCCGTTGAGTTACTGCGCCAATAGTTCGAGATCATTGCGTCAACAGCGAGCAGATCCGCTGATCAAAGGCTTCCTCGTCATGCCAAGGCGGCGCGGACACCCCCAACTATCTACCTCAGGCTGCGAGGTCTGACCGTCACGCATTGCCGCTGTCAAGACATCCCCCATCCGCTCCGCACCCACTAGTGAGAGATGGCTCACGCTCATCCCGATAGAGGCCGCTCGCCAAGGCGACGTCGTGCGGCGCCTGAACGAGTTGAACTTCAAAGTACATGGCACTCTGCCTTAGTGATATTAACGCAACGGCTATTGCAACTGAGCCGATCTCGCAGGCGGAACAGATTGGCAACCCGGCCAGCGCTTGAGCAGATAGAGAATCCCAGCCGTGGTGTAGGAGTTACGCTTCCCGATCGTTGCTTCCCGCCCGGCTTTGAGTGCCGTCAGCTCGGTACGGCCTCGCGTTGCAGGACCTCCCGGCATCGGTCTGGTGGGTGACCGCAAATCTCGCGCTCGATGTCATAGAGTTCACCAATACGGCAGAACTTACGTCGGGCATGGATCCAGAAGCGGGGTCCTGCACGCTCCTGTCTCATAGACGGCGCCGTGGGTACTCGCCCTTGCGATCGGGAGAGTAGGCAAATCAACCCGCCGGCCGTGAGCCATCCCCGGGCGGCCGGTAGTCCCGCACATAGGTCCACAACCGCGCCGTCTTCGTCGGTCATTTTCCGGGTGTCAGTACCGGGTTAGGCGTGTCGTTAGGCGCGAATTGCCTGGCCCTGCAAGGCGAGCAAGGCTGAACAGCCTGCCACCCAGTCGCCCAGCGTCGATTCGGGCATCATGACGCTCATATTTGGTTGTCTCGTCGAGCGCATCGAAGTGTTCGTGAAGCAGCTTCTGTGGATCGGCGAATACGTGCGTCTTTATCATCTCGCAACTTCGTAAGGTTATGAAGCGCCCATCGAATGGCGGACATGTCCTTGAGGTGAGGAAAGGCCGGCATCAGTGACCACGCAGGCTCGGCTTGCACAAATGAGATGAGGAAATCCCTGTGTGCTTGGGTCAGAGCCGCAGGCAACTCTTTCTGAAGCCATTCTCGAGCTGCGACGAGGCTTCAGATGCTCACGTCTTCGGTCGTCATGCCGACAAAT
Organism: Cupriavidus sp. 291-E7; assembly: GCF_057798835.1. Classification (NCBI taxonomy): domain Bacteria; kingdom Pseudomonadati; phylum Pseudomonadota; class Betaproteobacteria; order Burkholderiales; family Burkholderiaceae; genus Cupriavidus; species Cupriavidus sp. 291-E7. The sequence goes on from NZ_JBYOJV010000028.1 coordinate 53,205, forward strand.
TCTCCATGGCTTTCCGCCAGCTCGGCTCTATCCTTTTTGCACCCGAAATGCCTAAGCCACTTCTCATCATCCGTACGGAATTCAATATGGCCCTTGCGTCGCCACTGAGCCCCTTGGCAGGGTCCGAGCAGCCTTTTTCCGGAGCATCGGCAGCAACAACGCACCGTGCCCGAGCGGATGCCATTCTCTGGGCCCGATCAGCGTGCCCCATGGCATCTCATTCGAACAACTTTAAGCGGCTGGATGTTTTAAATACAAAGAGCTCGATGGAATATCTGATAAAGACATCAGATATAGAGATGCGGAGGGTCATGTTTGGAGCGGCACGGGGCACTACCGGATTGGCAGCGCGCTGTCAATGCAGGCCAGTCCATTGAACATTTCAGAGCTTTCCTGGGCGGATCCTCGTCGCCTTCCGAGCTTCTTTGTAATATTTCGATTTCTCATTTAGTGACTTGTGATATAGGATGACGCTATCGAACCATTTTTCGAAGGAGATCCGATGGCGACATACAAGCAACTGATGGCCGAAAAGGCTTTGCTAGAAGCTAAACTGCAAGAAGTTCGAGCCGCAGAGGTTTCTGGAGTGATCGAAAAAATCCGAGGCCTGATGGCGGACTATGGATTGACAGTGGAGGATATTGCTGGAAAACGCCGTCGCGGGCGACCCGCCAAGGCTGATAGCGCTGCCAGTGTCAAAGGCGCGCTGCCGCCAAAATATTTGGATCCCAAGACTGGCAAGACTTGGTCAGGTCGCGGACGTGCACCCGCGTGGTTGGGCAAGAATCCTAAGCGATTTCTGATTGCAGAAGAAGCTTAAACTTCGGTGGTCCCATAGGCAGCTTGCACCGAACTCATTAGCCGAGGCCGTTTTTGCGTCGAATGATAAACGTTAGCCCATATGGCTCAGCGAAGGTGGGACGACGGTGCTTGGTCCTGCCATCGATCATTCTAGGCGCCCATTGTCGCAGACGCGGATTTCATGCGACGCAAATTGCAGCCCAGGTTTAGTCTGGCGCATTGGCCAACCACACCGAGATGCGGTTAATGAGACCGGTCTTCCCCTCGCTTGACCGTAAATTGGGGGCACGGACCCATGCGGGGCGACTCAAAACAGTCGCTTAGGCTCGTGCGCTTGACGACGTCTGCGATTTCCAGGCTTTCAGCGGAAGTTTCCACAATGGCGGCATATGCGAAAACGGCGGGGCGGTGTGGACAAGCCTGGCCAGCGCAAGGCGGCTGTCCGTGCCGATCTTGCTGAAGATGGCCTTCAGGTGCGCCTTGACGGTATCGAGACTCACGCTCATCGCGGCAGCAATGGCCTCGTTGGATTTTCCCTGAGCAAGCCATACCGCCGCTTCAATCTGCCGTTGTGTCAAGCCGGGAAAGGCGAAATGCAGACGATCTGCCGCGGACAGTGCTTCGACCGTACGTTGTTGCGCCTGGCGGTAGACACGCAGCACATGAGCGCGGTAGGTCTGCAGTCGATCGCGTTCGGCATCGCTATACGCCGGCCGCCCCACAATCCGATGCGCGCTCAGGTCGAGCGAATACTCGCCGTGCTGAATTAATACGCCCATGATGCGGTGAGCGCCGGATGGCAGAAACACTTCGCGTGCCATCGGCAAGGCCATGAATTCCTCGTCGCTGAAGATATCAGATTCGCGTATGGCCCGCTCCCCGTAGAAGACCGGGTCTTTCTGCCAGAACGGATGACTGTACGCGTGGCGCGCATAGGCTTCGAACGCCTGCGCGCGCCGCTCCGGTGCGTCCTCGACAGACAGCAGCGCACGTAGCTCCCCGCTTTGGTGGTGAACTTCTGTCCAGGCGACGACATCGGCGTCGGTAAGCCGGGTGATCCCCTCGAACAGCACGCCTGGCAATGTCAGCAAGTCAGACTCGGATTCATACAGGCGCACGATCTCCTGCAGCAGGATGGGGTCGTTGTGCATGACTACTCGTTCGGGTAATGGAAATTTTCTCCGGCAAATCTTACATTAGCGCGCCTTGATGTGCTGGCCGCGCTCGCGTGGTGCGCGGCCAGGATGTCTCCAGCGCAAACAGACGCGGCTACGTGCACATAGCCCGAGAATGAACAAGAACGAGGGTTGGTGGGATGAATCGCACTTACAAGGTGGTGTGGAACGGGGCATTGGGTGTCTGGCAGGTCGTGTTGGAACTGGCTGCGTCATGCGCGATTACGCCGGGTGCGCGCAAGCGCCGGCGGCATGCGGTAGCAAGCACCACGATGATGCTGTCGCTAGGTTTGGCCTCGACGCTGGCGCACGCGATCGACGTACTACTGGTTGGTACCGGCGGCAGTGGTGGCGGCGATGGCGGCAATGGCGGCGTCGCAGGCGGTAACGGCGGGGCGGATTTCTTTCTGCCTGGCGCTGGCGGCGCCGGCGGAATACCGACACCCACGCAGACCATCCCCGGATCCTCCAACGGCGGCAGCCTCCTGCCAACTTACGACTACGTCTGGCAAGGTCAGTTAGTTTGGGATATTGCATGCCAATTAGTTTCGGATAGCGGGCGGGGGTTCGCCTGCGAAGCCAGAGCTGGCAAGGGATATCCGAAACTGATTGTTTTTTTGACTTGCGCTTTTGCTGCGCCGCGATTTTGCGGGACCCGTCGCAAACTTTCCACAGACCGCCACTTCCAATCTAGACCATGCCGTGGATTTAGAAAGGATAGGGAACGAAGGCCGCCACGGCGAGGCCCGGAAGGACCGCGACCATCCATAGGCATCGACCTACGGGGCCCGCGCATAACCGAGGGCGAGCTATCCCAGCGGTGACGAGGAGCGACTACTGATTACATCCACACCGCTCGTACTCGCGTGCTGACCAACACTCAAGGCCACTCGCCATGAATGGTCAATATCACCGGTAGGCTCGAAAAATCAACTGCGGCGCAGTTCCCGGCTAGACGTGAGCTTTGTGACTCGCGTAGAGACCGCCTACCCTCCTTTCCGACTCATCTCTTCGTTGATGAGGGAAATTTCTTCATCGACGATTGCGAGCAAGCCGCCAAGAGTGCCTGAAAACTGACCTCGCGCGTCGGGCCGTCCAGCCCGCTCACTCGCAGCCCTCACCAAATCATATGTACCGGGCGTGGCCCGTGGCGAGATACGGATGGCACGCTTAGCTCCGACAAAATAGGAGTAGCCATCTTTCCGAGTGTTGGGACGCAGCACGGGTCGTGCCCTCTGAAGCGCAAGGTGGATTTCGTCAATCGTCATTTTGTCATGTGTGCACTGGCGAATCAGAAACGCATGGACACGGTCAGCCGTAATGTTGTTCTCGATGGCAGTTCGGGCAGACCGCTATCGCGTTCGCGACTGTGTCGTCGCCTCCCCTGGCCAAAGGCACAACATGGTGCACCTCGAGGTAAGGTTCACCTGTCGACTTCCGATTGAAAGGAGCCTTGGAGTTGCAGGATTCGCACGTACCGGTAGCCCGGTGGAGCACTTCAGCAATTACGTCAGAATTGCGGTCAAACACTCGCGTTAGAACAAACTTCTCTGCCGGCTTCGGCTGGGCTTTCTGAAGACGAGCAAGGCGAAGCGAAACGTCGTCATGCAGCGCTCTACTGACCAGACCGTCTAATTCGGCATAAAACCCCGCTGCTTCATCAAAGACCGGGGACTCCACATCAGGTTTGCACGTCCCGCACGGCGAGATGTCAACGGGAACTCCCTTGGTCTCCGTAAGAAACTGTTCGGAAATCAGGGCGTATCGATGCGAGCAAAGTTTGGTGTATCGGCCGGACGTATATGGCGCGTTCTTCGGACTCGCTATTGTCCCGCAAGTAGCGCGATGCAGCTTCGGCGTGAACTGATGTGCGGGATGCCGAATGTTGAGGACGAGCCCATCCGGATTGCCGCCCAGCCAATCCATGTATCCGCGTTCGTCATTTCTGAAGTGTTCAACTTTTGTCATTGCAGTCGGGCAATATCGTCTCTAACCGTCCGTGGCCCAGCATCAAAAGACGGCCGCCGGCTTTGCTCCGATGAACAGCAGCATCCCTGTAGAGGCATGAGAACCGTCTAACTACAGCGACAGTCCATGATGGGCGAGACTTCACTATCCTTATGCAGACGTCTCGCCAGCTCACCTCACTCTTCCGCGATGAGGAAGCGATTCGGGTTCTTGCCCAGCCAGGCGGGTGCCCGACCGCGACCCGACCAGGTCTTTCCGGACTTGGGGTCGCGATACTTCGGCGGCAACGGTTCCTTCGTTTCGGCAGCCTTTGCAGATTTACTGCCAGCGGGCCGGCCGCGACGACGCTTCCCTTGAATGTCTTCAACCGAAAGGTCGTACTCAACCATGAGATTGCGAATTTGCTCGATGACGCCAGCAACTTCGTTCGTACGCACCTCAGCAAGCTGAGCCTCAAGGGCTGCCTTCTGAGCTATCAATTGCTTGTAAGTTGCCATGTTTCTCCTTAGGGTTATATCTTTGGAACAATAGCAAAGTCGTTATACGCCATTAGCACGACAGTAGGCAAGCCAATATTATTTCCTCCAATTACTAACCCCTGAAAGGAAGCTCACACCCCATCTCAAGCAAATGGACGGCAATGGACCGGAATATTGCAAAATATGCAATCTGTCGAAATTAACAAGATCCTTGCAATGTCCGATTCGCCCCAACGGACTTCCGTCCGTTGGGCGATCCATTGCAGCTTGAACCCGTTGTCTCAATCCCATACTCGGCGCAGCATGCCCTACTTCTGCATTACAGCGTGTCCGTGGAGCGGCCCCTTGAATCTCAGGACACCCGGCACCTCTTAAAATAAGAGGTAGTGTGCGACACGAAGCATGAGGCCGTTGGTTAGGCGCAATGCATGCTCGTTTCATCATTGTTCAACTGCATGCAGTCTGGTGCGGTAGTGAACCCGCCGTGCGACCGGCGGTAGCTTGGGAGCGCGTGCATCGCTGGTAACGGCGTTGTGCGAAGCCGCTCCGACAAAGTGTCCGTAAGCGCGCAGTGTCGCGAGGCACTGCGTGGAAGCTCCGAGCAGCAATGGGGCTGAGATGCGAAGCTGGCTGACATGGGCAACACATGTGAATCGCTGATAAACGTCGTTATTATTGACATGCCAAAGCTGCTGTTAGGCATGACCCAAAATGGGAAGTGGCCGGATGTTGCTCTGCTATCAAGCAACACGTCGCCGTAAGCGCCACCGGCGAAGAGGCGGGTCCTTACTCAGTCGTGTGATGAAACGGGAACGTGGTAAGCCCGTACCGTTGCCCTCGTGGCAAGCGAGCCGTGAGGCAAGCTGTTGACTGTGCGGGTATGAGAAGGCGGAAAACGCGAATGCCGCGCCGTAATCGTGTGGATAGGGGCTGCAACATCGCCTCGCGCGAAAGCGAGCAGACTTCCGCTAGGTTCTCGAGCGCAGAAACTTGGTCTGGGTTCAACGAGGGGAAGCATGGAAGAGCGCCAGCTATGGCGTCTGCACCTCTCGGCGCTTGCGCTGAGCGACGACCGTTCATCGATGCGTAGGCTCAATTGAAGTCGAGAGCCGACTGTTTATCCATAGACAGTTTTTCGAGAGCGTGAGCCGTATGCGGGGAAACTCGCACGTACGGTTCTTAGGGGAGGATGCGCCGGCGACGGCGTGTCCTTACCCGATCTTGTG
>NZ_JBYOJV010000029.1:0-58129 GCF_057798835.1 Cupriavidus sp. 291-E7
CGCCGAAGCTGAGGCAATGAAATGAACGTCTCCCAACCCTGGGTCCGCTAGGGTAAGCCTGGATGCAGGTGGTTCCTCCTCACGGGCCGACGGCATCGGAGTGCACAAGATGGAAGATCATGGAGGTCTTCACAGGCAAACCGGAGTATCCATCATGCAGCTTACGCCAGTTGGAGTTGACATAGCAAAGTCGGTGTTTCAGGTACACCACGTGGACATCGAAACGGGGGAGATCGTGAACAAGGCGATCAAGCGCATCGGATTTCTGGAGTACTTTGCCAATCGCACGCCGTGCCTGATTGGCATGGAAGCGTGTGGCGGCGCGCAGCACTGGGCGCGCGAGTTGATGAAGCTAGGACACCAAGTCAAGCTGATGCCTGCGCGCTTGGTCAAGGCATTCAACATCGGCAACAAGAGCGATGCGGCGGATGCCAAAGCAATCTGGCTGGCGGTGCAGCAACCTAGCAAGGCCGTCGCGGTCAAGTCCGAGGACCAGCAGGCGGTGCTGGCCATGCATCGCGTACGGCAGCAGTTGGTCAAGATTCGCACTATGCAGATTAACGCGCTGCGTGGATTGCTGACCGAGTACGGCGAGGTTATGGGCAAGAGCCGTGCGGCTTTGGACAATGGGATGCCTGGTGCGTTGAAAAAGCTTGCCGATCGATTGCCAGCCATGCTGATTGACACCCTGCGCGAACGGTACAGCGAGCTAACGAAACTGGATGAACAGATTGGCAAGATCGAGCAACGGCTCAAGGTGTGGATGAGGCAAGACAAGGCATGCCAGGCCATCGCGGAGATTCCCGGCGTTGGGCTGTTAACCGCCACGGCAGCAGTCGCCACAATGGGAGACGCCAAGGTATTCCGATCAGGTCGAGAGTTTGCAGCGTTTATCGGTTTGGTACCGAAGCAGTCGGGCTCGGGTGGCAAGGTGAACCTGCTAGGCATCAGCAAGCGGGGCGACACGTATTTGCGCACGCTGCTGATTCATGGTGCGCGTAGCGTGCTTGCGCACGCGAAAGATTCTGGGTCGTGGGTTGAACAGATTCGCAAGCGCCGGCCACCGAACGTGGTGATTGTGGCGCTGGCCAACAAGATGGCCCGCACGATGTGGGCGGTACTGGCGCATGAGCGCCAGTACGACAAAGGTTACATCGGCGCCAAGCCGGTATGACCCAGATACAGAGTTGGAGAAGATCAACTCTCACACAGGATAGATCATCCAAGGTTGCGCAGGCATTTTGCGTGTGATGACAGACCAGGTAGGACCGTGACTTGCTGAACCTGAGTAGTTTGCAGAGCTCAAAGCTCGTTGAGGCAATAAGGCGCAAGTCAGCGGATTTCATCGGGGCCCGCAGCAGAGAAACCGGCTGCAACAAGGCCGGATATACAGCTGCAACCCATCCTGTCCGTCTACACACAAGAGAGCTTGCTCAAACGGGAGACGTTCATATACAAACTATTATCGGCAGCTTAAAAAGCTTGCCCCCGAGCCGCTATTAACTTAAACCAACCAGCCTCCACGATTTCCAGGGCGGTTCAGGCATAGGGTAGCGGTGAGGCAGTAGCGAAGGAATACCTTGTCTTCACACGTTCCACGGCTTGCGCATGGTTGTGCGGGCTAGCGCGCCATAGAATCTACCGGCGTAACAACCATTAGAAGCCTCGCCACAGTGTCGCCCACGTTCTTTCCTCGATGGGCCTTTTCACAGTTGAAGTGAACACAATCGCCGGGCTCCAGAATGGCTACACGGCCATTGATTTCAAATTCGAGCCGCCCCTCCAGCAAATACAGAACTTCCTCTCCTTTGTGAACTAGAGACTCATTGGGCAGTGATTCTCCTGGCATATAAGTCAGTTCAAAGGCGCTCATTTGCTGGTCGGCCAATGTTCCGCTGGTAAGCCGATATGTGTATCCCTTTCCTTCCATCGCGGCGCCACGCCCTCTTTCGACGGCCCGGCTGATTACGAAGTCGGGTTGTGCTTCCTCTCCGGGACCTTCAAAGAATTCTCGTAGCGGAATGCCGAGGCGGTCGGCGATCACAATCAAATTGGAGATGGACGCGTTTGTCTCCCCCCGCTCGAGCCGGGACAGGAACCCCGCGGATAGCGCTGTCTGCTCACTCAGTGAGTCCAGTGTGAACTCCTTGGCCTTCCTAGCGGCTCTGATCCGCTTTCCGAGCTGACGTGAGACCGCCTCAACCCGCTGCTCTACGTTCATGGCGATGTATCAAAAAAGTGCATGCAATGCACAAAATTGTACATGCGGCGCACGAAAAAGGAGAGCTTTCCCGGGGCGCGAGTCCTTCTTACTGCCTCAGGGAAAACCATGATGGCTTGCGAAAAATGCTAAAGGTAGCGCGCACCGCGCCAAAAAATTGCAAAAAAAAGCGGATCAACCCCGATAGGCACCAAAAAAACTTCACCACCCGTCATGGCCGTGATGCGTGCCGCTTGCCTGGAAACTTGTCTTTCACGGAAAAAGCTTTCGCCCCAAGCAATAGTGTGTACCATGCAATAAAATTTGCATGTAAGAAAATTTCCTGCACCAGCAACCGTCTAAGGACCCATCATGTCGAGAAACCTGCGAGCCGTAAAGCGTTCAACTTGTTGCGTCGTGGCGAGTGTGCCGCTGGCGCTTGCCTCATTCATGGCCAGCGCCCAAGTTTCAGACGGCGTTGTCAAGATTGGCATCCTCAACGATCAATCCGGACCCTACTCCGACCTCGCGGGAAAGGGCTCCGTTGAGGCAGCACGCCTTGCGATAGAAGAGTTCGGAGGGAAGGTCGCAGGGAGCAAGGTGGAACTTGTCGTAGGCGACCATCAGAACAAGGCTGACGTTGGCGCGACGAAGGCCCGGCAATGGTTCGACCGGGAAGGCGTAGATGCAATCGCAGATTTCTCGAATTCCAGCGTGGGCTTAGCAGTACAAGGTCTCGCGGCGGAGCGGAAGAAAATCACGCTTGTCGCAGCGGCGTCAGGGGAATTCACCGGCAAAGCTTGCTCTCCATACTCAACGCAGTGGGTTTACAACTCATACAGCAACGGGCACGGCCTTGCCAAGATGCTAACCAAGCGGGGCTATGACTCTTGGTATTTGATGACCGTCGATTACGCTTTCGGTCATGCGTTTGCGGCCGACATTCGCAAGACGGTCGTTGATGCAGGCGGGAAGGTGGTTGGTGAAGTGAAGTTTCCCCTTAATTCACCTGATCTGAGCTCCTACCTTATTCAGGCGCAGAACTCCGGCGCAAAAGTAGTGGTGTCCGCAAGTGCTGGTAGCGACATGGTTTCGACGGTAAAGCAAGCCGCCGAATTTGGCCTCACGCGAAAGCAAACCTTGGCTGCCCCCGCCGTGTTCATTACAGACGTCCACAGTATGGGGCTGAAAAGCGCCCAAGGCCTTCAGTTTCTGACGGCGTTTTACTGGGACCGCAACGAAGCAACGCGGGCCTGGTCGCGAAAGTTCTTCGAGCGTCGCAAAGCGATGCCGACAATGTCCCAGGCGGGCATCTACTCAGCCGTGCGTCACTATCTGAAGGCTATCGAAGCAGCGAAAACAGATGACGCAGCTGCGGTGGCGGCGAAGATGCGCGAGCTTCCCATTAAGGACATGTTCACGGACAACGGCTGGATCCGTGAAGACGGACAAGTGATGCACGACATGTACCTTGTTGAAGTTAAAAAGCCCGCCGAATCCAAGGCCCCTTGGGACTACTACAAGGTCATCGAAACCGTCCAAGCCAAGGAGGCCTTTCAGCCTCTGGCAGAGAGCAATTGCCCTCTCGTACGTAAGTAATCGAACCCACCAGAACCGCAATCACTTTTTTCCCAATACGGAGAATTTCTGTGCAATACGATATCCAGTTGAAGCTTGACGAAGTCCACGCTCTTACTAAACGCCTGCTTCTGGCGCAAGGCTTCAATGAGCGCCATGCGACCGCTATCGCGAATACCGTAACGGCAGCAGAGCGGGATGAGTGCCGCCACCACGGTCTGTTTCGAATCCCGTTTTATGTCAATGCGTTCCGCGCAGGCCAGGCTTCAGGGGATGCCGAGCCTACCGTAACAAAGATTGCGCCGGCAATTATCAAAGTTGACGCGCACTATGGGTTCTCACCGCTGGCGCTGGAGGTGGCTGACGTACCGCTCGCCGAACTCGCTAAAGAGACAGGGATCGCCGCAGTTGCGATCAATAACGCGCTGAGCGTCTCGGCGCTGTGGCCAGAAGTCGAGCGTCTTGCGGAGAAGGGTCTTGTCGGATTTGCTTTCGTCGCTGCAAGTCCGTACGTCGCACCTGCAGGTGGCACGAAACCGCTCTATGGCACCAATCCTATGGCCTTCTCGTGGCCTCGCGCGAATCATCCGCCGGTCGTGTTCGACCAGGCTTCCAGCGCGAGCGCTCGCGGCGAGATTCAGGTTCGGCTGCGTGACGGTCGACAACTGGAGGAAGGCTGGGCGGTGGGGCCGGACGGACAGCCGACCACAGATCCCGCCACCGCACTGGCTGGTGCTCAGTTGCCGTTCGGCGGTGTCAAGGGGGCGGCGATTGCCATGATGGTTGAACTGCTGGCGGGGCCGCTTGTTGGCGACCTGCTCAGCTATGAAGCTGGCGAAAAGGATGTGGCAAATACCGGTGCACCTTGTGGTGGCGAGCTCATTATTGCCATCGACCCGGTGCGCTGCATTCAGAACGGCGATCGTGCCGCTCAGCTCGCGCACGGTGAACGCCTGTTCTCGAAGATCCTTGAGCAGAAGGGTACGCGCCTGCCTTCGGACCGCCGGTATGAAGCACGCAAGCGCACCGTGCTCGAGGGAGTCACTGTGCCGACCGCCCTCTACCAGCAACTCCTCGAGTACAGCACTGGCGAGTACTCCGGAAAGCGAAACGCCTATGAGGGTGATGACCTGATCAAAGGCTCGCAGAAGACCGAAGCCTGAGGTAATCGCTGTGTCCGACTATCAAGCAACCGAAAATACCCGCATCCATAGGCGTCCGGAGCGAGGGCACTATGACCGAGATCTGGTTCACTCGATCATCGATGAGGCATTGGTTTGCCACGTCGCCTTCGTAGCGGACGGTAGTCCCCGGATCATTCCAACCACGATTCTCCGTGTGGGTGAAAACGTCTACCTCCACGGTAGTCCTCAGAATCGAATGTTGACTACCCTCGCCGAAGGGGTGCCTGCTTGCATCTCGATTACCCATGTCGACGCCATCGTCGCCGGGCGGTCGGGCTTCGGGTGCAGTGTTGACTACCGATCCGTCGTGATCTTTGGCACGGGAGAGGTCGTCAACGATCCGGTGGAGAAGGCAAACTTGCTCTACGCCGTTATCGACGATGTGCTGCCCGGGCATCAGGTCCGGCAGCACAAGGATAGCGAGATCGGTGCAACGTTGGTTCTAAAATTTCCACTTAAGGAAGTTTCGGCCAAAGTCCGCGATATCGGTGTGAAGGATGTCGAATCCGATTACGACCTGGATGCCTGGGCAGGCGTGATCCCTCTCAGCATCGTGCCCGGTGATGTGCAAGACGATCCCCGACTAAAGCCCGGAATCACAACTCCTGCCTACGCCCGAAACTATCTTGGGCCGTCCCGTAAGCAGCGTTAAGCCAGTAGCAGGGCCGCAAGCGCGTGCTCTGCCGTCATGGCCGCCAACTGCTGGACGGCCGAAAAACAATTCAGGTACTTCAATGTCGTCGAATGTATTGGAGGTTGAGGGGCTGACAAAGCGCTTCAACGGCTTTTGCGCGGTTGATGGCGTGAATCTGCGCGTACGGAGGGGAAGCATCCACGCTCTGATAGGGCCGAACGGCGCTGGTAAGTCGACTTGCTTCAACTTACTCACGAAGTTCCTTGAGCCATCGGCTGGCACCATTCTCTTTGATGGCGTGGACATTACGAGGGACAAGCCAGCACAAATTGCACGTAGGGGCATCATCCGTTCGTTTCAAATTTCGGCTGTGTTCCCTCACATGAGCGTGCTTGAGAACGTGCGAATCGCCCTACAGCGAAAGGTCGGCACGTCCTATCACTTTTGGCGAAGCGAGAAGTCGCTGCGAGTCCTGAATCGTCACGCGCTTGAATTGCTCGATGAGGTGGGACTCGCGGAATTCGCTGAAAGCGCGACAGTCAACCTATCTTATGGCAGAAAGCGAGCTCTGGAGATCGCCACCACGCTGGCGATGGAGCCCGAGCTGATGCTGCTGGACGAGCCCACGCAGGGCATGGGCCACGAGGACGTGGACCGCGTGACGCAGCTGATCAAGAAGGTCTCCGCCGGCCGCACCATCCTGATGGTCGAGCACAACATGAACGTGGTGTCGTCGATCGCCGACAAGATCACGGTGCTGCAACGTGGCGCCATCCTGGCCGAAGGGCCGTACGCCGAGGTGTCGAAAGACCCGCGCGTGATGGAAGCCTACATGGGCACCGCCGACGCCGAACTGCAGGGGGCCCACTGAGATGAGCATCCACCCATCCGACGCATCCAACGTCCCCGCGCTGGAAATCAAGGACCTGCACGCCTGGTACGGCGAATCGCACATCCTGCATGGCGTGGACCTGACCGTGAACCGTGGCGAGGTGGTCACGCTGCTGGGTCGCAACGGCGCCGGCCGCACCACCACCATGCGCGCGATCATGGGCCTGACCGGCACGCGCAAGGGATCGATCAAGATCAACGGCAACGAGACCATCGGCCTGCCCACGCACAAGATCGCGCACTACGGCATCGGCTACTGCCCGGAAGAGCGGGCGATCTTCTCGAGCCTGTCGTGCGAGGAAAACCTGCTGCTGCCGCCGGTGCTCAAGGGCGCCAAGGGTGGCGACACCCCCGGCATGAGCGAGGCCGAGATCTACGAGATGTTCCCGAACCTGCGCGAGCGCAAGCAGAGCCAGGGCACGCGGCTATCGGGCGGCGAGCAGCAGATGCTGGCCGTGGGCCGCATCCTGCGCACGGGCGCGAACCTGCTGCTGCTGGACGAAATCTCCGAGGGCCTGGCCCCGGTGATCGTGCAGGCGCTGGCGCGCATGATCCTGATGCTCAAGAAGAAGGGCTACACCGTGGTGATGGTGGAGCAGAACTTCCGCTTTGCCGCGCCGCTGGCCGACCGCTTCTACGTGATGGAGCACGGCGCCATCGTCGAACGCTTTGCCGCCAGCGAGCTGCAAGCCAAGATGCCGGTGCTGAACGAACTGCTCGGCGTATAACAAGGGACCCCACGTTTCATGAATTTCGATATTGGAATCCCACTGCCGGCGCTGCTGTCCCAGCTGCTGCTGGGACTTGTCAACGGCGCGTTCTACGCGATGCTCAGCCTGGGCCTGGCCGTGATCTTCGGCCTGCTCAACGTGATCAACTTCGCCCACGGCGCACTGTTCATGCTGGGCGCCGTGCTGGCCTGGGCCGGCATGGAGTACGCCGGCCTCAACTACTGGGTCATGCTGTTGCTGTCGCCGCTGGTCGTAGCCGTGATTGGCGTGGCAATCGAGAAATCGATGCTGCGCTGGATCTACAAGCTCGACCACATCTACGGCCTGCTGCTGACGCTGGGCATCACGCTGGTGATCGAGGGCGTGATGCGGTCGGCCTACGGCGTCTCCGGCCTGCCCTACTCGCCGCCCGACGCGCTGCAGGGCGCCACGGACCTCGGCTTCATGGTGCTGCCGAACTATCGCGCCTGGGTGGTCGTGGCCTCCGTGGTGGTCTGCCTGGCCACCTGGTTCACGATCGAGAAGACCAAGCTCGGCGCCTACCTGCGCGCGGGCACCGAGAACCCGAAGATCGTCGAGGCATTTGGCATCAATGTGCCGCTGATGGTCACGCTGACCTACGGCTTCGGCGTGGCCCTGGCTGCTTTTGCCGGGGTGCTGGCGGCGCCCGTGATCCAGGTGTCGCCGCTGATGGGCCAGAACCTAATCATTGTCGTATTCGCCGTGGTGGTCATTGGCGGCATGGGCTCGATCATGGGCTCAATCGTAACGGGTCTGGCGTTGGGGGTGATTGAAGGGCTGACCAAGGTGTTCTATCCCCAAGCATCATCCACTGTCGTCTTTTTCATTATGGTCATTGTGTTGCTACTTCGTCCCGCCGGGCTGTTTGGGAGAGATAAATAAGATGAAAGAACCTACAGGACAGACCATGAGGATCGGCGACTCTTCGACCAGAGTATTGGACCTTGATCGCACTAAGTGGAAGGGACAAGCAGCAGCTTGTTCGGTCGCAATCGCGGCGCTGACCTTGGCGCCGTTCTACGGTGCATATCCAGTGCTGGTGCTCAAGGTTCTCTGCTTTGCACTGTTCGCTTGCGGCTTCAACTTGTTGATTGGCTTCGCGGGACTGCTGTCTTTCGGACACGCTGCGTTCTTCGGCGGAGCCGGATACGTCGCGGGATATGCCATGAAAACTTGGGGCATACCGCCGGAACTCGGTCTACTGGTTGGGGTAATAGCAGGAGCAGCTCTGGGCTATGTGGTGGGGTCATTGGCGATTCGTAGGCAAGGGATTTATTTCGCAATGATTACGCTTGCCCTCGCTCAAATGCTGTACTTCATCTTCTTGCAGGCTCCATTCACGGGCGGAGAAGATGGTCTGCAAGGAATCCCTCGAGGAAAGCTCCTCGGAGCCGTCTCGCTCGACAGCGATTTGGCGATCTACTACTTTGTCCTCGTGATTCTTGTGGCGGCCTTCGCGTTAGTTGTTCGGACCGTTCATTCTCCTTTCGGTCAGGTCCTGCGAGCAATCAAGGAAAACGAGCCCCGGGCAGTTTCCCTAGGCTATGACACCGACAAATTCAAGCTCATTGCTTTCGTGCTGTCCGCCTCTCTATCCGCGCTTGCAGGAACGCTTAAGGCGCTCGTTCTAGGATTCGCAACGCTTACGGATGTGCACTGGACGATGTCAGGTGCAGTCATTCTCATGACGCTCGTGGGCGGCCTCGGAACTCTAACCGGTCCAATTGTCGGCGCTGTTTTGATTGTAGCGATCGAGAACAAATTGGGCGATGTCGGCACCTTCTTGGCAACCACGACGGGCTTTACTTGGTTTGAGACGTTGGGTGAGTCTGTTCCCATGGTGACTGGCCTGATTTTCATTGTTTGTGTTCTGACTTTTCGGCAAGGACTCGTCGGAATGGCCTCGCGGTTGCTCAGGCCACACAGATGACCACCGAGCGCCCCCCAAAGCTGCTGCAGTTCTTCCGCGGTTTGCGTTAAGGGGGTGGAGGAAAACAGGAGCCGACGACTCGAACAGGTATCGCAGCCTGCGACAGGTGCGCGGACCGCCGCCTGGAGCGCGAGTGAATTGGATTCATCTGAGCTCTCGCGCATCACACCTCATCAATCTAATCAGGAATCTCTATGACGAACAATTTGCCAGAGAACGAGCCGGTCCTCACTTATGGATCTTCTACGCGTGAGCGTGCGGGTATTATTGCTGCCCTCAAGGAGCGTAGCGGCGTGGTGACGGACATCCCGTTAGTCATCAACGGGAAGCGGTACAACGGGAGCAACAAGCAGTTACTTCATGCGCCGCACGATCACCGCCGTCGCATTGCTTCGGTGAGCCAAGCCGGCCCCGAGGAAGTGAGCCGCGCAATCTCCTCGGCGGTCTCTGCGCAGCGTGACTGGGCCGCAATGCCGTTTGAGGCGCGTGCCGCGGTGTTCTTGCGGGCTGCAGATATGCTTGCCGGACCGTGGCGACAGAAGCTTAATGCCGCAACGATGCTCGGCCAAAGTAAGACCGTTTATCAGGCGGAGATTGATTCGGCGTGCGAGCTGATCGACTTCCTGCGTTTCAACGTCTCGTTCGCGCGCGACCTGCTGCAACAGCAGCCGATGTCGAGCCCGGGCATGCGTAACACCATGGACTATCGGCCTCTGGAGGGCTTCGTTTATGCCGTTACGCCGTTCAATTTCACCGCGATTGCGGGGAACTTGCCTACGGCCCCCGCATTGCTTGGCAACACCATCGTATGGAAGCCCGCGTTCACGGCTTCGCTGAGCAATTACTTGTTCCTAGAGCTGCTCGAATCCGCGGGGCTCCCTCCTGGGGTGATCAATTTCGTCCCTGGATCCGCAGCGAACGTATCGGAGGCAGTGCTCGAATCGCCGGATTTTGCGGGGCTGCACTTCACTGGCTCTACGGAGGTGTTTGATTCGCTGTGGCAACAAGTAGCGCAGCGGTTGCCGAGCTACCGCGGCTATCCTCGGCTTGTGGGGGAGACTGGCGGCAAGGACTTTGTGCTTGTGCATGCGTCTGCCGATCCGGATGCTGTCGCAGTCGCACTCCTGCGAGGCGCCTTCGAGTACCAGGGCCAGAAGTGCAGTGCCGCGTCACGAGCATACATTCCCGCTTCGCTGTGGCCGCGAGTCAGGACTCGACTGCTCGACGATTTGGCAAGTGTGCGTATGGGGGATGTTGAAGATCTGGAGAATTTTATCGGTGCCGTCATTGACAAAAAGGCTTTCGAACGAATTTCTGGTTACATCAACAGTGCTCGGTCGACGGGCGAGAAGCTCCTGGCCGGAGGTACTTGCGACGATAGTTACGGCTACTTTGTCGCGCCGACTGTTATCGAAGTTAAGAATCCGCAGGCCGTGACAATGCGTGAAGAGATCTTTGGCCCGGTACTTTCTGTGATGATCTATCCGGACAAGGCGTGGAAAGATATCCTCTCGACGGTCGATGGTACGAGTCCCTACGCGCTTACCGGTGCGGTCTTCGCCAACGACCGACAAGCATTGGAAGAGGCGAGCCAGCACCTGCGGTTCAGCGCCGGTAACTTCTACCTCAACGACAAGCCAACGGGCGCGGTAGTCGGTCAGCAGCCATTTGGTGGAGGACGTCGCAGTGGAACCAACGATAAGGCTGGTTCGGTACTGAATCTGCAGCGTTGGACGTCTCCTAGGACGATCAAGGAAACGTGGGTGCCCGCAGCGGCCTATCGCTACCCACACATGGACTGATATTTACATACCGTCGCACGATGCAGCGCTGTTCAGAGATAGTAGCTCGGTTGAGAGAAGACATTCGAAGCGGCCAACTGCCGGTCGGAGCAGTGCTGCGTCAGGACGCTCTGGCGACGCGGTTTGAGACGAGCCGGATGCCGGTCCGCGAAGCGTTGCGGATGCTAGCGGCAGAGGGCCTTGTTCGTCAGGAGCACTACCGGGGCGCGACTGTTCTGGGTCCCGACGAGAAACTGCGTCGCGATTGGATCGACTTGCGTCGGGTCCTTCAGTGCCATGCGCTAGGCTTAGCAGTGCCGTTGATGGCGCCGACTGACCTGGACCGGATCGACGCGCTGTTCGGTCGGCTGTGCGCGTTGGCCAACTCTACAATGGTCTCCCCAGGATGTAGCGAGGTTGAGATGGCCTTGCAGCTAGCCTTTGTTTCGTCGCAGCCGAATCAAGCTGTGGCGATGGTTCTGAGTGACGCGATAAGGGGTTCGACGTCACCACCCCAACGTCTGCAGGGAATGCCGCTTCTTATGTTGGGAGCGACGGTGGCCCATTGTCGTTCGCGTCGATCCGCAGACGCCGTCTCAGCCCTGCGAAAGTACTTGGAACTGCTTGATGGGCTTTCGCCATAGCATGAGCTGCAGGCCTCGCGCCGACGCCATGGGCACCATTACCCGCATAATCTGGATCCGTGACGATAGCGTAATCGAAAGGATTCAAAAGTACTTGGCCGGCTAAGAGTGCGCCTTCACAGTTACCAGTGACAATAATTAGCGGCCAGGCAGACCTTCCAAGCGGCCCAGAGGAATACAGCTAAGTGGCCCTTTTCGTGGCGTCGCTGCTCTCCAAGAATGCAAGTTCTCAATGGAATCGACCGCTATGAGCACACAGAACACGACATCCACGGAAGACTTTCCCACCACCGAACGCACCCGGGTTCGCCGACTCCACGAAAGGGGCTCGCATGGGCGTGAGGACGTATACCGAATACTCGATGAAGCCCCGCTGTGCCACGTGGGTTACGTCATTGATGGCACCCCCTACGTGACGCCCACTTTGCACTGGCGGGATGGTGACCGCCTGTACTGGCATGGCTCGTCGGCTAGCCGCTTTCTTCGGAAAGCGGAGGGCACCCAGGTATGTGTCACGTGCAGCTTCATGGATGGCTTCGTTCTGGCGCGTTCTGCCTTCTTTCATTCGTCCCGGTACCGATCGGCCATGGCTTTTGGCAAGGCCCAGATTCTAGAAGGGGAGGAAGCGAAAAAGGCAGCCTTGAAGCACTTCATCGAAGGTCTCTTCCCTGGACGCTGGGACACGTTGCGTCCGATGCAGTCGCAGGAACTCAAGGCGACCTCCATCCTTTACATGGACATCGAAGAAGCAACTGCTAAAACACGCGAGGGTTTCCCGAATGATCCGGAGGACGCAAACTTCCCGGTGTGGGCAGGCGCTATTCCTATGACCTACAAGACCAGTGGAGCAGAGGATGCCCCGGACCTGCCCGCAGGTATTGCCGTCCCTGATTACGTAGCAAACCTGGCGTCCACCGGAAAGCTCCGCACGCCGTACTCTCCTAAAGAATAAGAATGTACGTTCGCTCGGAGAGATTGACATCCACTGTTGTCTTTCGGGGGGGGCCATAACCTCGAATCACGCCGGTAAAGTGCCGTGGCGACAGATATACTTATTTTATGTAGCTATCTTTCAAAAAATACCGAGCATGATTTTGCAAATCCCGGAAATCGTAACGGAAATCGTTGGTTCACTGGCGGAAATTGCCATGGTGGTGTTGGTTTCTTTCAGTGCCCATGCTTGACTGTCATGACCGAGGGTGCGACAGCTCAGTCCCTCAGGGCAGGGAAGGATTGCGCATGCAGGGACCGAGTCGGCTTGTCGATGCCAAGCCGTGATTCGAAACTCTACCCCGAGGCCCGCTATGAAACCAGAGTGGAAGGAAAACAGGTGTTCGCAATAAATCGGTCCCTGGCTGCCCGATCGCGAAGCGGGAAAGGTGCGCGCGACACCGCCGACATATGTGCTTTGGACGCTCTGCGTGGACGCGCCTTACGCTCCCAGGTACCGATAGAGGCAGCGTTCAGCGACCGTTGTCGGGTACCTGGATTTGCCGGCCGAATCGGCCGCCGCCTTCTCTGACGGGTGGCTACGTACCGGAGATGTCGGTTGTCGTGATGACGATGGTCTCGTGACGCTGATGGGACTAAGCAAGGAGATGTATGTGCAGGGGCGGCTTCAATGTCTACCCGATCGAAGTCGAGAATGTGTTGTTGCGCCATCCGGATGTGCTCATGGTCGCTGGCATTGGCGTTCCCGATCCGGTGCTCGGAGAAGTCGGACACTACTATGTTGTGCCCAAGCCTGGCGTGCAGCCATCGGAGCAATCTCTGATCGATTATTGCCGCACGCCGCTGGCTGACTACAAGGCACCACGACAAATCATATTCCGCGATTCCCTGCCAATGACACCAATGGGAAAAATCGCGAAGGCCAGGCTCTTGGAAGAACTCTCGGCAACTTCGACCAGCACTTAGAAGGCCTAACAAAATGACTTCCTGAGGTGACGCCAGATGATGCAACAGGCGATTTCCAGGAAGGCTTCGTGGATGGTGGCGAGGCGCTCGAAGCGCATGCGCAATCTCTTGAAGTTGTGCAGCCAAGCAATTGTTCGTTCTACAACCCAACGGGTTTTGCCAAGACCACTGCAATGCGGTTCACCGCGACGGGCGATCTCGGTGGCGATGCCGGCGGCGTGAAGCGGCTTGCGATACTTGTCGTGGTCGTACCCGCGATCACCCTGGACGATGCAGGGCTTGGACAATGGACGGCCGCGTTTGCCGCAGATAGGCGGAATCGCCTCGACCAGCGGCAGCAGTTGGGTGACGTCGTTGCGATTGGCGCCGGTCAGTATCAGCGCCAGCGGTATGCCTTGGGCCTCCGTCAGGAGGTCATGCTTTGAACCGGGTCGCGCGCGATCGGCGGGGTTGCTCATTCCAGGAATGGGCAGAACTTCATCGCGAACCTCGCGTTCGAGGGAGACCCATCGCGGATCAATGGCGCGGGCTCCTCTCGCTCACTTGCTTCCTCGTTGCCCGAAGCCGTAGTGTGGTGCGGAGTGACACGGAGGTCACCGAGAGAAGCATTCATCGGGCAATGCATGCCGCATCGCTTATCGGCATTGGACCGTGACAAGGGAATGTCGTGTTCGGCCAATCCGATGGCCGTGCCTACTCGGGCTTGATCCCACTGCGTTGAGCAACCTCCGACCACTTCTTCAGTTCAGAAGCCAGGAAGCTTCGGAATTCGGCCGGGGGCGACAGAATCATGCGGGCACCCTGGCTTTCCATCTGTTTCACTAGGCTAGGATCGGCCGCAACTTTGTGCAGGTCCTTGTTGATTTGCTCGACAATGGGCGCTGGCAGTCCTGCCGGACCCAAGAGTCCGTACCAATTGAGGGACTCAACCCCTTCAAGGCCCGCCTCCTTGAACGTCATGGCATCCGGAAACAGGGGAAGACGCTTGGAGTCGGCCACGCCGACAACCCGCAGGGCGCCCGAGCGAACATGGGGCAGGACGGTGACCACGCTTGTGACGCCCATCGGCAGATGGCCACCGATGATGTCGATCATCATCGTCGCGCCGCCCTTGTATGGGACGCCAACCGTCTGCAGCTTCCCTTGTTGCTTGATCATCTCGCCCGTCAGGCGGGTCTGGCCTTCCGAGAATCCAATACCCAATCGTTCGTTGCGGGCCGCTGCAAGCACGTCCGGCAGCGTCTTGTACGGGCCATCGGCTCGCACCACAAGGACCGAAGGCGAGCTGCCGATATTTGTGATCGGCGTGAAGGCCTTGTCGGTGTCATAAGGGATGCTTTTCATCACCACCGGATTCACCGCGTGAGAACCCACTACTAGCAGCAGCGTGTGTCCGTCCGCCGGCGCGCGCGCGACGACGTTTGTCCCGATCACGCCGTTGGCGCCGATCAGGCTCGCTGGGGCGAGGTGGTGAAGCAGGCCAACATCCGCATCGATTAACCGGCGCGGCACCACTGCAAGTCATCTTGTATCGGACCCTGGCCTATTCGGCTGGTGCCGGCGATCCGGATTTACTCCAGAAGGGCGCGAGATTGTCTTGCCGCCTCCTGCAAGGACGCCCCATCCGTGCTCTCGTCGAGAAGCAGCGTCATATTGGCTTCGATGCTTCGAATCTTGCCGGAAACGAACGCCGGGCCGGTGTGGGCAAACTCGATCAGCCTGTTCATGAACTGCGCCACTGCCGGCGCCATTGTCACCATCTCGCGCACACCCATTCGATTGGCGTCTCGCAAGCGGTTGAACACTGCGATGGCCCGAATCGCCAACGGCGTTCCCGGCGTGGCGTATCTGCGTCACGTGCTGAGCCGCATCGCCGATCATCCGATCAACCGGATTCAGATCGACGTCGCGGTATCGGGTAGCGTTCTACGGCAAACTACCGGCCGCAAAGCTACGAGCGGCCGGAGGTCGAGTGCACCGAGAGCCGGGGCGAGATGTTGTGATGGATTTTGATGCGTTATTCGTGAGAAGCCATTACCGTGCACGGTGTGTGGGCCGTCAGAAGCGAGTGCGCATGCCTACGCCCACGCCTGTGCGCGTGGTTGCCCCACCGAACGGAACCAATGGGCTGTTCGTATCGGATATCGAAGCACCACTGAGTTTGCTGCGGTCCGCTTCAAGATACACGTCGGCGCGCTTTGACATGCTATACATGGCGACCAGGTACCCGGTTTGCAACATGCCGGATGATCCCTGTGCGGCGCCGGCAACGTTGTCGCGCATGTACGTTGCGACGAATCGCCATGCTGGGCTCGGTTGATAGGTCAGGCCAATCACACCCATACGGTCGTGGCGACGTGAAGTCTGCGTGCCCGCACCGAGGGCGGTATTTGCGTTGCTACCAATGCTGGTGTTGGCGAGCGGGGCGTTTGTGCCACTTGCCCCGACGATGAAGCCTGCATCTCGCCGCGAATCAACGTAGTACGCATGTACGGTAAAGTCGCCGAAGGAGTATTTGCTCCCCGCCGTCCATAGCGTCAGATCGTTGCCATTAGCATCTCGGGATTGTTGCCCGGCTCCGCCAAAAAGCAAATTTCCTGTTTCATAAGTGGTCGCGAACTGCATGCTTCTGCCGCGCGATGCGTTCCCGGATTGCTCTCCGAACGAGTACTGTGCGTTCACGGCGAGGCCGCCCAACTTGTTCGAGTAATCGACGGTGTTGTCAAAGCGGACGCCGGTGAGGAAAACTTCCCAACTCTCTTCAGGGTAGTTGCCAGTGAAGATTGGGTCAACTTGTGCCAGGAAGGTATAGGCTGCACCGTATTGACGACCGGCCTTTACAGTGCCCAAGCTTGCCGTCGACAGACCGACCCAGGCTTGTCGTCCTAAAAGTTGGGCCTGTTGGCCGACTCTGCCAGCATCGGAGGTAAAACCACTCTCAAGGGTAAAAATCGCCTTATTGCCGACGCCCAGATCCTCCGCACCGCGTAGACCCCAACGTGCACCGTTGAAGGCGCCTTCAGCGAGCGCCACCTGACTCTTGGGTCCGTTGGCTGTAGGTTGATTTGTTGTGAAGCGAATCGATGTATCAATGACGCCGTACAACGATACGCTCGACTGAGCAAACGCGCTGCCCGTGAACAATGCTCCGCTGAGCACAAGGCCAGTCTTGCTATACTTCATTAAGGTCTCCTCCTGGGGTTGCTAGTTGTTGAGCAACTAGAGCGAACCAGCTCGTACTGTGGACGTACGAATCCCCGGCTCGCGTGAAAGCCGCCGTTGCTCTAGACGGTGTTCTTATTCGTGTCGAATTTCGGAATGCGGAACTTGCCGCCGGTCTCCGCAAGCAGGGAAGGGCGGGCGTTCCAGGTATGCGCTCCGCTCCGGAAAATCGGCCGCTTCGGAGGCCACCGATATTGCCTCGACGAGACGTAGGAGCGGGCCGGGCAGAATCGCGTCGTCGATCAGGCAGTAGCGTCGAAGCGGACGCGTTCGCTGCCTCATAGGGCGGCCCCGGATCCTCGAACTTTTAGTTGTTAGGCGGCACGCTTTTCAATGAACTCGCCAGTCAATAGAGAACCGGCGAGGCTCACCCCGAGATCTTGCGCACCTGTGCCGTACAGCCCATACAACTCCGCGAAGATCGGGCTGCCCAGATGCACGAACGGTCGCGGTGCAGCGCTCCATGACGTCGTCGTGAGGAAACATCTGTAGCTCGGCTCCGCATGCCAACACAACTGCGACGTCGTAAGGAGAATCGACGCTGAGTGCCTGGCGCAGTAACACGGCGAGTCGGTTTTCAATGTCGTCTCTCGACCTAAGCGAACTGGACAGGATCTCGCATACCGAAGCTCGGATGCGATGAAGCAACTCAGTAGAGCTGTCTTGATATTTCGTTCTCATGCGTGGCTTTCACGTGGTCTGCATAACGCCGGCTGCGGCTATGCGAGCTTGCCGCTGCTCGCTGGAGCGACTGGCGCCGAGAGCAATTGCATTACCCAGTCGGCCAACGCCATTGCCACAGCCCCTGGTTGTTCCGGTATCAAGGCGTGGCCTGCGTCGTCCACATGAACAACCGTCACGCGATCGCCTAATGCCTCCTTAAGGACGTGGGAGAATGTTCTTGGCGCGACCGTATCTTGTAGCGCTTGAACATCCAGCAGCGGGGCAGTGCCTGCCGAAAAGTAGTCGTCCACGGGTGTCGCGCGCCACGCCGCGTTCTGTATCGCTTTCACGGCTGGGTACCAACCATCCAGCCAGATGGCAGGATCATTTCCAGGCGCAAAGAACGCCTTTTGGAGATGTTGCAGCCGCAGCGAGTCCGGCAATGTGAGCTCACCACTCTGATAAACAGAATCCAAGATATCTGAAGGGATGGTGCTTTGCCCTTCGGGTGCCTTGCCTGCTGACGCGGCCAACAGGGCCACTCCCCGTACAAGCAAGGGGAAGTCTGAGGCTACGGTGCGTGCGATAAAGTTTCCGAGGGCATGGCCGGCGACAATGGCATCAGGTTCTCCCTCCTGTTCGATCACTGCTGCCACGTCTTCCGCCAAATCATGCAGGGTCAGATCATGGGTCGGTCCATAACTTTGGCCCATGCCGCGCGGAAACGGCCGAATGACCTTTAGGCCAGCGGACGCTAGTAGATTCGCCAGGCGATCAAAGTCGGCGGGACCTCGACCTAGCGAGGGAAGTAGGACAATTGGGTATCCGATTCCCTGTATCAGATACTGGATGGAGCAGGGACCGTAGGCCACAGTTTTGGATTGGCTGCGCATGATGTTTAAGCCCACTAAGGTATCGAGCGTCGCTTTCAGAATCGCCCTAGTCAGTCAAGAGGTAGATTTGCATCTCGGATGACTTTTCCATGTGCCTCTAACTGGGTGCGGAGCACTTGTGCAGCACCGTCTGGCGTGGATGTCTTCGGCTCGACGCTAATCATGCGCATCCGCCTGATGACGGCTGAATCGTTTAATGAATCAGTCACGGCCCGATTGACCTTCTGTACCACTGCCGTTGGCATGCGCGCTGGCCCCATCATGCCGAACCATGACTGGATCGGCATTGCAGGAACGCCGGCTTCCGTTAGGGTCGGGACCTCGGGAATTTCGGGATTGCGATCTTTCGCGAGGATGGCGAGAATGCGGAGCTTTCCTGCCTTCGCCATGGGAAGACCAGTGCCCAGTGTCGCGATGATGCCGTCTGCGTGGCCGCCAATCATGTCGTTCATCGCATTGGTCTCGCCTTTGTAGGGGACGTGCGTCATGTCGAGGCCTGCCGTTTTGGCGATATGGGCGAACGCTAGCTGCCCAGTCAGGTTTCCTGAGGCATAGTTGAGTTTTCCAGGATGCGCACTGGCATAGGCGATGAATTCAGGCAGGGTTTTGGCTGGAGTCCGCGGACTCACATAGACAGCGAACGTCGCCCGACCGATATCAGAGATCGGAGTCAGGTCCCTCAGGACGTCATAGGGTGGTTTTTTCTTGAGATGCTGCGCCGCAGACAGTGGGCCGTTGGTGGCTATCAACAAGGTGTAACCATCCGGTTTGGCTCGCACCACGTCCATGACCCCGATTACGCCATCTGCTCCCGCCTTGTTATCAACAATAACGGCTTGTCCAAGACGCACGGCTACGGCGTCCGCCATCGTGCGCGCGACGATATCGGTACTCACGCCTGCAGGAAACGGTACAACAATCCGAATGGGCTTGTTTGGGTAATCGGCGGCAACGGCCGCCGATACTGACGCGGCAAGGACGAAGCCGCTCAACATGCGTCCAACTGGTAAACATCTCATCAAGAACTTCGCCAACTTCGTCTCCAAAATGTTTTTTTGTGGAATCCAGGGGCGGGATGGTGTCAATCGACGCTTGCCCCGGATGCAGAGACTGCTCTCGCCCAACGATCGACCTCGCTCTTGAAGTATCGATTCGCTTCCGCGGGAGTATTGGCTCGGATGTCGAGGCCCTGCTTAACGAGGGCATCCTTCACTTCTTGGTTGCGAAGCGCTGCAACAAGAGCGGCATTAAGCTTTTGCACTGCGGCAGGGGGCGTCGCGGCTGGCGCTGCGACTACATGCCAGGATTCGACCACCAGATTCTTGTATCCCGCTTCCTGCAGCGTGGGCACGTCCGGTAGCAGGGGCGAGCGCGCTGATCCAGTCTGCGCAAGTGCACGCGCTTTTCCGGCTTGGATGTAGGGACGTGTCAAAAAGAGGGTGTCGAAGACCGCATCTACGTGACCTCCAATTAAGTCACTGACCGCGGGCGCGCTGCCCTTATATGGGACGTGATTCATCCTAATTCCGGCGTCCGACAGAAACATTGCGGTGGCCAGATGTGCGGAACCACCAACTCCCGACGAGCCGTAGCTCAGCGAGCCCGGTTTATCCCGCGCGGCCTGGATGAGGGATTGCACTGTTTTGTACGGCGACGAGGGCGGAACGATCAAGACCAGAGGCACAGCAGCGACATTCCCCACCATAGTCAGGTCTTTTACCGTGTCAAAGGGGAGCTTCTTGACTAGTGACGCGTTGATCGCCAGCGGAGTTGCTGTCCAAAGCAGGGTGTACCCGTCGGGCGGGCTATGCACGACATCCTGTGTGCCAATCACCGTTCCTGCGCCGCCCTTGTTATCAACGATAAGGGGCTGCCCGAGTTGCTCGCGCATCTTGCCGGCCACGATGCGAGCGACTTGGTCGGTGGTACCACCCGCAGGAAACGGCACCACTACACGTATCGGTTTGGTCGGGAACTCGGACGCTGCATTGGACGTCCCCGCGAAGAATGGTAGTGCGAGACTTAGCCCGATGATCGTCTTCCAAATATTTCTTGTTTGCAATCGGTTCATTGTTATGTCTTCCTCCATGTGTGTGGCGTCCGCTAGTATGTTGAGAGACCCGGGCGGCGTTTAATAGATTGTCCAATGATGTTGTTGGTAGCAGTACGGTCGAGCCTAGAAGCCTCGAATTGCTGGTTGACTGAGCGTGCGTCGGCGGCAGAATTTGAGCACGCAACCAACGAATCGATCTACTGAATCAGTCGCCGCGGAATTCCGGTGTGCGCTTCTCAGCAAACGCGCGCCTGCCTTCGATCCTGTCGGCGCTGTCGCGCAGCGCGCCCCACGCGATGTTGGAATGAGCGACAAACTCTGTGGGCGCCATGTGAGCAGTTTCGAGAGCCAGCTTTTTGACCATCTGCACCGCGAGCGGACCATTTGCAGCAATGCGGTCGGCGATATTGAGCGCCTCGGTGCGCAGGGTTTCCGGCGTGTATAGCTCGCTTACTAGTCCAATACGCAATGCTTGTTTGGCGTCGATGCGGTCGCCGGTAAGGGCGAGCTTCATCGCATGGGCTGCTGGAATTGCTCGAAGCAGGTACTGGACGCCACCCACCGCCGGAACACTGGCAACCCGAACTTCAGGCAGTGCGAAAGATGCACTATGGCTACCAATGCGCAAGTCACATTGCAGAGCGAGTTCGAGTCCGCCGCCGAGGCAATACCCGTTGACCGCCGCGATAACCGGCTTCCAGACCTGAAGGTCGCTGATATCAATGAGGCGTGTATAACCGCCTCGCTCTGCTTCCTTACCCCGACTTCCCAGAAGGCCGCGCGCAAAGGTTTGTTCTGGCGGAAAGGTTGCCTTGAGGTTCGCGCCGGTGCAGAACGCCTTGTCCCCAGCTCCGGTAATAACGATGACGCGGATTGTGTCGTCGTCCTGCGCAGCGCGCAAATGCTGCCGAAGGTTGAGGAGATCTGGAATCGTCAGAGCATTCAAGGACTCTGGCGCATCGAGTTCAAGCAGCAGTACTGCGCCCGATTGAGAGGATTGGATAGGCACGTAGTTACCCCTTGGTTTCAAACGCTCTGGCTAGAAAGCGATCGGCCGCCGCAGACGTAAAGTGTTTGACCAGTCACATATAAGGCGGCATTGCTGGCGAAGAATATGACCGCTGCGGCGACGTCCGCGGGCGTACCCATGCGGCGTGCCGGCACGCTAGCCTTGAGCCTTTCTCGGACTTCATCGTCATAGCCCTGCAGCAAGGGGGTGTCGATAATGCCTGGAGCAATAGCATTGACAGTGATGCAATCGCGCGCCAGTTCGATGGCGAGCGATCGGGTCAGACTTACGACCCCGCCCTTTGCTGCGGAGTAGTTGGCTTGTCCAAAGCCGCCTAGCCAGGCGCGGGATGAGATATTGATAATGCGCCCATAGCCCTGCTGGACCATTCCCTCTGCTAGGCTGCGTGCGCAGAGAAACTGTGATTTCAGGTTGACAGAGATCACTGAGTCCCAATCATCCTCAGTCATTTTGAGGAATCGCTTATCTCGCGTCATACCCGCATTGTTGACGAGTATGTCTGGGGTTTTCCAGCTAGCCGTCACGTGCTCGCGCGCAGAGTTTACGGCACCGCTGTCGGTCACATCGACTTCCAGTGCCATGAAGCGCTGCGGATCACGACCGAAGGAGGAGCCGAGTTCGGTGTCGAGGCGTTCACCTGCAGAAGCGACGGCTTCTTCACTGCGATCCCAGACCGCTACCCGGTATCCAGCCGACACCAGCGCACTCGCGATACCAAAACCGATGCCGCTTGCGCCGCCCGTGACGACTGCCACTTGCTGAGTGTTCATGATAAAAAAGGTCAATGAGGCGAAATTGAAAACGGGCTTAGAGCGACAAGATGGTGACCACCGCGGCGGCGGAGTCCCCGGCGAGTTGTCCGCCGTTATTTTCGGCGAGAGCGACTCGCGCGCCAGGACGTTGGCGCGCACCGGCGCGCCCGCGCAGTTGCTGAGTCAACTCGATAATCTGGGCCGCGCCGGTCGCACCAATCGGATGACCGCGGCTAAGCAGTCCGCCGCTCGGGTTGACGCTGATTCGGCCGCCAATGTCAGTGGCGCCGGAGCGCAGCAACTCCACTGCACCTCCGCCGGGCTTGCAGAGCCCGAGGTTTTCATAGTGAATAAGTTCTGCAGGAGCCGAGGCGTCATGTAGCTCGATGACGTGCAAATCTTCAGGGCCGATGCCAGAGATTTCGTAGGCTTTCCGTGATGCCGCCACTGCAACGGGTTCCCGCTCTCCGGAGGCTTTGGCCGAGACCACTGCGCTGGCCCGTACAAGCACCTTTGGCACTTCGAGGCTTGCAGCGCGAGCTTCCGAGCAAAGCACGATTGCTGCTGCCCCGTCCCCAATGGATGAGCACATGAACAACGTCAGCGGGTCGCTTACCATGCGACTCTGCAGTACCTCATCAATAGTGGTCGGTTGGCGGAACTGGGCCAGTGGGTTGAGTGAGCCGGCAAGGCGGCTCTTTACGACAACGCGCGCGAAGTCTGCGGACTCGCAGCCACTTTCGCTCATCCATTTGCGAGCTTTTGCGGCATACAGGTCCATAAACAAAGATCCGTTGCCTGCACGATATCCTTCTGGTAGGGGCTCCTCGAGGTCCACAGCGCGAGAGAAGGCACCGAAGGAAACTGCCTTGTCCTCGTGGCTCAGCTTCTCGGCGCCGACGACGATGGCCGTCTCACAAGCGCCGGATGCCACAGCAAGCCAGGCAAGATGGAATGCCGTGCTGCTGGACGCGCAGGCATTCTCGACGTTAAACATCGGTTTGCCATCGAGCCCCGTGGTGCGCAGAGACGATTGAGCGCGAATCATTTCCTGCCCAGTAACCACGCCGGCTGCGGCGTTGCCAAAATAGACCTGATCGATGGCATCAGCCGTGAGGCCGGCGTCGGACAAAGCGAGGAACACTGCTTCTTCGCTGAGGGACTTCAGGTTGCGCGGAAGGAATTTGCCGAACGGCGTCATGCCGACTCCGGCGACTACGACATTTCTCATGGGCGTGGTCTTCGAATCAGTTGAGGCGGGCAGCAGAAGGCCTGCCAAAAAAATGCATTAGTCCGGAAAGCGGCGGAGGGCGCTAAGGGCGCACCGCGCCCATCCGGTGAGGCGCGTTGGTCAGTCCAGAGCGCTGGGGTGTCGCGCGAGTGGAAGCACCTCGATTTCGAGATACGGGAATAGGGGTAGGGCGCTGACGGTAGCGTGAAAATCGTCCACGTCGACACAATCCCAAACCGACACGTTGGCAACGCGACCTGCAACGCGCCACAGGTGGCGCAGTTTTCCCCGGCGTTGATACTCCTGAGCTAGGGCAGTCTCGGCAGCACGCAACGCTTGAACCTTCTCGGCGGGGAGGTCAGGGGGGAGCTTGACAGTCATAAGGGTGCAGAAGAGCATTTTCGTTCCTTGCTAATGTGGAGGGGGATATACTGCAGCCCGCTTCAGGCGAACGCCGGCTGTCCTGCTATCTCGCGGCCCTGGATCAGTGCCAGGATGCCGTTTGTCCCATCTGGCACCTGGAACATGCGTGCATCACGCCACAGCCGTTCCACGCCCATTTCCAGACTAATACCCATGCCGCCGAGCACTTGCATGGCCATGCGAATTGCGTCCTCGCAGGCCCGCGTTGCATACCGTTTTGCCATGGCGGAGTAGCCGTTGGCGCGCTCGCCGCGATCGACCGCGTCGAGGGCATGCAGGCAAATGAGGCGCGAGGTAACAATGGCGGTTTCGATATCGGCCAGGTCCTGCTGGATCAGCTGGTGTGCTGCCAGTGCTTTGCCGAACTGACGGCGATCGAGGGCATGTTCACGAGCGAGAGCAAACGCCCGCTGAGCAAGGTGAACGGTCATCAATCCGATCAGCGGACGGTTGACGTTCCAACCAAGGGTCAGATACTTGGCTGCATCTCCCTGCTCGCCGATTAGGTGACTGAGAGGAACGCGGCAATCATCGAAGTTCAACTCGCCGAGATGGCCCTGCTGAAGCCCCATTACTGGAATTTCACGTACCTCGAACGGAGACAAGGACCGGTCTACCAGGACTCGGCGGGCCTGGGGCTTCCCATTTGCGTCAGTTCCATCAATGCAGGACACATTGAACACGTCGGCAACCGCAGCATTTGTAATCCAAATCTTGCTGCCTTGAATGCTCGCGTACTCTTTGTTCACAGTCACTCGGGTTCGAACTGCGCGGGAATCAGATCCTGCGCCTGGTTCGGTGTTAGCTGTGCAGCAAATTTTTCGGCCCGCAATCAGATCCGCAAGGTAGTTTGTGCGAATTTCCTCGGACGCTCCGGCATAAAGGCGCGCGACGGTACCTTCGTGCGACAGAAGCGAGAGGGCAACAGCGGGCGGCAGTTGCTCGATGATCAATCCATAGTCCACCATCGACAGGGCTGCACCCCCTGCTTCCTCTGGAAGCCTGGGAGCGGTGATACCGAAGCGTCCCAGTACGGAGTAGATCTGCAGCATCGCGTCCTTCGACAAAGGACGGTCTGCCGGATGTGCGGCTAAAATGGGTGCGATGTCCTGCTCGGCCATCCGCTGTGTCGAGTCAATGAGAGCGTGTTGATCGTCGGTGAGGCGAAACATAACTTGATTTCCAGTCTGTAAATGTCAGGCGGAGGGGAACGCAATCAGGCGATTGGACGTTCTAGTCCGTCCGCGACGTTGGTGCCAGACGCAGCGACGGCGTCGAGCCGCACCCCCATGGTTTCGGGAAGGCGCAGGAGAGCAATCGTCGAGATGAGGTAAGAAGCGAAACAGCAGGCTCCAATTGCGGTAGCTAGCCCGGTATGTGCTGAGACGACGCCCACCACCGTGATTGCAAGAGCGCCCAGTGTCTTAGCGACGTTGTAGGAGAAGCCCATGCACGTCGTCCGCACTTCGGTCGGAAAGAGTTCGCTGAGGAAAGGGCCAACTGCTGCAAACATGCCGATAGCGAAAAACCCGACCAGCAAGCCAAGTACCTGAACAAGCCACGGCGAGAGGGGTACGAAGCAATAGACCAAAGTTACAATCCACGAGCCTGCAGTCATTGCCAGCAGGGTGGTGCGGCGGCCCCAGCGATCGCTAAAAGACGCAGTAAAGGCGAATCCGAGGAAGGTTCCGATGGCCATCACTACGATTGTCATGATCATCGATCCGGAGCGTAGGCCGCGATCGGCGAGTAGAGAGGGGACCCATACCGTAACAACGTAGGCTGCTGCCTGGAGGCCAAAAACAACTGCGCTAGCTGTCAGGCATGTGCCAAAGTGTTCGCGCTGGAAGACGGATTTAAAGCCAGCTTTAGGAGTTATGCGTGTGCGCGCTGCCTGCACGTAAATCTGGGAATCGGGCACGCCCAGGCGAACCAGCACGATAAGCAGGCCAGGTACCGCAGTGATCCAGAATGCGATACGCCAGCCGAGATCAGTGGAGAACTGGGCCAGTGCGAACGTGGCCACCAGCACTGCGCCGATCCAGCCGAGACAAAACCCAGATTGGACGAAGCCCATGGCGCGCCCGCGGTATTCCGGACGCGTCACCTCAGCCATTAGCGCCGCGCCGACTGCCCATTCGCCTCCGAAGCCAAGGCCCTGAAGGGCGCGTGCGAATAGCAACTGTTCGTACGTTTGGGCGAAGCCGGCGACAACGCCGAACAGCGTGAACCAGAGTACCGTGAACATCAGTACTTTTACGCGGCCAATGCGATCGCTGAGAATGCCAGCGAGCCAGCCTCCAAGTGCGGCCGCGAGCAGGGATGCGGTGCCAATGGCCCCGGCCTCCCCTTTGCTGAGGGACCACGCGGCCATCAGTGTGGGCACGAGGAAGCTATAGATCTGAACGTCGAAGCTATCGAGCGCCCATCCGAAGTAGCAGGCCCAGAACGTGCGTTTCTCTTGACGGCTTCCGCCGCGATACCAAGCAAACATGTCTCCACCTCTCTTTTTTTGATGTGTCGCCCTCTCGTGTAGGTGAGGGCAGGCGCAGCCGCGCCCTTAAGCACGGCAGTGTCAGGCCGGCGGGCAGTCCTTTCCGGATGACGATTCAATCAGAGTGAAATCAAGTTCAATATCGGTGAGGCGACGCAGCCTCTCGATGTTCATGCCCTCCGCGAGTTCTCGCACCAGAACTCCATGTGGTGTGATGTCAAATGTGGCCAAGTCGGTGTAGACACGACTGACGCATGAGAGTCCGGTCAGCGGATAGCTGCATTGGTCTCGCAGCTTGCTACGACCGTTTCGATCGAGGTGCTCCATCATGACGAAGATGCGTTTGGCACCAATTGCCAAGTCCATTGCTCCGCCAACTGCCGGCACTGCGTCGGGGGCTCCGGTGTGCCAGTTGGCGAGATCGCCTTGGCGAGAAACCTGAAATGCGCCAAGTACGCAGATGTCGAGATGTCCACCGCGCATCATGCCGAACGAGTCGGCGTGGTGAAAAAAGGCTGCTCCCGGCGCGGGCACGATCGGTTCCTTTCCGGCGTTGATCATTTCCCAGTCTTCCTCGCCAGGCGCAGCGCCACGCCACCGGCCAAGTACACCGTTTTCGCTATGCAGGAAGATTTCCTTATTTGCTGGCAGGTGATTGGCCACGAGCGTAGGCAGTCCCACGCCCAGGTTGACGTAGGCGCCTTCGGGAATATCGCGCGCAACGCGTGCTGCGATTTGATTGCGGGTGTCGATTTCCATGCTGATTAGCTCATCGTTTCGGGATGCGTCGCACTGGCGGCCGTCCGTGAGAACTGAGGGGGAGTACGCATTACAACTGCATCGACGAAGATGCCGGGGGTAATGATGGCTTCTGGGCTGAGCCCGCCAAGGTCGAGCACCTCGGCGACCGTGGCGATGGTATGGCGTGCAGCCATGGCCATAATCGGCCCAAAGTTCCGTGCAGTATTTCGATAGATGAGGTTGCCCCATCGATCGCCAACCTGCGCGTGAATCAAGGCGTAGTCGACAGCCAGGGGTTTCTCGAAGACGTGGGGACGTCCGTCAATGACGCGGGTCTCCTTGCCCTCGGCTAGGGCCGTCCCGTAGGAGGTCGGTGTAAAGAATCCGCCAATACCGCAGCCCGCCGCACGAAGACGCTCTGCGAGCGTTCCTTGTGGCACGAGCTCGAGCTCGATAGCGCCTTCGCGATAAAGTGCCTCGAACACGTGAGCGCCTGCCATACGCGGGTAAGAGCAGACGATCTTGCGCACGCGCCGG
Organism: Cupriavidus sp. 291-E7; assembly: GCF_057798835.1. Classification (NCBI taxonomy): domain Bacteria; kingdom Pseudomonadati; phylum Pseudomonadota; class Betaproteobacteria; order Burkholderiales; family Burkholderiaceae; genus Cupriavidus; species Cupriavidus sp. 291-E7. The sequence goes on from NZ_JBYOJV010000029.1 coordinate 27,551, forward strand.
GCCTTCAGCAAAGCGGCAATGCCTGCCTCACCTTGACCAGCATTGTTGGTGACGACGGTGAGGTCCCGAGCGCCCTGATCGAGCAGCGCCACGATTAGTTCTTCAGGCATGCCTGCGCCGCCGAAGCCGCCGATGGCAATACTCGCCCCATCGGGGACGGAGGCCAAGGCTTCGCCGCAACTTGACACTGTCTTGTCAATCATTCTGCATGTCTCATCTTTGATGGCCACGCTGCGAGGACGGGCCGTTCGTTTTGGGCGGGCGGCTTTTGGGTGCCCATGTAGTGCGAGAGAAGGTTGCCGAATCCGCCTAGGCGGCGCAATTTCGCAATGGATAAGATCAAATTAGCTTGTAGTTAAAAGCCCCCCTCTAACGTTGGTGCGGTAGGTGGATACCCTAACTTTGCTGCCCGGGCGGAGGTTACGTTTGTTCGGCTGTAACGCCATCTTTCGCATTCGAAAATTGAGCTGCCTCGCCATTGCCGCCATGCTGACGCCGCATCAACAACGCCAGCGATCCAGCGAGAGACAAGAGCTATGACGAGACATGCACTGATTGCCCATCCCGTGCGCACACCCATCGGAAAATTTGGCGGCGCAATGCGGCCGCTGGATGCCGAGCAGCTAGCTGTGAGAATTATTCAAGCCGTACTGGAGCGCTCTGGCATTGCTCCGGAGACGATCGATGAAGTCATCGTTTCCCAAAGCTACGCGTCAAGTGAGGCTCCATGCATGGGGCGTTACGCCGCGCTGTCGGCAGGACTGCCCATTGAAGTGCCTGGTTATACGCTTGATCGACGCTGCGGTTCCGGCCTGCAGGCGCTCTCCAATGCTGCAATGTGTGTGCAGACCGGACAGGCCGAAGCCATCCTCGTTGTCGGGGTCGAAAGCATGAGCAATATCGAGTACTACAGTACCGACATGCGTTGGGGTAGCCGGAGCGGCAACGTTTCGTTTTACGACAGGCTAGACCGCGGGCGCGAGCGCTCACAGCCCCAGGCGCGCTTTGGATTTATCTCTGGCATGCCGGAGACGGCCGAAACCCTAGCGCGTGAATATGGGGTGACGCGGGCGGACGCGGATGCGTTCGCTGTTCGCAGCCATCGAATGGCCGCCGCAGCCTGGGAGGAAGGTCGCTTTGCGTCGGAAGTCCTGAACGTGGAGGTGCCGCAACGGCGCGGTGAGCCGGTCCAGGTCAATCGTGACGAAGGCATTCGCGTTGATGCCACCTTGGAAAGCCTTGCTGCTCTGAGACCTTTGTTGCCTGGTGGAGTGACCACGGCCGGAAATTCGAGCCAGCAGAATGATGCTGCGGCCGGATGTCTTGTTGTGTCTGAGTCTTACGCAGAGCGGCACGGACTAACACCGATGGCGCGCTTCGCCGGCTGGGCGGCGGCGGGCTGTGATCCAGCTCGGATGGGCATTGGCCCTGTACCTGCGGTGGCAAAGCTTCTTGGTCGCCAGGGTATGGCACTGGGTGATATCGACCTTATCGAAGTCAACGAGGCTTTTGCTGCCCAGGCGCTCGCAGTACTCAGGGAATGGGGTGTTGACGGGGATTCTCGGGTAAACGTGAACGGATCAGGAATTTCGTTGGGCCATCCGATCGGGGCCACGGGGCTGCGCATTATGACTACGTTGCTGCACGAGATGCAGCGGCGCCAGGCGAAATTCGGCTTGGAGACTATGTGTATTGGCGGTGGCCAAGGCATCGCGGCGCTGTTCGAGCGCATCTAGCAGGCGAAAGGACGGCAGAAGAAAATGCATATGGATGCTACGGTCGATGTATTTGACGACGCAAGATCCGCTTCCGAGAAATTGGATTGGGTCGAGGTAAATGGCGTTAGCTTGCGCTACAGCAGACAGTCAGATGCTGGGCCCTTACTGGTTCTGATCCACGAGATGGGTGGCTCCCTGGAGTCTTGGGATGCCGTGTGCGACCTACTGGGTGAACACGTCAACTTGTTGCGCTACGACACACGGGGGGCGGGCGTCTCGGAGAAGTTGTGTGGAACGGTGACACTTGATGACCATGTGGATGACCTCTACGCATTGCTTGAGAGGCTTGACGAACAGCGCCCCTTGATCATTGTCGGTGTCGCTGTCGGCGTAGCGATCGCGCTGCGGTTTGCTGTTCGTTACGAGGACCGTGTCATGCGCGTGATGGGCTTGGCTCCCGCCTGTGGCGTAAGTTCCGCCAAGCAAGCGACCACCCTCGCGTTAGCTGCACGCCTTCGGGCGTTCGGCATGCGTGCTGCCTACCCGGCGTTGTTTGAGCTTGGCTGGCCGTCAAGCTTTGAAGGGGAAGATTCGAAAAGTCCAGCGCAGCGCACGCGCTACCTCAGGCGTAGCCTCGCGAATGACGCGTCAAGCTTCGCATATGTGCTTGAGATGCTGACTGAGATCAACATCGCGTCGGATCTGGCGAAGCTCTCGACGGAGGTATCGTTGGTTGCGGGCCACTACGATGCATTGCGCCCACCTGGCGACATCGCTCAATTGGCCACACTAGGTAGGAACATCGCGTTTGGAGCGGTGGCATCGGGCCACTTCATGTCGGTGCAAACGCCAAAATTAGTAAGCACTCTTTTGCGACGTCATGCGTTTGGGGGTGAACCATTGGGACAAGTACTGGCCACGCTTGGTTAGCACTCAAGTAGGTACCGAAGACTTAGGAAAGGAGACAAGGCAATGATGCAGTCAAGAATGGTCGGGGATGTCAAGGTTACGCAGATCCTGGAATATAGCGGCCCGACTCACGATCCGGCGTTTCTGTTTCCCGAACTCTCGGCAGATTCGCTCGAGTTGGCGCGCGGGACGATGGCACCACGTCACTGGGTGCCGCACATGAACAAGCTCATCGTTACCATTCAACTTTGGGTGGTGCATGCTGGATCCGAGGTCATTGTCGTGGACACAGGCGTTGGCAATTTCAAGCCCCGGCCCGGCATCCCACGTATGCATATGCTTAACACCTTGGTGCGGGAATGGCTCACCGCCGCCGGGGCAGCGCCAGAAGAGGTCACCCACGTGGTCCTAACCCACCTTCATGCTGACCATGTGGGTTGGAATACCTCATGGCAAGACGATCGCTGGGTTCCGACGTTTCCGAATGCCCGGTACCACTTCCCGAAGCAGGATTTCCTGTTTTGTAAGGAAGGCCGGAACCGCGAATCTGGGGTGATCGACGTCTTTGGCGATTCGTTCTTTGACAGCGTTTTGCCAATCGCTGAGGAGGGCTTGGCCGAAATGATCGATGGACCCGGGGAAATTGCGGATGTGCTCCGCGTCGAGCCGGCGCCCGGACATAGTCCTGGGCAAGTAGCGCTGCGTGTCCGTTCGCGTGGGGAGGAGGCAATATTCTGTGGTGATATCCTCCATAGTCCCTTGCAGATCGTGTACCCGGAAATCAATTCCGGCTATTGCATCTGGGCGGAAAAGGCCAGGGAGACGCGTTGGAGTTTTCTGGAGCGCGCCGCGGAACGCGAGGCGTTGATTTTGCCGGTGCATTTCGGTGCACCTTACTGCGGCTACGTGCGGCGAGAAGGCGATCGCTTCCGGTTCGAGCCAGCCGCGTGGTGAGCTCTGGGCTTCCCGCTTTCTATGATCAGGAGGTCGCTGTGGCTAACGTTCAGCGTGACCTAAAGCGGAGAAAGGCGCACCCGTGGCAAACATGTACTTCGATATCACTGACTTTCGGCTATTCGTCAATGTGGCCGATACATGCAGCCTGACCCGCGGAGCGGAACGAACGTTCTTGTCGGTGCCTGCGGCAAGCAATCGTATTAAGCATCTTGAAGAACGGCTACAACTGCGATTGCTTGACCGTTCGCCTCAGCGGGTGGTGCTAACCGAAGCGGGGCGTGCGTATCTGACCGGCGCGCGCCACGTCTTATCGCAGCTTGATGTGCTCAGTGCAGAGTTGCAGAAGTTCTCCAATGGATTCAGTGGACAACTCCGTCTGCAAGCAAACACTACGGCTGTCACAGAGTATTTGCCGCCTGTCCTGGGTCGCTTTCTCAAGATCTTTGCAGACGTGCATGTAGACATGCGCGAACGTATGAGCGATGAAATCGTCCGGAACGTGCGCGAAGGTATGGCGGAGATCGGCGTGATCTCTGGCAGCGTCCTTACGGACGGAGTGGAAAGTGTGCCCTTTGTATCGAGCCAGTTGATGCTGATCACACCGCCGGACCATCCTTTGTTGGAGCGCGAACACGTCTACTTCAAAGATACGCTGGATCATCCGTTTGTGGCATTGATGGAGGGAGCGGCGTCTAACGGGTTCTATGCGCGAGCGGCTGCTGCACTGCACAAGCAGATGACGATTCGTGTTCAGGTTGCGGGGACCGACGCGATCGTGCGCATGGTTGAGGCGGGGGCTGGAATTGCGCTAGTACCGAAGGCCTGCATTGCCCGGCTTACGTCGCACGCCGCCTTAGGTGTCCGCAGCCTTAGCGATCCGTGGTCGATTCGCGAATTCCGCGTCTGCGCTCGGGAGTTCGCCGAGTTGTCACCCATCGCTCGAGAGTTCGCCACGATGCTTGTTGACGAATATCGGCAGAAGCCGAATGGAGCCCCTGCGGAGTTCTAGCGGCTGTCGTTCCAAAAAAATCGCCGAACAGGAGACAAATAGATTGCCCAATTCAGGAATCCGCTCAGATCAAAGAACCGAGACCCGTGTCTCAGAGGGCGTGATGTTGCGCCTTCAGCGACTCGCTGACGAACTGGAGATCACGCAATTGCGCGGGCGCTATTGCGACTTGCTCGATTCGCAGCAGTGGGAACCCTTCGTGGAATTGTTCACCGAGGACGGCGTGTTCGAGGGAATAGAGCGCGCTGCGGGGCATGGAGAGATCTTCCGATTCTTTTCTGAGGACGTGCCGGCGATGGCAGAGGGCTTCTGGCATTTCTGTACGAACGGCACCGTTACGATTGAGGGAGATCGGGCTACAGGGCGGATATCAATGCTCTATCTCTCGATTAGCAGTGGGAAGTCATACGTCTCTGCGGGGCACTATGACGACGTAATGGTTCGTACGGCGCAGGGATGGCGTTTTAGCTCGCGTAAGATCAGCTTCTACTTCTACAGTGAGCTGAAAGACGGATTTGGCGGCAAGCCTCCGATGCCTCTGTTGGGCCAGGCGCAGTAACAATAGTCTAGGCTTCGGGCCGTTAGGACGGGGGCCTATGTCTTTCGTCAAGTGTTAGGGGCTGACCTTTGGTTGGTAAAAAGTGCCATCGCGCAGCATGGCGAATAGGACATCGCAGCGTCGCCGTGCTAGTGCAACGAGTGCCTGTTATGGCGCTTACCTTGCTAAACCTTGCGGGCGTAGTAGGCCCACTCACTCAGCAGAAATTTCAGCCGCGTCGCCGCGTCCAATCCAGGCCCTCGGCCAGGGTGCGGAGTCTGGAGAAGAGCTCTGGAACCGGCTCGGCCGCAATCACGCGGCGTGCGTCGCTTTCAAGCAGCTCGAGCGCGGTGACGCCAATATTGGCGCCGGCAGCAAGCACCTGATCGCCGTTTTTCAGGAATTTCCGGAACAGGGCCCGATCAATGTCGCCTTGCGGATATCGAATATCCATCAGCAAGGACGCTGCATAGTAGCGTTCATGCCGATGTGACAGATCGAGTGTGATCGGCATCGAATCAATTTCGAAAACGACTTTGCCGCTTTGCCGGATGCGATCTTCGAGTTCGCTATGCAGGATATTTCGCGTCGACATGGCGTGCCAGCTGGAAAAAATGGAATGTCATTATGCCGCAGGGAGTCTCGAGTATGCCCATCGGTGGCTCTCCTTCCGAGAAGGCAGTTAGGTCGATGTGGACTTGATCGAATCGCCTGTCGTTGCACGATTACGGTTCAAAGTGCTGGACGACGACGCAAATGCATCGCTGGAGCTGTTACCGCAACATATGGATGTTGGCACCATAGATGAGGAATTCTGGGACGCCGTTGACCGGTTGGAGCGCCACGCACTTAGGGAAAATACGATCGCTCTGCTGTCCGAACGCGGCAAGCGCCTGACGATCCGGCAACTGGCATCGCATCTGCCACCGACGCACGATCTCGAAAGTGTCGCTCTTTGGCTGGGCATGGCCCGGCAGGCCGACGCTCCCGTGCACGCGCAGCGCGAAAGCGTTGACGTGCAGGTGCGCGACGGCTTCCCGCTAGGCTTTAGCGTGCCCAAAGTTGAGCTTGGCATTGAGCATCTGCGCAGACTAGATGTGAAGCTTCAATACGTTGTATCCGTGGTTCATCCGATCTGAGTCTGGAAAACTGGAAGTCGCCAAACACCCAGACTTCCAGGAGCTCAGCCGGATGAACACCCATAAGAATGCCCGACTCACCTTTGCCCGTCGACTGGAGGTGGTTCAAGACATCACCGAACATGGCCTGAGCGTGTCTGAAGCCGCCGCGAGTCATGGCGTGATAGCACCAACGGCTCGTAAGTGGCTGGGCCGCTATCTGGCCGGTACGTTCCCGCAGAGCGCCAGGACGGATCGCGAAGCTGCGCAGCATGGTACCGATAGCCCGACGGAGCGATCTGCAACACTTTGCAGATCGGCTCGACCCCGAAGGCGTCGCGATGCCGATCGAAAAAGGCCTTCAGGACTTCAAACGGCGGCCGAGCTCCGCCTGGGCGAAAAAACGCGCTCGCCAACTTCAGGATCTCGTTGGCACGCCGCAGTTCCGTTACCTCGCGCTCCAGCGCCTTGAGGCGTTCACGCTCCGATGTGGTCACGCCATCGCGCTGGCCGCTCTCGACCTGCTCTTGTTTGACCCACCCCAGCAGCGTCTGGCTCGTGCAACCGATCGTCGGTGCGATTGATTCGACTGCCGCCCACAGCGACGGATGCTCGCTACGCTGTTCCTGCACCAAACGTACGGCCCGCTCTCGGACCTCGGGGGAAAACTTGGTTCGCTTGCTCATAGGCACATCGCCGGCCCTCAACTTCACCGGCACGGTTGCGCGCTAAAATTGCCCCCTTCACACAAGAAGGAGTTTGGCCGTGCCTTGCAGGCATCTCGCACCCCAGCGTCTTGCGATCAATGGATATGGCCGTATCGGCCGTTGCCTTGTGCGGGCATTGTACGAATCAGGCGCTCGTGCATCCTTTGAGGTAGCAGCAATCAATGAGCCGGCTGACCTCTCTAGCATGGCATATCTAACCCGCTTCGATTCTACCCATGGACGATTTCCCGGGAAGATCGGCGTCGGAAATGGCACGCTGCTCATTGAAGGCGATGAAATCCCCGTGTTCCATGCTACGACTCCCGAGGACGTCGCATGGAACTCTCTCAACGTCGACCTGCTTGTAGAGTGTTCTGGCGCCTATGGCAATCGAGCATCACTAATGCGCTTTCTGGATGCAGGCTGCAAGCGGCTGTTGCTCTCTCATCCTGGTGACACTGCCGCCGACGTGGACGCAACGATCGTCTATGGCGCAAACCACAACATACTTTCCGGCAAGGAGCGTCTCGTCTCCAACGCTTCCTGTACCACGAATGCAGTTGTCCCGGTTCTTTCCCTACTGCATCAGGAACTCGGGATGGAGCACGCCGTGTTGACAACATTGCATTCAGTAATGAATGACCAGCCGCTGATTGACGGCTACCACGATCGCGACCTCCGTAGAACACGATCAGCAATGCAATCCATTGTGCCGGTTGCAACCGGCCTTGCCCGAGGGGTTGAACGCATGCTGCCAGATTTGAAAGGGCGGGTCCATGCTAAGGATGGTGTTCAAAACACCATCCGCAGCACTGAGTTGACGGTGTGAGCGTGGCCAAGTGAATTCGATGAGCAATTCCCCCCGAATTCTGCGCGCGATTCGGGGCGTGCAAGGGCGCTATCGCCCGCTTTTCGGGCCGTCGGCCAGAATCGCGGCGCGCATTCACTGCGTGGCACCAGGCTGAAGTCGATGGCGCATCATCCACAGATTGCCCAAGGCAAACAGCGTATGCAGTTGCTGCGTGTTCTTCATCAAGCCCCGGTAGCGCACCTTGAGATAGCCGAACTGGCGCTTGATGATGCGAAACGGGTGCTCCACCTTGGCGCGGATGCGCGCTTTGACCCGTTCGAGTTCATCGCGCAGCTTGCCTACAGGCGCCTCCTTGTCCAATGCGCGGCGCTTGCCCGGGCGCATCGCAACATGCCAGTTGACCTCGATGTCCTGCGCCTCAATGCGCCTTTCAACGCCTTGGTATCCGGCATCACTGAACACGTCCCTTTCCTCGCCGTGCAGCAGCGCATGAGCTTGCGTGACATCGCTGACGTTGGCGGCCGTGCCCACCACGGTGTGTACCAGTCCCGAGTCGGCGTCCGCACCAATGTGTGCCTTCATGCCGAAATGCCACTGGTTGCCCTTCTTCGCTTGGTGCATTTCGGGGTCACGCTCGCCATCCTTGTTCTTGGTCGAACTCGGCGCGGCAATCAGGGTGGCATCGACCACCGTGCCTTCCTTGAGAAGGAAACCACGGGCGTTGAGTTGCTCGTTGACCGCCTTGAGAAACTGCTCGGCAAGCTGGTGTCGCTCAAGCAGATGCCGAAAGCGCAGAATGCTGACGCGGTCAGGCAGGCGGCTCATGCCACCCAGGCCAGCGAATTCGCGGTACAGCGGCGTGTCGTACAAAGCTTCTTCCATCGCCACGTCGCTCAGACCAAACCATTGCTGCATCAGATGGATTCGCAGCATCGCTGCGAGAGGAAACGGCCGGCGGCCCGTGGCCTTGGTCGGGGCATGCGGGGCAATCAACGCCAGAAACGCATCCCACGGTACCGCGCGTTCCATCTCGTCAAGAAACACGCGCTTGCGCGTGCGGCGATTGCTCAGGTCCAGGCCAAGGTCGGTTTGATTCATGCGCCTATTGTCGCTGGAAACGTTGCTCTGGCGTACCCGCAGACGCATGAGTTTTGAACACCGTCCCTAAGCCGCTAAGCCGCTAAGCCGCTGATTTGAATACGAAATCGATCGATGGGTCGAGCGGCGGCATGCGTCGCTGCAGGTCGAGCAGGAAATCGCCGAACCGGTTGATGTGCTCGCGTCGGTACGGTGACAATGCCTTGAGGACTTCGGCATTCACCGGGTGCCCTCGCTCCTGCAAATCCTTGAGCTTGCGCGACATCCACTGAACATTGTGAAGGATAGGCGTGGCGCAGCCAGTGCGGCGATGGACGTGGTCGAAATCGAAGCGTGGCGCAGGTTGGTCGCGGACGGCGCTCAGTTCGACGCCCTTGGCCGTGCCGCATCCAATGCGGCGTGGCTCGGCGCAGCTTTTCGGCCAAGGCCGGATGATCGCCTCCGCGAGTCGGAAGAATCGGCGCATGACTTCCCGCAGGCGCAGGGGCGTGATGCCGGTCCCACCACCGTCCAGGCTGCAGATCAAGGGCGTAGCGGGGTTCTAGCGGGCACGGCTGACAGGCAGCTTGCGCTCCAGCAGGTAGCGTTCCAGCGCCGCGCGAGCCAAGCGTCTCAAGGTGACCTTGGCCGGCTTGCCGCCTTTGCCGACCAGGCGCAGCCATTGATCGCCGGCGGCATCGATCTCGAGGCTGCGCAGCGTAGCTTTGGCCAGCATCGCCGATGCGCAGCCCCGTAACCGCGAGCGCAATGCCCGTGCGTAACGCCGGGTGTGCTGAATCCCGATTCAGGGAGGCGATTCCGAGCGTGCTCATCGCAGTCTCCCTTCAGTCCTCAGTCGCCATGACAACAATTTAGTCGCCTTGCCTGTGCGCACCTTGATATGAATCAATCCCTTGGCGGCCTCGCGGAGTCATGCTCACCTTGCATAGCTTGGGGGTTCGCATGAAGTTGGCGTTGCAGTTGATTTGCATCAATAACCGACAAGCAGATGCGTTGAGCTTCCAACGGGAGGGGAGGGTTCAAAGTTGAGGCATCTATCCATAGCGAAAGGAACTCGCGATGCTCACCTATCGAATCGAAGACATGACCTGCGGCCACTGCGCCAGCGCAATCACGAAGGCCGTTCGCTCGGTCGACGCCGGCGCGAAGATGGACGTAGACCTGTCACAACACCTTGTTCGAATCGAGCCGACCGGGGTTGCGGCCGATGAACTGCTGAACGTGATCACCGAAGCGGGCTACACCCCCGTGCAGGTTGCGGCTGAGGCAGCGTCGACAACTGGGCCTCCCACTCGCCGCGGTGGGTGCTGCGGCTGCTGCAGCTAATGCGTTGACTGGCTCGATTCCATCACTCATTCCACTTGGGAAAGACCATGCTTACCCTTCCTGCAATCGCCACTGCCGCCCTTCTCAGCGCCAGTGCGCTCGCCCAGACCGCACCGACCGCTCCGGCCAACCAGGACCACGCAGCACACCACCCTGCAGACGCTTCCGCCTCTGCGCTGTCGACGCCACCGACGAAGGCTGGCCCCAAGGCAGCTTCGAAGAGTTCCAAGGCAGCCAGTGCCCCGTCCGCGGTTCAAATGGACGCCCATGATGAAGTCGATGCAGGAGATGCACGACAAGATGATGGCTGCCAAGTCGCCGGAGGAGCGCCAAGCCCTGATGAACGAGCACATGAAGACCATGCAGGAGGGCATGTCCATGATGAGTCAGATGCGCGGCGGCAAGGGCGCGATGGGCCCGGGTGTGGGAATGGGAATGGGCCCGGAAGCCGTGAGCAAACGCATGGAAATGATGATGGACCGCGAAGCGACCCGGTCCTCCCCCGCGAAGTGACGCGAGGGCGGATGTCATGGACCACGACCATCACGAGATGCCATCATTCTGGCGTTCAAAATGATGACCGCCCCGTCAACAGCTACTGATTTGCAAACCGGGTCAGACCATGAACCAGAACCCCACCGCTCCATCGCGCTGGCGCTCGCCGCTCGGCATCTTCATGCTCGCGGCGGGTGCCGTCGGCATCTACTACTTGCTCACCGAGCACCTTACGCACGTCGGTCAAGCGATTCCGTACCTCATTCTTCTGGCATGCCCGCTGATGCATCTGTTCGGTCATCACCATGGCGGTCACGGCGGTCATGGCGGCGGGCACGACAGTCACCAGCAGGTCGACGAGAAAGACAAGCAGGGTTGAGATGCGTCGGGGCGGCCACGAGACCGGCGCTGCCACGGCGGCGGAACTGACTTCCGGCGTCGGCGCCATCGTCATGGGTGCCGGCCTGGCGTTGATATTGCCTCCAGGCTGCGTGAATACGCGGTGCCGCTTCTGGCTGTCGGCCTCATCGTCCATGGCTTCGGCATGAGTCTGAACTACAGGCTTGAGAGTCGAGATGGGCCACCGCTTTGGTGGGAGCGGGCATTGTTCTGGGCCTGCTGGGCTTGCCCGGTCGGACTAGGTGTCTGGATTGCAGCCTCTGTCCTCAGCACCCGCTAAAATTGAGTGCACTTGACCTTCCCATGCGTTGGGGAAGGCGACACTGCGAACAAGAATAAGGAGTCCCTCATGCCCTCATCGAGTTCGGAGCGCCACGACCATTCGGGGCGCGAGCACGTCCACCTGACCTCCGTGGATGGCACCAACCCAACAGCAAAGATTTCGACGGCACATCTCGAACACTCGGCGCATGGCACCCATGTGATGCCGGACGGCACGGTGATGCAGGGTGCAGGACACGAACACGGGCACCCCGAGCACCATACGCATACGCCGGCGTCGATGAAGCCGGCGCCCGCGGGCTACCAAAGCCAGGTCGAGTACACGTGCCCGATGCATCCGCAGGTGCGGCAGATGGGACCTGGCAACTGCCCCATCTGCGGCATGGCGATGGAGCCGGTACTGGCTACGGCAGAGACGGGGGAGAGCCCCGAACTGCGCGACATGACGCGCCGATTCTGGATTGGCACGGCACTGACGCTGCCAGTCTTCGCGCTCGAGATGGGCGGGCACCTTTTCAATATCCACCACCTCATTGCGCGGCAAACGTCGAACTGGGTCCAAATGCTGCTTGGAACGCCGGTCGTTCTCTGGGCAGGCTGGCCCTTCTTCACTCGCGCAGTCGCTTCCGTGAGGAACCGCAACGTCAACATGTTCACCCTCATCGCACTGGGCACCGGCGCGGCGTGGCTATACAGCATCGTCGCGACGCTGGCGCCAGGACTGTTTCCTGCGGCGCTGCGGAGCGAAGACGGCGCTGTCGCGGTGTACTTCGAAGCCGCCGCCGTCATCACGGTGCTGGTGCTTCTGGGGCAGGTGCTGGAACTTAGGGCGCGCGAGAAGACCTCCGGGGCCATCAAGGCCCTGCTTGGACTCGCACCCAAGACGGCCGCGAAGGTCAATGCCGACGGCAGCGACGCGACCGTCGACGTCGAAGCCATCCAGGTCGGAGACTTGCTGCGCGTGCGGCCCGGCGAGAAGGTGCCGGTCGACGGCGAACTGACGGAGGGCAAGACCAATCTCGACGAATCGATGGTGACGGGCGAGCCGATTCCGGTCGCCAAGACGGTCGGGTCCAACGTGACGGCGGGCACGCTGAACCAGACCGGCAGCTTCGTCATGCGTGCAGAAAAGGTCGGCGCCGACACGCTGCTGTCGCAAATCGTGCACATGGTGGCTGCGGCGCAGCGCAGCCGGGCGCCTATTCAGCGGATGGCCGACCAGGTGGCCGGCTGGTTCGTGCCGGCCGTTATCCTGGTGGCGCTTCTCACATTCGCAGCCTGGCTGGTATGGGGGCCATCACCAGCGTTCAGCTATGCGCTCATCACCGCGGTGGCGGTGCTCATTATCGCGTGCCCCTGTGCGCTCGGCCTAGCGACGCCGATGTCCGTCATGGTCGGCGTCGGCAAAGGGGCGCAACACGGCGTTCTCATTCGCGACGCCGAAGCGCTGGAGAAGATGGAGAAGGTCGACACGCTGGTGGTCGACAAGACGGGAACCTTGACCGAAGGCCGGCCGAAGGTGGTTCACGTGGAGCCGGCCGGCGGGTTCGTCGCGAACGATGTGCTCCAGAAGCTGGCGAGCGTCGAGCGTGCCAGCGAGCACCCGTTGGCAATGGCCATCGTGATGGACGCCCAAGAACGCAAGCTTGCTCTATCGCCGGTGACTGACTTCGATTCGCCCGTCGGCAAGGGCGTCATCGGCACGGTGGACGGCCGAGCGGTCGTCTCGGGCAGCGCCAAATTCCTGTCGGAGCAGGGCATCGAGACTTCAAGCCTCGCGGCATCCGCCGAGGCCCAACGCCAGCGGGCGGCGACCGTCATCTTCGTCGGCGTGAGCGGGGAATTGGCTGGATTCGTGACCATTGCCGACCCCATCAAGGCGACGACGCCGCAGGCGCTGAAGGCCCTGCAGAGTGCCGGCGTCCGCGTGGTGATGCTAACGGGTGACGGCAAGACCACGGCGGAGGCCGTTGGACGTCAGCTCGGCATCGATGAGGTGGTGGCGGAGGTGTTCCCCGAAGACAAGGCGGCCGTCGTCAAGCGCCTGCAGTCCGAGGGCCGAATCGTCGCGATGGCCGGCGACGGGGTGAATGATGCACCGGCCCTGGCACAGGCCACGGTGGGCGTCGCGATGGGCACGGGAACGGACGTCGCGATGGAGAGCGCTGGTATCACGCTGCTCAATGGCGACCTGATGGGCATTGTGCGCGCGAGGATGCTCTCCATGGCGACGATGCGGAACATCCGCCAGAACCTGTTTCTGTCCTTTGCCTACAACGTCGCCGGCATCCCACTGGCGGCCGGCGTGCTCTACCCATTCTTCGGGCTGCTGCTGTCGCCGGTCGTTGCCGCGGCAGCGATGGCGCTCTCGTCGGTGAGCGTGATCACGAACGCGCTGCGTTTGCGGGAGATAAAGGTGGATTGATGTCAATGCTTGTCCATCGCGGTCCGGCCGAGTGGCTCGTCGTTTCGTTCGGACTGTGGCAGGTTGGCCTGGGCCTGTACTTCATCTTCGTCCGTCCGGCGCTCCTGCCAGAGGACCTGCGCTACATGGGAGTCGATGCGCAGGTTCTGTATGCGGCGGCGCCCCGACTGGCGGCATGGCTTGCCAAGGTATTCACCGTCATGGGCGGCTTCATGGCTGGCACGAGAGTGCTCATTGCCTACCTGGGATGGACGGTGATGCCTCTGCGCACCCGGGGGAGGAGCGCCGCGCTCGCGCTGACCGGTACACTCTCGTTGGTATTGATGAGTGCCGTGAACTTTGCATTGCAGTCGGAATTCCGCGGGCTCCTGGCGCTACCACCCATCGGGTGGTTTATAGCGCTGGGGCTCTACGTTCGCGCCGCGTAGGAGAAGTGCAGCTACATAGGCGCGGCCACGCTCAGGCAGATGGGGCGTGGCCGGATGAAGCATTTGCCGAGCGAGCATTCCGCCTTCGGGACGACCACTGATGGACAAGGATGCCCCCGAAGATGGGGGGCTGCAAGCCCTGTATTCTCCAACGCCGCACCGCCACCTCCGAATGACCGTTTCGGAGCACGTTTGTTCGACTGCTCACGACACGCTCCTGAACGACCTGGCGAACGACCACTTTCGCGAGACCGGTACTTCCGCTCTGGGTCGCTCAGAGCCATCTGGCTTGGGGCGACCAAACGCCGCGTCACCTGCACAAGGTCCCCGCCGGCCCGACCGATCGCTACGGCACATCATCAGCGAACGTGGCATCGACAAAGGCCCGCAACTGCGTCAGGTCCGTCTTGGCATAGGCCGCCGTGGTCTGCACCGAGGCGTGGGACGCCAGTTGGGCGCGCTCGGCCCGCACCGCGTCGCGCTGGTGCGCGGTTTCCTGCAGGAGCTGCTTCGATAGCGCCTCGTAGCGCGCCTGGATGGTGGCGACCGCTTCGGCATGGATGCGTTCGTCTGTCATGACGCGTTCCTGCAGAGTTGCCAGCGTCGCCTCGAGCTCGCCCCGACGAGCGGCTTGTTCATCGGCGTGCGCGCGCGCCGATGCCTGGGCGGCGCACGCTTCGGCCAGCGCGGTGTCACGCGCGGCGAGCTGGCCGCGCACCTCGCCCAGTTCCTGAAGCAGCAGCTCGACCCGCAGTTCGGCCTCGGCGCGGGCGGCCTGCGCGGCCTCCGCGGTCTGCTGCGCCTCCCGCCTGAGGCGCGCCACGTCGCCGAGCTGCACCGCGACCGCGGCCTGCCACAGCGCGCGCATCGCCTCGGCGATCTCGACCGGAATCTCGGGCAGCGCGAGGTCCGCCAGGCCCGCGCGCACCACCTCGGCCTCGATCGCGTTCAGGGTCCGGGAAAGCGTGGCCGGGTCACCGCCGCCCAGGGCGCGCGCGTAGCTTGCGCACAGACACCACGCGGCGAAAGCGTGCGGCCGTGGGCGGCGCCGCGTCGCCGGCTTCGGTCAGCATGGCCAACACGGTGGCGCGGATCTGGTCGGGGGTGGCGGCGAGGCGGGGCATGGCAGTTTCCGGAGGCAAACTTCGGCCTATCTTACGCACACGATGTTCCGTTACTCCTTCAGGTAAAACGTACTGGCGATCTGAGGGGACGCAAGAGCGGGGAATGCTCGGATCGGTCGATGGCTCGCAACAACATCCGCCCAAGCTGCCACGCTGCTGAATTTTGTTAGCTTGGCAACTCAGGGGAGCCACTTGGCCCCAAGGATCACGGGCCACCTCCGTTGGATCGTCAACTTTGTCGCCCTCAAAAGCAAAGTAGTGTTACCACACGCCGATACCTGTACCGCGAGCACAACGTCAATCGGCCCGGGCCATGTGCGGCCCCCACCGCGCACGGCCTGCGGGAACCTAGCGTTTAGTGACGTTTCCTGCGGCAGGTGGTCTGACCCTATCCGCTGGCCGATCTGAGACATCGATCCGTGGCGGCAGGGCATGGTGGCTTGACACTCCCGCCGTAGTCCTCTATCGGCTGCCAGTTCCTGCCTTTCGCCACATCCTTCGCTCGGCCATTCGAGCGGCCGATTCAATCCGGTGCGAAACCTTCAGGGTGCAAAACCCACCCGCGCGGAAGGTTCGAAAAGTGCCCCCACTTCAACTTGACGTGGGCCAGAACCGTAAGGAGCGCCACGTAGCGTGGACTTGGAATCGCACGACATCCAGGCGCTTCGGGATTGCATTCAACTCGTATGATCTTGCTCCCGAAAGCGAACGCCGTTACGCCGCGTCATCAGCCGTAAAGGGATAGGTGGTGTCTTTCTGCACGTGACAATAATTGAGCAGTGTCAGGTCCGCAGGCCCCCAATCCGGCGTGTCAACGATCAGAATGGCAGCCGCCAGCGACTCGTACGCTGCACGAAAATGCGTTTTCGAGCGCAGTACGATGTACGAGAAATCATCGATGTTCAGGCCGAGTTGTTTGAAACAGTCGTCGTCGACAGCCGTGGACTGGTTGGTGGTGATGCTTACCACGACGTCGCCGGTATCAATGACCACAGTTAGTCCCAGATTGATCAAACGTCCGGTGAAGTACGGGCCCGTCGCGAAGTATTGCTTCTCGTCAGCGAAGACGACCTTTCCCGTGAGCGTTACCGGGCCGCCTGCACGCTCTGAGCTATGTCCGCCTACCGACAGCGTCACCATGTTGCCAACGCCGGCCGCTGCCGCCAACTGTGCGGCTCGCGCGTCGGCGAGAAAGGGCACTGCGGTGCCCTTGAGCTTGCGTTCGAGCGCGGCGCGCAACAGGTAGGTGGAGTCCCCCATCCGGTCTGCATGTTCTAGCAGCACGACCGGCTTCTTTTCGGTTAGCTTTATGCGCTGTGCTTCGGCAATGCCGGAGTCGATCGAATAGACGAGTTCCGGATGATTCAGTTCGCGTCGAAGCGCATAAAGCTCGTCCGAGAAGCATCCAGCAAGTTCGGCCGCCGCCGCCGGGTCGTCGTCCGTGACGGCCACGACCGAGAAGCCGCAGTTCGGCACATCGGCATACGAGAAGCCGGCGAACACCGAGACGTCGCAGAACGCGGACGGATCCTGTGCCACCGCGACGGAACGATCCACGATGGATTTGAGCGGCTCAAGCCCGGTCGCGCTAAAAATGCTGGGCACCATGACGCCGGGCTTGTGGATCGCCATCGCCGGACGAATCTCCCCGCGTAGCATCCCGAGCATGCAGCGCGCGGCTCGCTTGCCGGTTTCCGCCATATCGGTGTGCGGTGAATAGTGATAGCCGAACAGGGCGTGCACGAGATCGACTGTACGCTTGTCGATGTTGGCGTGGTAATCCAGCGCAATCATCAGGGGCACGTTCGATCCGATGACCGCGCGCACGCGCTCGAGCGTTTCCGCATCGGCGTCCAGGCGCGTCGGAGTGGCCATCGCGCCGTGCAGATCAAGCAGGATGCCGTCGAGCGAACCGGCGGACTTGAGGCCCTCGACGATCCGCTGTACGTAGTGTTCGTAGGCATCGTCTGTGGTGGGACCGGCGGCTGCCGCGCCCGCGTACAGCAGCGGCACAATTTCACAGCCAGCGCCTTCGCAGACGTCGATGAAACCGGCCGTCGGCGTGTTGGCGCCCCGGTGCCGGTCTAGCATGGCTCGACCCGAGGATTCGGTGACCTGGAAGGCGTCGATTCCTGAAGCCATGTCCACGAAGGTGACGGACTCCTGGACGAAGCCCGCCATGGCAATACGGAAGGGAGTCGCGGAAGTTCTCATGTTCTGAATCGTGATATCTCTTATCGGCAATGCATCGGACGGCTCACCGTCACGGCATCGATTATCGCAAGGACGCTGCTCGCGCCGTACCGGAGCACAATGGCGGCGAAGGCCAGGGACTCGCTGCTTCCATCACCCTGGCGATGTCCACGAGGCGATGGTCATGATGCCAGGGCGCCGCCACTTGCACGGCGAGCGGCAGACCGGCAGCGGAAAGCCCCGCAGGAATGCTGATGGCCGGATGTCCGGTAAGGCTGAACACCGCCCGTGCCTGCCGCGCGATGGTGCGGCGCAGACCAGCTTCATCGTCTATGCGGCTCGGTTCGTCGTGCATGCTTACGGCGAGCAGCAAGTCGAAGCGGCTGAACACCTCCTCCATCTTTTCCACGAGCAAGCGCCGGAAGCGCTGCGCACGCATGTATTCCTCGTTGGTGATGAATGCGCCTGCCATAAAAGCGCGTCGGCAGGCTTTGCCGTATTCATCGGAGCGGCTGCGCATCCACGGCGCATGCACCGACCATGCCTCCGAGTACATGACGATACGGTTCACGCCGAGAAAGTCTTGCAGCGGCGGGAGAACGACCGACTCGACCGACGCGCCCAACTCTGTGAGCCGAGCGGCGAATTTATCGAGCCCATTGGCCACTTCTTTCGCGGCGACCAGATCCCGCCGATGAAAATGTTCGATGTAGCCAATGCGCAAGCCCTTGAGCGGCAGGCTGCTGCCCGAGCCTGCGCCTAGCGGTGCGACTTTGCGCGCCGCGCTCATGACTTCGAGCGCCGTGCCCAGGTCGGCCGCGCTATGGGCGAGCGGGCCGACGTGATCGAGCGAGTAAGCCAGCGGAAATACGCCGTCGCACGATACTGAGCCGAACGTGGGCTTGAGACCGAGCACGCCGCACGCGCCGGCGGGAAAGCGGATGGAACCCGCTGTATCCGTTCCGACCGCTAGCGGCACCAGACGTGCCGCAACCGCGGCCGCTGAACCTGACGAGGAGCCGCCAGGATGATGTTCGGTGTTCCACGGATTGCGCGCCGGTGGGAACGGCAGATCGAAAGATGGTCCGCCGATAGCGAATTCATGCGTGGCGAGCTTGCCGATGACGATGGCGCCCGCTCGCCGTAGGTGTCGCACAACCTCGGCGTCCCGCGCCGCGATCGTGCCTGCCATCACCGCCGAATGACACGTGGTGGGCACCCCCTGCACGTCGATGATGTCCTTGATCGCGACGGGAACACCCGCCAGGGGACGGCTGAATCCCGCGCGATCCGCCGACAGCCCGCGCGCATCATTGCGGGCCTGTTCGGCCTGAACGCTAAGAAAGGCGTTAATCTCCGGGTTGAGGGCATCAATGCGCTGCAACACGTCTTCGACGACATCCACTGGCGAAAATGTTCCCGCGCGGTATCCGGCTAACATGTCCCGCGCCGACAGTTCGGCCAGCGTCCTATGGTTCGTCATGATGTTGCGGCCTCGCTGCCGGGAAAGACCCAGGGCGCGACATGCGCGTCCACGACGGCGGGCAGCATCGACACATAGGTTTCGGCGAGCGCATATGCTTCCCGGACTTCATCCGGGCAACGCTGCCAGTTCAGGCCTAGCCCGACGGTCTCTACAAGCGCCTGTAAACGGGCATCCTTGATTCGTGCTTCTGTATTTGTCGACATGTTTTTCCTTTGTTTCGACGCTGCGTTCGATATAACTCCGGCTCGATCACGAGAAAACCATGCCTTCCGGCGCGTGAGCAACCAGATGATCGGCCAGTTCCTCGACAACCTCGCTGGTAAAGAAGCTGGTATGCGCGTACGCCAGCTTGTCGATTTGCGAGTGTAAGGCCGCCAGCACATCGGGATGCGCGTGGCCGAGACAGGACACGGCAGCGCATCCGCTTGCATCGAGATAGCGCTTGCCTGCTTCATCGACGATATGGACGCCGCTTGCGGATGGTGCGACATGAGGCGTGGACTTAAAGTTACGATGAATGATCGTGCTCATCGGCGTTCCTGAATCGAGTCTCAAAGGGCCGGTCTTTTTTCGGCGTGTACCGCCGACTGAAGAGGGCTTTCTGTGAAATTAGTCGTGTATCGACGAGAGGAACTGCTTGAGTTCCGCCGTTTTGGGATCTTGAAACAGTTCGCCAGGCGTGCCGCTTTCATGCACGCGACCTTGATGCATGAAGATGACCCGGTCGGCCACTTTGCGCGCGAAGGCCATTTCGTGGGTAACCATCAGAAGCGTCATGCCGTCGGATGCGAGCGACTCAACCACGCGCAACACTTCGCCAACGAGTTCCGGGTCCAGCGCCGAAGTGATTTCGTCGCACAGGAGGACCGCGGGTTGCATCGCCAGTGCCCGTGCGATGGCAACGCGTTGCTGCTGGCCACCGCTGAGCTGCTCGGGCCGCGCATCGAACTTGTCGGCGAGACCGACGCGCTCCAGCAGCGCCCTTGCCTTCGCATTAGCCTGCGACGACGAAACCTTCTTGACAAGGGTCGGCGCGAGCATGACGTTACGCCCGACGGAGAGGTGGGGGAACAGGTTGAATCCCTGGAAGATCATGCCTACGCGCTGGCGCAAGGCGCGCATGGCCTGAGCGCTCTCATGGACGAGCGGCTGGCCGTCCACGGTCAGGGCGCCGTCCTGAAAGACTTCGAGCCCGTTTATGCACCGCAACAGGGTGCTTTTTCCGGAACCGCTTTTTCCGATGATTGCGATGACCTCGCCCCGCGCCACGTCGAGGTCGATGCCCTTGAGAACCTCATTGGTTCCGTATGATTTGCGCAGGGCATGAATGGAGACGACGGGGGCTCCGGGCGGTGCAGCGGGCCTTTCCGCCGCGGCGATGTTGTAATCAATGGCGGGTTGCATAGTTCAGTTTCCGTTCGAGTACGCGTGCGCAAAGGCTGATGGGAAAACACAGGGCGAAGTACACTAAAGCTAGGCAGCTGTACACGACAAGAGGCTTGAAGGTGGCGTTGGCGATCATGTTTCCGGCTTTGGTCAGTTCGACGAAGCCGATGACCGAGGCCAGTGCGGTGCCCTTGACGACCTGGACGAGGAACCCGACAGTCGGGGCGATTGCAATGCGGGAGGCCTGTGGCAGGATCACATGGCGAAGCTTTTCGCCGAACGACAGCGCAAGACTGTCCGAGGCTTCCCACTGCCCCTTGGGGACCGACTCGACACAGCCGCGCCAGATCTCGGCGAGGTAGGCGCTGGCGTGAAGTGTCAATGCGCATGCTGCCGATACCCACGGCGAAGTATCGACGCCGAATAGCGCCAATCCGAAGTACGCAAGGAACAACTGCATCAGCAGCGGGGTGCCTTGGAAAACTTGTACGTAGCCGGCGACGAATCTGCGTGCCCATGCACCGCGTGCGAAATGGAGCACCAGGAGCGCCAGACCGACGATGCCGCCTCCCACGAAGGCGATGAGAGACAGATAGACTGTCCACTTTGCCGCGCCCAGGAAATTGCGCAGGATGTCCCAGAAGGAGAATTCGACCATGATTGAAACCTAGCGACCGAAGAGCAGGCGTGGGCCGGCCCAGTTGAAAATTCGTCGCAGTACGATGGCCAGCACCAGATAGATCAGCGTGGCAATGATGGAAGCTTCGAACGACCTGAAGTTGCGGGACTGAATAAGGTTGGCCGCATAGCTCAGTTCGGGAACCGAGATCTGGCTGCACACGGCAGAACCCAGCATCACGATGACGATTTGTCCGCTAATGGCCGGCCACACCTTGGTCAAGGCCGGCGGAAGGATCACGCGAGTAAAAGTCTGCATGCGGTTCAAGGCAAGACTCTGTGCCGCCTCGATTTGTCCCTTCGGCGTTGCGGCAAGACCCGCGCGCACGATCTCGGTTGCGTAGGCGCTCAGGTTGATTACCATGCTGATCACCGCTGCGGAGCCGGGCGTGAGCTTTACGCCCGCCGCAGGCAATCCGAAGAAAATGAAGAACAACTGCACGATGAAGGGCGTATTGCGGATAAGCTCGACGTAGGTACCCACAACCAGCTTTAGCCACGCAGGGCCGCTCGTACGAGTCCACGCGAACGCAATGCCCAGCGCCAGCCCGACGACGGTAGCCAATCCTGTCAGGCACACTGTCCAGCCTACGCCCGACAAAAGCAGCTGCCACTCCTGCAGCACGGCAAGAAAGTCAAGTTTGATGCCCATGCTTCTGCCTCAGCCTTTGTCGCGAGTGATGGGGGAGCGCACAAGGACGTAGCGCCAGGATGCGCTTCGAACAACACAGCCTCTTAGGGCTTTGCTCATTTTGTCTTCCGAGATGATGTATTGAATCACCGCCCCTTAGGCCGGCGCGCTATAACAACGGCACGCGAGACAGTGCACGCCAAGGGTGTTCATCCAGGCGGGATGCGCCTGGACGGATGCCATGATCAATCCGGGAGTTTGGCTACACCTTGGCCGAGCCACTTCTGCGACATCTTCTCCAGGGTGCCGTCTGCGCGCGCGCCTCGGATGATTTCGTTAAGCTGATTGAGCAAGGCTGTGTCGCCTTTGCGCACCGCTATGTAGTTCGGCGAGTCCTTGAGCAGGAGCTTGTATTCGATATTCGCGTTGGGATGCTGCTTCAAAATCGGTCCAACGACCGAAGAACCCATCGCAATGAATTGGCTCTGTCCGGATAGCACGGCTTGAATAGCGTCAGTCGAACTCTCGAAGCGCAGGATGTTGGTCGAGGGCGGTGCGACCTTCTGCAGATTCTCGTCTTGCGTGGATCCCTTGGCTACGGCAACTGTCTTTCCTGCGAGATCCGCAAAGCTCTTCACCGGAATGGATTTGCTTCCGTAGACGGCCTGATAGTAGGGCGCGTAGGGAACGGTGAAGTCCACCACCTTTTCGCGTTCGGGACTCTTTGCCACCGATGCGACGAGAATGTCGACCTTATTGGCCTGAAGGGCAGCGATGCGATTGGCGCTGACCAGCGTGACGAACTTCGGCTTCACGCCGAGTTTGCTGGCGATCAATCGGGCCATGTCGATGTCGAGACCCTGAGGTTGAAGGTCCGGCCCGACGAAGCCGTACGGAGGAAAGTCGGTCAGCATGCCAATCTTGACGGTGCCTTCCTGGTGGATACGCGACAGGGTATCTTCGGCGTATGCGCTTGACGTCGCCAGCATGCCGACGAGACCCAGACCAGTAACGAGAGAAGCCCAGCGTGCAAGGAATTTCATAGGTATCTTTTGCGGTGAGTTGAAACGAACGTATCTTCACATCACGTAATGCAATGTCCGTGCCATCGGAGCAGCGACGGCGCTGAATTCGAGGTTATTGACCTGCAACACAGGCTACAACCGCCTTTGAAACGTACGTATCACCTACATTACACGTGCGCCGAATGTAGCAATCTGTGATGCGGGCATATTGATGTTTACTCGCTGGTGGCTCCTGTTTAAACGCGAATGAGATGCCGTGGTGCATTGCCCGCCCCAAAGCAGGGCACCTGCACCGCGAAGAAGAAACGCAGGTAGCGAGCAGCTTCCTGAATGCGCGATGGGAGATGATCGCTGTATCATTCGTTTCATTCTTGATTCTCCGTGTCCTTACCATGACAGCTGCGCAAACAATATTGGACGCGTTTCCCTCGCTGAGCCCCAAACTTCAGGTTGCAGCTCGCTTCATCATCGATCATCCCAACGAGGTCGTGATTTCGTCGATGCGTGCGCTGGCCGAGCGGGCGAGTTCGCAGCCCGCAACTTTCGTTCGCCTCGCACGTCAACTGGGATTCGCCGGATGGCCGGAGTTGAAGACGGCTTTTGCAACCGATATGGGGCTGCATCACAAAGGCTACGGAGAAAAAGCGCGATCGCTGGCAAACCGCGGGCCGGAGCGCGACATGCTCGACGAGATGCTGGATGTGTTGCAAACTAATCTGGACGACACCCTGAGTCATTCGACCGAGGTGTTGCGCAGAGTCGCGGCGCTTTTGGCCAAAGCTCCGCACGTTCATATAGCGGGCTTTCGCGCTAGCGTGCCGATCGCCTACGCGCTGTTCTACGGCTATCGTCTTTTTCGGCAGTCCGTCTCGCTGCTTGACGGGCAACTGGGCGGGCTGGAACTGCAAAGCCGTTCAATCGGCAAGGCCGATGCGGTCGTGATCGTCAGCTTTGCGCCGTATTCGAGAGAATCGCTGGCCGTTGCGGATATAGCGCGGCGAGTCGGTGCAAAAGTCGTGGCGATAACCGATAGCAGTGCATCGCCCCTCGCTCTGGATGCGCACATCTCCGGGATATTTTCCGTGGACAGCCCTTCATTCTTTCCGTCGGTGGTAGCTGGCATTGGACTGGTCGAGGGACTTCTGGAACTGCTGGTCGCAGCGGGCGGCCGTCCTGTCGTCAACAAGATCAATGAGGCGGAGCGCGGTCTTTTCGATTCAGGTGCCTACCTTTCGATATCGGCGAAACACACCGGCAAGCGTGCGCCGTCCTAAAAAAAGCGCCGCCGTTTGTATGGCTACTCCGGCGATCAGAAGCGCTGACGCATACCGACTGAAAGGAGTGTCTGCGTGTTGCTCCCCGAGTTCACGCCATAGTCGCCGATGATAGCCTGCGCCGGGTTGCTTTTATTGCTCGCCGGCAATACCCGCCATTAACGGGGTAACCACACACTGGGTAAAAGCGGCGGTATGGCCGCATCTACCTAGTTGCCACCGTTCACCAGTACTCGCGCAGCAGCTTCTGCCGCCTCCGGCTGTGCGGTTGCCAACATCGCTTTTCTGGTTCTCACGTCAACCTCCGATTGCGGAACGAACTGCCTCGATAAATGCGTTCAATTCGGTGTCCCGCTTCGGCTCATTGGGGCTCGCATAACGCGGCTCCGGATACGCCGCCAACTGAATGACTGCCAGGTGCGCGCGTTGGTCTATAAAGATGCGTTGGCCCGAATGTCCCATCGCAAGCATAGAGCCGTCACTGCGCAACCACCAGCTATAGCCGTATCCGGTAAGTTGCAAGGCCTTACGGTGATCAGTTTGCTCGTCCTCCGGAATAAGAAAGGCTGGCATACTCGCCTCAGCGCACCAGCCCTCGGGAAGAACGCGCGTCCCATCGACAACTCCATCGTCCAAAACGAGGTTGGCAAAGCGCCCGATGTCTCTCAAGGTCATACCGGCTCGACTGCCGCCAATCTCTTGGCCGCCATCAGATTCGAGGGTATAAAACCCATCAAATTCCATACCGCAAGGTTGCCAAATTCTTGCCGACATATAGTCCGCCAGCGTCTGGCCTGTCGCCATACTAACCACGGTACCAAGCAGGTAGGTGTCCCCGGTGTTGTAGTGCCAGACTTCCCCGGGGGCATGCGCACGCGGGCAGGAGCACAAAAGCGCAAGCACCCCTCCCGGGACCTGGTCGGCAAGTGATTTGCTATATCGGTTGACGTCGGATTGCTTATCCGTATAGTCCTCGAGCCAGGATATTCCAGAGGACATGGTTAACAAGTGTCGCACTGTCACAGTGTCATAGGGGCATCCCTTAAGTGCCGGAACATAGGTTGTGACGGGATCATCCAGACTAGTAATTGCCCCGTCCGCGACGGCTGCGCCGACTAGCATCGCCGTCATCGATTTCACGGTCGACATAGTTGACCAACGGTCGAACGGCTGCAATCCCAGGCCGTAGCGCTCAAGCACGATATTGCCCCGGTGCAGAACTAGTAGCCCGGCGACATTGTTCAAATCCAGCAAGTCACCGATATTGCGCCGATGGCCGTCGACCGAATAGTGGACGTCGATCTCCGGACCTCGCGGAAATTCACGTACCCGCTCGCCACGTCTGATAGTACGGGTGGCGAACAGCCGATCCACGATGCGGTAGCCATAGGACTGCAAGCAGGGAGGCCAAAGCAGAAAGTCTTCGGCTTTCGGAAGATGCTCGACGGTCCGGGCAACGGGCGGGGTAAGCGACTGATCCATGATCTTGTATGCGAGCAGAGAAAATTGAGATCCTGTGAATCAGTCGTTGCGGATGCCCAACTTCTTAACGATGGGGCCCCACGTCTGAGCTTCCTTTCGCATAGACTGAGCGACAGCGTCGGGCCCGAGCGCCCTCGGCGGAGTCATGTAGATTTCTGCCATCTTCTTTTGCATGGCCGGGTCGGCCCAGAACTTGCGCGTCGCTTCGGTCAGCTGAGCCACTATTTCCTTCGGCACCCCCTTCGGCGCCATCAGACCGTACCAGGCATCCCCCGGAAAGTCCTTGATGCCGACTTCAGCAATTGTCGGGACGCCAGGAAACTCGGGAAATCGGTTGGATCCGAAAATGACGATGGGTATTGCCTTGCCAGCCTTGACCTGGGGCAAAGCACCTGAGATGGCGTCGGAGGTCAGGTCTGTCTGCCCGCCAATCAAGTCGATCATCGCCGGTGCGGCGCCCTTGTAGGGTACGTGCGACAGGGTTATCCCAAAATGATTGGCGAGGAACGCGACGTTCAAATGCGTTGAGTTACCAGTACCAGCTGATCCGTAATTCAGGGTTCCCGGCTTTGCCTTTGCTTTGGTGACGAGATCCTGCACCGAGCGGATGCCGCTGGATGGATTTGCCACAAGAACCTGCGAGGTTTCGGCAATCTTGGTGACGGGATCGAAGTCTTTTGTAGGGCTGTAGCCGAGCTTGGGGTAGGTGAACGGATTGATGGACATATTTGATGTACTTCCGAACAGAAAGGCATAGCCGTCGGCTGGTTGCTTTGCAACCACCGTTGCTGCGATACCTCCGTTTGCACCCGGCTTGTTTTCTACAACCAGAGTCCCCCCGATTTCCTTCGAGGCATAGGCGGCCCAACTACGCGCCAATGCATCCGCAGCCCCTCCGGCCGCGACCGGCACGTAGACCTGTACCGGGCGTGTGGGCCAAGCTGCCGCATTGGCGGGTAAGGCTGCCGAACATAGCGATGCCACCGCCATGATACGAATCAGGCATGTTGTTGAGAGGGAGAAGAACGCGTTCATGGTACGGACTCCAAAGTGGATGACCGATTCTAGGAAGGCAGTTTCTTTACGTCCAATGCATATTATGGCAACCGGCTATAATCAAAACTCATGTTATGTTCCAAGGAGACATGGGTGAACCTACAGCAGCTCGAACACTTCTTGGTCCTCGTGGAAACGCGCTCCTTCAGTCGCGCTGCCGAGATGCTGCATCTCACCCAGCCCGCCCTAAGCCGGAGTATTCAGTCTCTGGAAGACGCGCTAGGCGGGCGCCTTTTGGAGCGTGGGAAGAACAAGGCCTTGACGCCGTTAGGGGAATTAGCCGTTGCGCGGGCAGGACGCATTCGTGTCGAGCTGGCCGAACTTAAACGAAGCGCTGAAATGTTGGCGGACTATGAAGGCGGTTCGATACGGCTTGGCCTCGGGCCGACACCAGCAGCGATATTGTCTGTACCCTTATATCGCGAAATGATGCAAAGATACCCCGCCATCAAGCTGCAGCTAAGTGGTGGCACGCCTGAGATGCAGCTGCAGGAATTGCGGCGGGGAGGGATCGACGCTATTGTCGTTCATCGAAATCACGTGCCGGCGGAGCGGGACCTCTGTCTAACGTCCTTCAATCCAACGCCATTAGGTTTTGTTGTTCATGCCGGTCACCCGCTCGCAAGAAAGCCAAAACTCGAGTTCAAGGATCTAAGAACATTCCCTGTGGCCGCAAGTGGGCGAGCGATGAGCGGTGAAATGCTGCATCGACTGAACGAGCATTTTGGCGCCGGTGGACACTTTCTTGATGTCATCCGTTATCAGTCGAACGACATGACGTCTTTGGTAGAGACGGTGCGCACAAGCGATGCTGTCTTCTTCGGCGTGCTTTCTGTTGCCCAGCCTTTGATTGATCGCGGCGAGTTGATGCTGCTAACGCTGCAGCCGCTCATGCATTTGACGTCTCAGTTCGCCTTTGTGACATTGGAAGGTAAGGCATTGCCGCCTGCGCTCGCCCGCATCCGTGAACTCTGTGAAACTTACATGGGAGGGACCCAGAGCGCCAGCCCCGGCGGGGGTTCTGGAGCAAGCGTAGTAAGCAGCAAATAAGCATGTCCGCAAACATTGGGAGAGAGGAGTAGCGAACATCGTGCGCTTGCCCCCTCCAGCTGCCTCTACGGCCCAACCCTCACCAGCTGGAACGACATGGATATCGTTGGCCATAATCGTCTCCTTGTTACCCATCTCCAGTGTTCAGCCCAAATCAACCTTTCGGTATCGGTAAGCGTCCTACGGTAGCTAACGCCGGGCTCCTTGTCGGCGTGGGGCTGTCCCGCAAGAACGTAGGAAATGTGGCCGTGTTGTGGCGGTTTTTAGATGTCGTGGCGCTGGCCAAATAGAAATGCAGTGCGAGCGTGCTTTTTGTGCGGGGTGGGATGTTTGTTGTGGGGGGGCTGTCGGGCGGTGGCGCTGGCCGGCAGCACCTGAGGCTGGAGCAGGGTGGGGGCCGTCGGGTCCCACCATCGCCCGCTCCAGATCGAGCCGGTTGATCAGCCGCTGGCGCTTGACGTTCGGCGCGGCCTGCACCGCGCGCGGCGGGCCGCCCGACAGCGTGCGCGACGGCCCCGCCTGATGCCGGTTGTCGCGCAGCGCCTGCACGCGCGCCGCGATCGCCAGCACATGGCCGAGCCGCTTGTTCTCGACGATCGCCCCCTGGTCGATCTCCGGGAACCGGTGATACGTGGTGAAGGGCAGGGACGCGCCATTGGCCCACAGCTCGATCCCCCCGTCCGGATACTCGGCCACCTCGATGTAGCGGTGGATCAGCCGACGGTGCTCCGGGCGGTCCTCCAGCAGGTACATGGTCTTGTCGTACTGCAGTGTCAGGCTCTGCGAGACCTTGCGCCATTCGCGCCAGCTGAAGATCCGTGCCAGATCCTCGTCATCGCGCAGCGCCCGGTGCGCATCGAAGTCGCTGCGCGGCACCTTGCCGAAGCGCGCATTGAAGTCGGCGATGAAGCTTTGCGCATAGGCGTTGGCGGCTGCCATGCTGGAAATCTCCCGCAGCCGCAGTTCCTTCACCAGCCGGTCCTGCAGGGTGCCGTTCATCCGCTCCACGCGGCCCTTGGCCTGGCTGGAGTTGGCGCACAGGATGTCGATGTTCAGCTCGAACAGGGGTCCCCTTGATTTCCGTGCAATTTACCGGGGTAGCCACCCCTAGCATCCACGCGGGTTTCCGGACGATGACTGCCTGAAATCCCAGTCAAATCAGTCACCTACTGACTGGCGCCTTTGCGCCTGATTCCGGAACGCTGGCCGCCCCAAAAGCGATGCACGAACAGCCACAAACCGCTGTTACCACGATGGGCCCGGTCGACTGTGCGTAGACGCTTTGATTGGTGTTCGGTGTTCGCCAGAATCTCAACAAACAAGTACATCTTGGCCGTCGGGCATTCGGCGATGGCCGGAATCGGCCCGAAGAATCAGCCTCACTCTGGCTTAACTACGCGGGTTTCCATGTAGTGGCTCCCCGTCTCGAAGCAAATCCGTAGCGCTCCTATCTCGTGCATACGCCAGCACCGGTCCCGAAAATCCCCGTACCACTCCATTCTGATCCAAGGCGCAGAAGCCCTGCCGCAGAAGGTCGGCCAGAATCACCGGCGGATTGAATCCGGGCACCCAACTGTCGAGCGTGATTTCGTCGTCACCCTGGAATTCCGGCGTGCCCAGTCAGAGGCGCACAAGGGGCGGACAGTCGATCAGTGCCTGGTCGCGTGGAATGAGTAACGCGCGATTGCCGCAGCGCAGGAGAACGATGAGCAAGTTGGACTCGAGATCGAGGTGGGCAATCGCCGGCCGGAAGGCAGGAAAAAGGCCCGCCACCAGTCAGAGAAGGCGGCGGGTCGCCCTAAAGCGCGCCACCAGGGTGGGCGCCTAGATTCAGCATAGAGCACAGATGCCCCTGCGGCGGCAATTTTCGGCAGCGCAAACGGCTGAGGTGCGAGGCATGTCATTCCACCATTTGGGCGGGTATGCGTCGTCCGCGCATCGCCAAAAAATGGTGTGACGGGAATTCCCGCTTCAGATTGGATTGCGCGCCAACCTGCGCGAAACAAACAGTCATCAGATAGATTGTTCGCCGGCTTGCAGAGGTAGATCGGCTTCGCTGGCGAGGGTCGCCCACTGATCCAGTTTCGCCAGGGCCATCAACATTGCCTCCGAACTCTGCGGATGCGGTTTGCCGGCACGAAACACGGCCTGTACTGTGCCGACCATCGTGTGGTGACGCGCCAAGACAAAGCCCTGGTGCAGGCCGCCGCTGGTCAATTGCGTATAGGCCCGGAAGTCGTGGTAGCCCACCCTTCTGAAGAGATCCTGCCCCGGTTCGATCACGGCAGTCCAGGCGCCACTCCGGAATCAGTGGAGCGTGCCCGAGTCGTTGCGGACCAAGGGGATCGTCAGATACCGCCGGTAGGCATACTCCAGATCCGCGTCAGCATCTGCACGCGCTTCCAGCGGCGTGCCGTGGCACTTTGGGCAGTCATATCGCCACTGGCCCGCTTCGGTATCAAATGTCAGAAATCCGCGATATCGACCGGCGACCAGTTCCTCCACCGCCGTCACGATGGTGACGTCCCCACGAAAATATGTCGCCATGATGAACTTCCCGGAAATACCCCTTAGCGAGTGTAGCAACGCGGGATCGCCATGCAACCCTATCGCGTTGATTTCGATCACGTCGCAGTCGCGCGTAGGCACCTGACAATGGTCCGACCCTCGCTCGATTAACGCTGCCTTACGGTCCTGTGCGGCTGACGTGGTATGTGCACAAGTGTCCCGCAGGAATCCCTGTGTCTACGCCATCGTCGCCGGCGATCACAGCAATCGCGCAACTCAATCTTGCCAGA
The DNA here is from genome assembly GCF_057798835.1 of Cupriavidus sp. 291-E7. Classification (NCBI taxonomy): domain Bacteria; kingdom Pseudomonadati; phylum Pseudomonadota; class Betaproteobacteria; order Burkholderiales; family Burkholderiaceae; genus Cupriavidus; species Cupriavidus sp. 291-E7. The sequence goes on from NZ_JBYOJV010000029.1 coordinate 57,954, forward strand.
CGCGTGGAAGAGACTGAACAGCCACTACGGCAGCGCGCGGGTCGTTAGGAGGAACTGGCAGTGCAGTGGTGGGCTCCGCCCCACGTCGCCTTGCGTCTCAGCCTTCTTGCCGCTAATCTCGGCGGTCCGTCTACCGCTTGGGAGAAAGCGCGATGGATCACTGGCAACTGGCGTAT